>CAMOXX010000009.1 GCA_946629475.1 uncultured Blautia sp. | reverse complement strand
GCTTGGTTTTGTATTATCATTATACCTGTACCATAAGGCTGAAGGAATGAAGTAACGTGGTAAAAATTATCCTGTTTTGTCTTCTTAGCCCTGGATCAGTACAGGAGCCCCGGTGTCTCTCCAGTGAAGGAGGGTCCCTCAGTATCCCTCATACTGAGCGGCAGCCCGTGATCGGAAAAAGCAGCCCGGAACGCTTCAGCGTAATTTTCGTCCTTCATCGGCCGCAGCCAAAGGTGGAAATTGCCTGCGTACTCCGTCATGCAGAAATCGTTGTGCGAGGAAACGCCGGCAAACAAAAGCTCTTTCCCCTCCCAGCATTTCAGGGGGGATGGCCGAAGGTAGGACAGCATAAAGGTGTATGCGGTTCCCGTTCTTTTGCTTTCGGGCATGCCTGCCATCCGGCTCCATACGGTCCCCAGATCCCGGTAAAACTGAATCCAGCCGCGGGCGACCCGGGCATCTTCCGCCTCCCTGATCATTTTTTTAAGGATTTCTGCTTTCCGCGAAAAATCCAGGATGTCCCAACCCGGATCCTCCAGGTCAGCAAGAAAAGAAAAGGCAGCATTTTTCATGGAATCCTCGAGTCCCAGCGCCCTCCGGAAGTCAATCGGGATCTCGGCAATAATGTGCCCCTTCTCATCCTCCGGCCTGATTTTTATAATTGCCTCGGCAATCAGCAGCGCAAAAAGGGCGGTCGGGGAGGTTTTCAGCTCACGGCAGATCGAAAGGACCGCTTCTGTCGGTACCGCCAGCTCCGTTAGATCGCAGAATCTCTCCGACGCAAAGGTGAGCTGGCAGTTTCGGGCGGCAGGACCCTTTACCCGGAATGCCTCCCCTTCGGCGCTGAGCATATAAGGATCTGCCTCCTCCCGTGCGGATACTTCGGGCGGCAGGGCAGCCGGAGCGCCACAGGTTCTTTCATCCACCTGCCGGCAAGCCTGCTTGGGTTCAGGGCTTCCGGCATTGTAATCATCATACCGGCTCAGCATATATTCCGCAAACCGCAGCAGCGCTCCGCCGTCCATCAGGCCGTGGTCCACGGCAAAGTAAACATGATCATCATCCGCCGAGACATCCAGGGAGTGATATCCGTTTTCCAGGCTGCCAAGCCGCCGGTTTCCCTGGTACTCTCCGACAGAGAGCGGAGCTTCACTCTTTGCAAAGAAAAAAGCATTTCCGATCCGGAGGATACATCTTTCCGCCACAGGAAACCGGCAGGCTGTATCCCGGAGGGCGAGCCCCAGATTTTCCCGGTCAACGGGGCCGTCAAAATGAACCGCCAGATAAATTACCACGCGGCCTCTGCCGTCTGCTGACCGATACGGAAGTCCCGTCATGCATGGCTCCAGAATCTGAAGCTTTGTGTCCTTTAAATACTGACTCACACTGCGTGTATGTCCTTCCATGGACCGGCTGCCCTCCTTACTTTTGTGCAAACGATCGGAAGCTGTCAACAAGCTCCGCCTGTTTTACGATCAGTACATGCTTTCCGTGCAGCAGGGCCCGCTTTGCCCAGATATAATGCAGGGCTGGAGGCAGCGGAATATAAAGAGCGTCCAGATCCGGGGATGTCGTCATCTCCTCGTAGCTGCCAAAGATGCGGCCTCCGTATTTTCCGGTAAAAGCAGCGGCCTTCTCCCTTTCCTTTTCGAGAAGAGGCCGGAACTCCTCATCGCTTAATAGCTCCGAACCCAGTCTCTCCCCTTTTTGATAAATCCCGACTCCCGCAAAGGAAAACTCAGGACACTGCAGAACGGACCCGATCCTTCATTCACCCACACTCCGGTCCCTGTTTCCCGCTTACAGCGGCATCCCGCGCAGCATCTCTTCAATCATATCGTAGGCAGCATTTTCCTCCTGCCCGTCCAGGTGGCGCAGCACAACCGTCAGGCACCCGTCCTTCAGGCGCATCGAATGTCCGGTCCGGTTCTTCTCCTCATAATCCCATACATCCAGCACATTCACTCCAAAGCCGATAAAGGTATTTGACACAATGCCTTCTTCCACCCTGCGGCTGTTCAGCCGCCTGTACAGAGAATTCTCCGTACTGTATGGATACTGCCAGGGAATCAGAAGTTCCTCCTGGAATTCCCGGATGCTCATGCCGCTCCGGATCCGCACCGGCATGGTGTAGAACAGATTGCCGGCGATCCCTCCGATCCCGGAAAGCTCTGCGTCCCTGCCGGAATAAAGGTGTGAAAACCACAGCCAGTCACGGCCTGCAGCCTGCAAAAGGCTCTTACCGTAGCTGTACTCCGTGTAAGTGACGAGAGACACTTGTTCCCCGGCACATTTTTCGAGAATCCTCCTGGTCGCCTCCCTGTCGAACGCGATCTCCCTTACCCGCACCTCAAAACGGGTTTTCCCCCCGTCTGAAGGGAGCAGCATTCTCTCGCCATAGTCGTGGTAGTATTCCAAAAGGGGCTCAGGGATCCGGTCCTTTTCCCTGAACAGACACTCCCGCCAGGTATAAAAGGCATCCGGTCCGGGCGGCAGACTGTCCGCCGCCAATTCGTTGATCACGACAGCTGCAGATATGCCGTCGAGAAGTGTGTGGCGCATGCAGAGCAGCAGATCACAGCTGTTCTCTATATCCGGAAAGCAGCCGGCCGCAAAAAGGCTTTCTCCTTCCTCCAGGACCTGGAAGAATCCACTGAGGAATCTCTCCCGCACTTCCTTTGACAGACTGCTTGCGTCTCTGTAAAAAGCAGGGATCTCCATGTCCTTCTGAAAAATCTGGTATGCCTTTCCGTCAGCAGCGCGCGTAAACCGCGACCTCAGTACCGGATGCTTCTGAACAACCTCTCTTACACGGGTTCGGAATTCTTCCTCCGTAAAGCCCCTGCCGCAGCGGATGCGAAAGCGCATCCTGACGCCCCTTTGATATTCACTGCCGGATTCCTGCAGAAAAAGATAAAACCCGGTGGAAGGGTCTGTGGGATAGATTCGCTCCACACTCTCATCATCAGCCAGTGGGTGTAATTCTTCCGGAAGCTGCAGACGCCATGCCGACACCTCCGGTTCAACGGAGCCGTCTCTTCGATCGTCCTCTTTTTCGCCGCTCTCCGGAGAAATGTGTGAAGCATACAGAGCCAGGTCCTTCGGCTTCGGATTCCTGAAAAGATCCCTGATCGTCACCGCAAGCCCCCTGTTTTTCAAATGAAGGAGCACGGAAACTGCCCGTATGGAATCACCGCCCAGTTCAAAATAACTGTCATTCCTGCCGACGCGCGGAATCTTCAGTACCTGCTCATAGACAGCGCACAGGTGCTCTTCCGTCTGATTCGCAGGCGCTTCATAGGGAACCGGCTCCTCCTGCTCCGGAAGGACAAGCGCATGGTAATCCAGCTTTCCGTGATTCGTGATCGGAAGCTTTTCAAGATACACAAACCGCTCCGGAATGCTGTAATGTGGAAGGTTGTCCGAAAGGATCCTCCGCAGCGCATCGTGGTCCGCCTTTTCCGGATTTTCATAGAAAGCGCACAGTACAGACTTTCCCTGGCAGTCAATCTGCTTAACGGCGGCATTGTTCACGCCGCCCTTCTGCTTCATGACTTCCTCAATCATCACAGGATCGAGGCGATACCCCAGATGTTTAATGATCCGGTCCATCCTTCCAAGGACAAACAGCTCTCCATTTTCATCCAGATAGCCGAAATCCCCTGTGTAGAATGTCCGTGTACCGTCCGGATGAAACCTGAACTTCTTCTGTTTCTGATCCTCCGCGCCGATATATCCCATGTTTACCCTCGGTCCGCGCACACACACTTCACCGGCTTCTCCTGCAGGCAGCGCATTCCGGTTTTCATCCACAATGCTGATCTCGGAATACCCGTTCGGATGTCCGACAGCATGGGCTTTTTCGGGATGCTTCACTTCTCTTGCGGTCACCAGCCCGACCTCCGTGCCTCCGTAGAGAACAACGATCTTCGCGTCGGGATTCATGACGCTCCTCATATCAGAAATCAGGGATGGCTTAACAATGTCGCTTCCCACCATAACGCCGCTCACATTAAGAAAGCTTTTCCGAACCCGGTCGTAATCCAGACAGGCCAGAAGGGCGGAAGGGGTGAAAAAGAGAAAGCTGTTTTTATTCTCCGCAATTTTATCCGCAATATCGTCAAAGGAATGCTCCGTTCCCATCCGGATATGGACAAATTTTTTCCCGTACAGAATGGTATAGAAAAAGTTGCAGAACCCGTACGTAAATGCAGGATGGCTGATATTAAAGAGCGCCGTGCAGACTCCGAGCGCATCTGTCAGGATTTTATTCCGCGGTACGGGCAGCAGGCTGCAGGTCATGACAGGTGCAATAACGCGGATTCCGCAGGGTTCCCCTGTCGAACCGGAGGTATACCAGACCGCAAAGACGTCTTCCGCCCGGCTGTCCTCAACGGGCCGGAAGCGAAGTTCCCGGCCCTCCTTCATAATCGTCTCTGCCGTCTCATCCGTAATCTGAAGCACCGCATTCGTCTGTTCGCGGATCTTTTTAAGCCGGTCCGGAGAAATGTCATCTTCCGTCACCACCACGACTGCGCCGGACTTTACGACTCCGGTAATGACGCAGTACAGGAGGCAGCTGACCTTCATCGATACTATAATGACCTCCCGGTCTCCTCCTGTCCCGCTTTTCCGCCCTGTCCGGCTCTGCTGCAGGTAAGCCGCAGCCGCATCAGACTGTTCGTGAAAAGCCTGATAGCTCATCTCTTCCCCGTAAATATCGAGTGCAGTTCCTGTGCAGCCTCTGGTACGCTCGAGGAGCCCGTGAATAGTTGTCTTTACATCCGCTTTATCCCATATTTCTTTATATGAATACATCCTTATAAACCTTTTTCACAACAGGCGTACTCCTGTTAAGCGTTCAGCCAAAGCCGCATATATTTGTTGCTTGAGTCATAAAACTTCTGAAGTATTGACAAAAGTGTTTCCGGGTGCCTGAGGCAGAACTCACGCATTGCATAACCAGGGACAAAGGAGTCATTTCGGAAAGCCATGGTTGTCTGTAACAAATACTGCCGCTTTCTATCAATGCTCCTCCGGGTTATTCAACAGGATGCTTCACATCCGAAATACTCCCTGTATGACTGTTCAAAATACGGGACATTTCCGAATCCCACTTTTTGTGAAGCTTCGGATACTGTCCGTTTTTCCTCCGTGAGTATCTTGTGTGCCTTTTCCATCCTGCACACCTTAAAAAACCGCGGGATGCTCATCCCCGCCTCTTTCCGGAAAATAAAGCTCAGATAGCCCGGTGAAAGCCCGATCTTTTCGGAAAGCATCTCCGGAGTCAGTTCCTCATTGCAGTGTTCTCTGATATATGTCTCCGCTTTCCGGACCTCCTCGCCCAGCCTCTCCCGGGAGCTGTTGATGAACTCCTCATAGGCCGAGATATTCTCCTCGATGATCCCCATGATTTCCGCAAGGTTCACCGTCTGATAGAGCCTTGTGATCTCCGCGCTCATGTCCCGCCCGGACGCAAATTCTTCCTCCGCGTAGAGTTCCTGGATCACGTTGGAGAACACAAACCGGACATACATTGCCGAATAGTGGGTATTCGCGGTATACTTTTCCTTCAGATACCCGAAATGCTTCCACAGATGATCGATATCCTTCCGGCTGACATCCTCGGAAATCTTGTCGATCACCATCGAGTCCTGCACCTCGGAATGCACCGTCAGGGCTTTCTCCTCATCCGCTGAAAAAACGAACCTTTCAGGATGATAAAAACGCTCCTCCATCTGCTGTTCCAGCTTTTCAAGCACGGCGGGAAGCTCGCGGTAATCGGTAAAGTGCCTGCTGATCGCAAAGTAATACCCGGCAGCATATTTTCTGCGCAGTATCTGCCTCATATGGCTCACTATCAGCTTATAATCGCAGTATTCATCCTGAAACAGCATCAGTGACTGACCTGCATTCAGGTTCAGGTAGAAGAACTCGCGCTTAAGTTCTGCAGCAAGTGTCTCTTCGAACCCCTCTGTTCTGTCAAAAAATCTCCGGCCGGATTCGATCAGGACGGCATAACGCCACCGGTTCCATTTCTCACCGAGTTTCAGCTCCGGCGCCTCCTCCAGAAGCTCCTGTTTCCCCGAATAAAGATACCGCTGAAGATAATACTTTTCCAGGTATGGCGTAACCCCGGTATTCTTTGACGCTGCGGTACTCATATTCCAATCCTCCTCCGGCAGGTTCTGCCGGTTATCCCTGTTCTGACCCGTATATGATCAGAACGCCGTAGGCAGGCAGAGTAAACTTTATCATGCCTGCTTTTGAAGTATAGTAAGCTTTTTCCGTAGTAAATCCGGAATAGTCAGAAAGCATGATTCTCTCAAGCATCGTATCCTTCTGACGGCTGACACCCGCTCTCCATCCTTCAATCTCAACCGGGCGCTCCTCCGCCTGGTTGTTCAGCACAACAATCATCGTCTCATCGCGTGTAAATCTTCCATAGCACAGTCCCTGATAGTCATTCCACAGGAAGCACAGGGATCCTTCCCGGAGCACGCTGTACTCCTTGTGAATCCGTATCATCGCCCGGTGGAAGTCGAGCATCTGGTAATCCTCGTTGCCCCAGGGGTAGGTCCTCCTGTTGTCCGGATCCGTAAAGCCGCATACTCCGGCCTCATCTCCGTAATAGACGGTCGGGGAACCCGGCCAGGTCATCTGGATCGCCACAGCTTCTCTCATGACCGCGGTGTTAATCCCTTCCGATGCCGCCTCAGCCCCGGCGTACGAAATCCTGCCGACCCTGCGGTTCGTCCGGGTCAGGAACCGGGAATGGTCATGGTTCGAGAGCTCATTCATCGCCGTCTCCAGAGCCGACATATGCAGTGACCGCATATGGGTTTTCATCGAGCCGATAAATGCTTCACTGTTTCCAAACAGGTCATCCCGGTATTCGTCGCTGTGCTTTTCCATACCGGTCAGGAACCATGTGACAGGCTCCATGAACGCGTCATAGTTCATGACCGTATCCCACTCATCGCCCATGAGCCAGCCTTCGGGGTTGCCGTAATGCTCAGCCAGAATCACAGCGTCAGGGTTTGCCTCCTTGACGGCTTTGCGGAAATCCTTCCAGAATTTGTGGTTGAACCTGTTGCTGTGGCCCAGGTCAGCGGCGACGTCAAGCCGCCATCCGTCGATATTGTACGGCGGTGAAACCCACTTCCGCCCGATCTCAAGGATATGGTTGTAGAGTTCCTCTGATTCCTCATAGTTCAGCTTCGGCAGAGTCTCATGTCCCCACCAGCCGTCATAGGACGTGTTGTACGGCCATCCGTATTCATTTTCAAACGAAAAGTAGGACCGGTAGGGGCTGTCCGCCGAGACAAACGCTCCCGCGGGATATCCTTCCCGGTTTTCATAAATTCTCTCACGATCCAGCCATTTGTTGAAGGATCCGCAGTGATTGAACACTCCGTCCAGAATGACCCTCATTCCCCTTCTGTGGGCTTCGGATACAAACTCCACGAACAGTTCGTTCGACGCCTCCAGGTTCTGCCTGTCCGTGACCCGGCTGATATACTTTGCCGCATGGGTATTGTCCCTGTCCCAGTCCTGCAGCAGTCCGTCCTCGTCCGTCACGATTTTCCCAAAATGAGGATCTATGTAATCATAGTCCTGACAGTCATACTTATGATTGCTGGGAGAGACAAAAACCGGGTTCAGGTAGATCACCTCGATTCCAAGCTCCTCCAGATAATCCAGCTTGTCCATGACTCCCCGGATATCCCCGCCGTAAAACTCGCGCACTCCCATCACAGCGGGAATCTTTCCCCAATGATCCACCTTTACGCAGTGCTCGCCCAGGTAGCTGTACTCTCCCGTGACAACGTCGTTTCCGGGATCTCCGTTGAAAAAGCGGTCCACGAAAATCTGGTACATGACAGCCCCCTTGACCCAGTCGGGGGTGGAGTAGCCCGGATAAATTTCCAGATCCATCCGCTCTTCAAGAAAAGGAGAAGGGCCATTATTATTATAGTAGCAGACACTCAGACCGTAAAGGATCTCAAAGTGGTACCGGAAGATTTCATCTCCCATCGTGATGTGCGTCTCATAGTAATCAAATCCCCTGCAGGTGGACGTGATTTTCATCTTCCGGCGCAGCTCCCCGGATACCAGATACACTTCGTCCACGTTGTTTTTCTGTGTGCGGAACCGTATGGCAACATCATCGCCCGGGGAGGGCTCCGACGGAATCCGGTAATTCTTTGTGCCGTCGCTGAACAGGGCATTCCGGTTTAAGGGAGGGCGCATATTCAGCATATAACGCATCTTCTTTTTGAGCTCCAGATTCCTGCTATCCATACTAACCTCCATGTTTCGTTATTGTGGGAAAAGTCTTTCAAACTCATCCCGGTGAACCTTCTCCTGCTCCAGAAGAAGGGCCGCACAGGAATGAAGCACATTTTCATACTCATGAATGATCGAGGCCGCCCTGTCATGGCATTCCTCCATGATCCGGCGTACCTCCGCGTCGATCACCCTGGCCACTTCCTCACTGTAGCCCTTGGTGTGCGCAAGATCCCTGCCGATAAAGACATTTCCGTCATCCTCGTCGTAGGCCACCAGGCCGAGAGTGTCGGACATACCGTATTTCATAATCATCGAGCGGGCAATCTCCGTTGCCCTCTTGATATCGTTTGACGCGCCGGTAGTGATATCTCCGAAAATAATCTCCTCCGCGACACGGCCGCCAAGCAGGGTCGTGATCTCCTGGAGCATTTTCCCTCTTGTCATAAACATCTCGTCGTTTTCCGGAAGGGGCATTGTGTATCCTGCCGCCCCCATCCCCGTGGGAATGATCGAGATGGTATACACCGGTTCCATATCCGGCAGAACGTGGAACAGAATGGCATGGCCCGCCTCATGGTAGGCCGTGATCCGCTTTTCTTTTTCGGAAATTACCCTGCTCTTCTTTTCTGCCCCGATGCCCACCTTGATAAAGGATGCCTTGATATCCTGCTGGCTGATGTATTCTTTTCCCTCCCGGGCGGCACCGATGGCTGCCTCGTTCATCAGGTTTTCAAGATCAGCGCCGGTAAATCCGGCCGTCGTACCTGCAATCTGCTCCAGATCCACATCATCCGCAAGCGGCTTGTCCTTGGAATGCACGTGCAGGATCTCCTCGCGTCCCTTCCTGTCGGGACGGCCTACACCGACCTTCCGGTCGAATCTTCCGGGCCGGAGAATCGCCGGGTCCAGGATATCTACACGGTTCGTCGCGGCCATCACAATGATGCCCTCGTTCACGCCGAAGCCGTCCATCTCGACCAAAAGCTGGTTCAGGGTCTGCTCTCTCTCATCGTGGCCGCCGCCCATGCCGGTGCCTCTCTGCCTCGCAACCGCGTCGATCTCGTCGATGAAAATGATGCACGGGGCATTCCTCTTTCCTTCTTCGAAAAGATCCCTCACGCGGGACGCGCCGACGCCCACGAACATCTCGACAAAATCCGATCCGGAGATGGAAAAAAAGGGCACTCCGGCCTCGCCCGCCACAGCTTTCGCGAGAAGCGTCTTTCCTGTGCCGGGAGGTCCGACCAGCAGAACCCCTTTGGGGATTCTGGCTCCGACCTTGATGTATTTTTGAGGTGCCTTGAGGAAATCGACAACCTCAGCCAGGTCTTCTTTTTCTTCCTTCAGCCCCGCAACATTCGCAAAGGTGATTTTCTGATCCTCCGGTGAAGCCATACGCGCTTTGCTCTTCCCGAAATTCATCATCCGGGCGTTGCTGCTGTTCCCGCCTGTCATCTGCCGGTTCATCATCACAAACAGGAAGATGATCAGACCGGCGGAAATCAGCATCGGAAGCAGGCTGGAGATAATCCCGGACTCGCGCGGAACATCCTCCACCACCACCGGAACCTTATGCGCGCGCAGCGTGCTCTCGACGGTCGTCACATCGGTCACGTAAAAGCGCTCGCGCCCTTCTCCTGAAATTTCCACCACCACGGCTCCCGTCGGAACCTCCCGGTTCGGACGGATCTCAGCGTTAATGATCCTGCCGCTCTCAAGATCCTTCTGCATCTGTTCCAGGGTATAACCGCTCTGCGTCACAACCTGCTGGCTCAGATACAGATATCCCCCGATCAGAACGATCACCAGAATCAGATACATTCCGATTCTTCCTGATGACTGCCTCTCCACCGATCAATCTCCTTTCGAATCTGTCTCCACAACACCGATGTACGGAAGATTCCGGTATTTCTGCGCATAGTCGAGCCCATATCCAACAACAAATTCATCCGGGATCTGGAAACAGCAGTAATCCACCTTAACATCACGCACACGTCTTTCCGGCTTGTCAAGGAGCGTGCAGAGATGAACACTGTTCGGATGCCTGTCCCACATCATCTCCAGCAGATAGCTGAGCGTCCTGCCCGAGTCAACAATGTCCTCCACAACAAGAACATCCTTGCCCTCCAGAGGTTCATCCAGATCCTTTACGATCCGGACAGCACCGCTCGATTTTGTCGAATTGCCGTAACTGGAAACGGACATAAAGTCCAGCGAAACCGGAACCGTGATCCGTTTTGCCAGCTCACACATGAAGAAGGCTCCCCCTTTGAGGACGCATACCATATGTATTTCTTTTCCCTGATAATCCCGGTTGATCTCTTCTGCGATCTCGCGGATTCGATTGTCCACTT
This sequence comes from uncultured Blautia sp., assembly GCA_946629475.1. Classification (GTDB taxonomy): domain Bacteria; phylum Bacillota; class Clostridia; order Lachnospirales; family Lachnospiraceae; genus Blautia_A. The sequence continues at coordinate 15,644 of CAMOXX010000009.1, read as the reverse complement.
CCTGCTCCGTAAGCATTACCCTGATCCTGTCACCCATGTCCGTTCTCCTTTGTTATTCCTGGTGTTCCGTATCTTTACCGATGTCTGTCAAACCTTCCCGGCGGCCATCAGGCCCGTCCTCCATCTCCAGAACCAGCACGGTCTTCGTATCCCGGCTGACCCGGAAACCGCAGCTGGAGCGGCCTCCCGCGATCCACAGGACATGATGCCCCGCGGCTGCAACCATGACGGTGTCACGGATATCTCCCGGTATGCCGTCGTCAATCATGATCCTTGTCAGCTTTTTCGTTCTCCCGTCAGGATGGATCACCATATAATCCCCCGCCTGGCGGGTACGAAAAACCACTTTCTCCGGTATTTTATCATAATCAAACCATTTCGTATATATTTTTCGCGGAATCTCCTGTCCCGAATAGGCACAAAAATATTCTCTCAGCACAGGAGCCGGCCTCCGGGCTGCCCGGAATCCGTCCCGGCTGAGCCGTATGCCGTTTTTCTCCTTCACAGCACTGATTCCGCACGGAAGATCGATCCTCCGCCCTGCGCCGCCCTCCCCGAGATCCATGACATCCCTCACATGCCTTGCCGTAAAGTCCTTCCGCTTTCCGGCCAGAAGGCCGAACGCCTCCAGGATCACATACGGTTTCAGCGCCTTATCCGCTGTCTCATAGGATTTTCCTAAAAATGTCTCACCTTCGCCGCCCCCTTCCGGCGCGGCAAGGCACTGCTTCAGAATCTCCCCTGCCTTTCTTTCGAGATAGTCAGCAGCATCGGCAGCCATGCCGGCTGTCTCGGCGATATGCAGCGCCGCCTGCGGATTGACATGCTCTGTCAGGTACGGCATTACATGCCTGCGTATCCTGTTCCTCGTATATTCGTCCGAAAGGTTGGTGCTGTCGGTCTGGTAACTGATGCCGTTCTCATCGGCGTAGATGAGTATTTCATCCCTTGACAGGCACAGGACCGGCCGGATGATCTCCCCCGATACCGGCTTCATGGAGCACAAGCCCCGCAGCCCGGTTCCCCGCGCAAGGTTATGGATTACCGTCTCCCCCAGGTCATTGATATTGTGGGCGAGGGCTGTGCGGAAAACCGTTTCAGGCGGTACTCTCTCTGCGCGGAAACGGGCGAAAGCCTCCCTTCGGGCCATCCTGCCGGCTTCCTCCGTGCTTAAGTGATCCCGGGACGCGAGCGCAGGCACATCATACCGGTAAAAAGCCGGCTCCACCCCCCAGCTTTCACAGAGAAAACGCACAAATTCCTCGTCCCGCTCCGCCTCGTCCCCGCGGATTCCGTGATTTACATGAACCGCAGCCAGGCGAAAGCCCTCTTTTTCCCGTAACCGGCAGAGGATATGCAGCATCACAACAGAATCCGCTCCGCCGGATACACCTGCCGCTGCGAACGCATGTTCAGGGATCATCCGGTGCTCCTCCATCCAGGATACCGCTTTCCTGTAAATCATTTCACTCTGGGTCATATTCACCGCCTTACAGATACGAAACGGATTCCTTTGCACATCGAGCGCTCCTGGAATCCGCCTGACCGGTTCTTATTCACATTCAGGTCCGGTCTGCCGGACCTGTGCCGGGATGAGCCGGCTTTTGCCGGCATCCTCCCCGTGCAGCCTTATTCCTGTTCTTCCCCCGATGGCCCTTCCACAAAAATGATTTCACCCGCCTTGACAAGCCCGAGCCGTTCACGGGCAGCTTCTTCGACGAATTCATCCGTTTTCATGTACTCCTTCAGAGCATCGATCTCCTCAGTGCGGATTTTTTCCGCGTCAAGCCGCTCCGCAAGATCCTTTGCCCTCGCTTCGTAGGCCTCCAGCCTTGCGTCCAGCTTCATGCTGCTGTGCAGCATGCCCCCAAGGAACATCACAACAACAGCAAGTATAACCAGGAGGCTTTTTCTGTTCTCGCTTCCCGGCTGTCTTCCCCTGTTCCCTTTTCCTCTTTTCAAACTCCCCGTCCCCTTATCATATGATCACCCGCCGAACGCGGTTTACTGATTGCTGCGCGGTTCGTGCCCCGCAATTCTTCTCTCCGCTTCCGGTGCTGTAATCATTGTACAATAAACTGAAAAAAATGGCAATCCGTATCTGTGAAAGTGCTGAACAGATACGGCAGTCCTTACAAATACCGGAACAGGGATTCCGCATCCTCCTTGCGGACAGTTTCCTTCACATCCAGCACCTCAACCTTCACGGTTTTCCCTCCGAACTGGATTTCGATCGTATCGCCTTTTTTCACATCGGCCGAAGCGCGCGCCGCTTTTCCGTTCAGAAACACCCTTCCTGCATCGCACGCTTCATTTGCCACGGTCCGCCGTTTAATCAGGCGGGACACCTTCAGATATTTGTCAAGTCTCATTTAAGCCTCCCGTCATAGAAAAGAAGTGAGGGGAGATATACACTCCCCTCACCCTCTGTATCATCAGATCACAGCCTGCTGCCCGTGCAGGGCACATAAACTATTCTCAGCTGTTAATAGCATCCTTCAGAGCTTTTCCGGCTTTGAATCTCGGAGCCTTGGATGCCTCGATCATCATGGTCTCGCCAGTCTGAGGATTGCGGCCTTCCCTGGCTGCTCTCTCGCTTACTTCAAATGTTCCGAAGCCGAGAATCTGTACCTTGCCCCCGTCCTTCAGTTCCTTTGCGACAACATCGATAAAGGACTCAACAGCAGCCTTGGCATCCTTCTTGGAAAGATTGGTATCTGCAGCAATTGCCTCAATCAGTTCAGCTTTATTCATAATGTACCTCCTGTGTATCATTCTTAATTACCGGCGCGTTCCGGAAAAATAAAGCCCCTTCCTCCGCACCATTCTTTTTATATACCATTCCCGGAGCATTGTCAAGGGAAATCAATAGGCTCTTCCCCAGTATACCATCTTCTTCGCGGGCCGGCCGCAGACAACGCATGTATCGGACAGGCATTCCTGAGCAAACGGCATGCAGCGCGAGGTAGCCTGCACATCCTCCTTGATCTTGTCCTCACAGCTCTGATCGCCGCACCACATGGCTTTTACAAATCCCGGCCTGTTCACGACCGTATCCTTGAAGGTCTCATAATCCAGGGCGGTATAGGTGTGCTCATCCCTGTGCTTCCTTGCTCTCTCCAGCATCTCTGCCTGCATTGTATCGAGGATCTGTGCCGCCTTTTCCGGAAGCTCTTCAAAGGATACCACATATTTTTCGCGGGTATCCCTGCGGCAGATGACAGCCTGGCCGTTCTCGATATCCTTCGGTCCGCATTCGATCCGGACCGGAATACCGCGCATCTCCTGCTCAGCAAACTTGAAGCCGGGGCTCTTGTCCGTATCGTCCAGCTTCACCCGGATACCGGCCTTTTTAAGAGCATCCCGAAGCTCCGAAGCCTTTTCGAGGACTCCCTCTTTCCGCTGCTGGATCGGAATCACAACCGCCTGAACGGGAGCGATTCTCGGGGGAAGCACAAGCCCGCTGTTGTCGCCGTGCACCATAATGATCGCGCCGATCATCCGTGTTGTCATTCCCCAGGATGTCTGGTGTACATACTGCAGCTTGTTCTCCTTGTCCGCGTACTGGATGCCGAACGCTCTGGCAAATCCGTCGCCGAAGTTATGGCTGGTTCCGGACTGCAGGGCTTTTCCGTCATGCATCAGCGCTTCGATCGTATAGGTGGATTCGGCGCCGGCAAATTTCTCCTTGTCGGTTTTCTGGCCGCGGATAACCGGAATCGCCAGGACTTCCTCACAGAAATCCGCATAGACGTTCAGCATCTGGATTGTGCGCTCCTCAGCCTCTTCAGCCGTCGCGTGAGCAGTATGTCCCTCCTGCCACAGGAATTCCCTTGAACGGAGGAACGGGCGGGTCGTCTTCTCCCAGCGGACCACAGAGCACCACTGGTTGTACACTTTGGGAAGGTCACGGTGTGAGTGGATGTCTCTCTGGTAAAAATCGCAGAAAAGGGTTTCCGATGTCGGCCTTACACAGAGGCGTTCCTGCAGCGGATCCAGCCCGCCATGCGTCACCCACGCAACCTCGGGGGCAAACCCCTCCACGTGGTCCTTTTCCTTCTGCAGAAGAGATTCCGGAATAAACAGGGGCATGTAAACATTCTGCACTCCCGTCTCCTTGAACCTCCGGTCCAGCTCCTGCTGAATATTTTCCCAGATCGCATAGCCGTCCGGCTTGATCACCATGCATCCCTTAACGCTGGTGTAGCCGCACAGCTCAGCCTTCGTAACAACATCCGTGTACCACTGGGCAAAGTCCTCCTCCATCGAGGTGATGGCTTCCACCAGCTTCTTCTCTTTTCCCATGACCAGTCTCCTTTTCTCTGTCTTTTCTCACACGTATCCGTTCAGAATTTTCACAGCTTCATCGTGATTTCACGGCCCGTATGCTGATAACGATAATACTTTACGCCGGCCGCGTCAAGCATCCGCATGGATGCAGTGATGGCCGGAGTCCCTTCATATTTGTTGCAGTCGTAAATGACGGTTCTGATCCCCGCCTGAATGATCGCCTTGGCACATTCATTGCAGGGGAACATTGTGACGTAGATCTTCGCCCCCTCCAGGCTTCCTCCCCGGTAATTGAGGATCGCGTTCAGTTCGCCGTGGGTCACATAAAGATACTTCGTATCCAGCGGATCGCCCTCCCGCGCCCAGGGAAAATCATCGTCACTGCAGCCGCAGGGGAACCCGTTGTAACCCATTGAAAGGATCTTGTTTTCATTGCTCACGATACACGCGCCAACCTGTGAGTTCGGATCCTTCGACCGCATAGCGGACAGGGCGGCAACGCCCATAAAATACTCATCCCATGAGATATATCCGCTGCGCTTTCTGATTTTTTCTGCCATATCCCGTCTCCCGTTATTCCTCCGGCTCATCAATCAGCCGGATGCGGTTTTTATGCCTCTCTCCTTCCGAGAAAGGCGTATTCAGGAATGTATCCAGAATCTTGACTGCAAGCCCCGGGCCTACCACTCTGCCGCCCATAGCCAGGATGTTCGCGTCATTGTGCTGCCGGGTTGCCTCAGCGGAAAAGCAGTCGGAACAGAGCGCCGCGCGGATTCCTCTGTACCGGTTTGCCGTGATGGAGATTCCGATTCCAGTTCCGCAGATCAGAACGCCCTTGTCGCATTTCCCGTCGAGGATCGCGTGTACGACCTTCCGCGCGTAAACCGGGTAATCCACCGCCTGAGTGCTGTCGCACCCGAAATCGATATACGGAATTTCCTTCTCATTGAGATATTTGAGGATCTCCTGTTTCAGTTCAAATCCTCCGTGATCACATGCCACTGCTATCATGTGCTTCCACCTCCTGTGTAAATAACTCTGTGTCCTGCCGCTTTTAAAAGACGGTTCATCGTTGCCTGACCGATGCCCGGGCTGTCAAACGATTCCGACCATATCACTTCGGCGCCGTCGTCATCGAACGATCGGAGTATTCTGTATAGATTATGCGCAATCTCCTCTTCATCCGACCTGCTGCCGATCACTTTAACAATTCCCTCCGGGTACAGGCCTGCATTTTCCTCCGACGCGATGATCCCCGTCTTTCTTCCTTTTTGTATCTCCTTATGCGCAAGCTCCCGGATTGCGGGAACGACCTCATCATCCGGTCCTTCCACAATCGTCAGGCTGGCCTTCGGCGCGTAATGCCTGTATTTCATGCCCGGCGCCTTCGGGTGAAAATCCTCCCGGTCCGCGGAGAGTCCCGGATCCATCCGGATCTCCGGAATCAGTTCCTTCAGCATCCCGAGGGAAATATATCCCGGTCTCAGAACAGCCGGGGGTGATTCTGTAAAATCCACAATGGTGGACTCCAGCCCGATCCCGACCGGCCCTCCGTCGATGATCATATCGATCGAGTTCCCCAGGTCGGCGATCACATGCCCGGCTGTTGTCGGGCTGGGACGCCCGGATGTATTCGCGCTCGGAGCCGCAATAAAGCCTCCTCCGTACCTGATCAGGAGCTGCGCAGTCCTGTCCGAGGGAAACCGCACTGCCACACTGTCAAGACCGCCCGTCGTCGCCAGAGGTACGATATCCTTTTTGTGAAAAATCATCGTCAGCGGACCCGGCCAGAATTTTTCCGCCAGGCGGTACGCATCCTCCGGAATGTCCGACGCGATCACTTCCAGATCGGACAGGTCCGCAATATGGACAATTAAAGGATTGTCGGAAGGACGGCCCTTCGCCGCATAGATTTTTCCGGATGCCTCCGGATCCAGGGCGTTGCCGCCAAGTCCATAAACGGTCTCGGTCGGAAAGGCAACCAGCCCTCCGTTCTTCAGTATTCTTCCGGCCCGGGCAAGCGCTGCATGGTCCGGATTTTCCGCTGTCACAGCTGCCACTTCCGCTCTCAAATGACCTGTGCTCCTTTCGTAGTGCCCTGTACCTGGATAATCATTGTTCCGCTTTCGCTGTCCTCATAGACAACCTTTCCCAGCGAACGCAGGAATTCTGTATCCATGTCGCCGCCAAACTTTTCTTTTTCCATTTCTCCCACAAATATATAGGAAACATTATAATTGATCAGAAGATCTTTCACAACCGCCGGATCGCGGGAAGTGAAAATCTCCTTAACATCACTGCTGATCCGGTTGATTGATTCCGTGTCGGAACGCCACAGCCACTCGTGTACATACCATCCGAGAGGCGTCGGCAGTCCGGTGGAAGCTGATACTCTGCAGTAACCGGTATAGCTGTCGCCGTTCGCCTCCAGCACTACCGGGGAGCCCTGTACATTCTCCTTCAGCCAGCCGATGGCTCCGGCATCCTCCGGAAAGGACGTTTCCAGATGCCCCAGCGCGTAAAGCCCTGCATATTTGATCTCCGAAATACTGTTCGCGAACCACGATTTTGTCGCATTGCCCGCGTATCCGACCGTGGACGTGAGACAGATGAGGGAAAGCACGGCACACGCCCGCAGAATTCTGCTCCCTGTCATAAAGAGAAGCCGGAAGCATGCATACCCGATCACAATTCCGAACATGATAAACGCCTGGTAGGTAAGCTTGAACATCGTGTTCGCCCGGGCGTTCCCTTCCTCATAAATATCCCTCACGTAGACGATCTCCGGAATCAGGACAAGCCCCGCGGCGCAGAGAGCCAGAATTCCGGCAAACATGTCGGAGTACGTCATGCTTCCCAGAAATCCCCGGATCCCGCGCTCCGGCATGTCCCTCCTGCGGTCAAGAATCACCGCGATGATCAGGATCACCGAAGTAAACACCGGAAGTCCCCACAGAATCAGGAGCTGATGCGGAAGGGAATGATACCTGCACAGTGCCACCCCTGACACCATCGTCTGGAACTTCAACGTAAGTGGAAGGAGCAGAAGCAACGGCATGAATGCAAAAACAGCCGCCTGCCCTGCCGTTACAAGAACAGCAGTGCTGAGTTTTTTCTGCCTGACCAGATTGGTGAAGAGGATGGTTCCTCCCGCCACCACGAAATAAATCACATAATCCCAGAAATTGTTCATCTGGTACAGCGCGAGAAGAAAGCCTGCTGCCAGAATATGAGGGATGAAAAGCTCCTTCAGGATTCCCCGGCTGCCTCCCGTAAGATCCGGGCTTTTGTCCCGCATCGAAGCAGTATAGGCATATAATATTCCGATGAGCAGCAGTACGAAGATGATATTCACCACATGTGCATGCAGATCCCCCAGCACAAAGGAGTAGCAGGGGAACTCGTGAATCGTCTTGTCCGGCACATCCGGGTCAAACCCGATATACCGGGTCGCATCAGGAAACCAGTAGCGTTCCGGGATTTCCCCTCCCCGAAGGCGGGTGATCAGCGGTATGATCCAGCGGTAAACCACATAATGCATGTTTCCCGCAAAACACACAGCGGCTCCTGCCGCCGCGCCTGCGGCCTTCGCCGCTGTGCCGGAAATCTTCTTATGTTTCTTTGCCCCCTCATCCCGGAGCATCTGAAACACCAGCGAACATGGAAGGATAAAGGCGAAGCCTGCAACGAACGTCCGCATGAGGTTGTAGGTAACCTCTACCCGGCTTCCCGAAAGCTTTGTCAGGAACACCGCAAAATACTGGCCGCCGTAATAGTAATTGATCGTGCCTTCGGAATACCACATATCGACCGCCGGCAGCGTTCTGCTCCGCATCATGGCCTCCATGAAGCCGTAATCCATGAATTTTTCGGTTCCATAGGCGTTGGGATTCATCCCGGCAAGATACGTCCAGAGAAGAAACACCGCCGCAAAGATAAGCTCTCCGGCAATAATCAGGCGGAAGTGTCCCCAGGGCAGCGAATCCATTCCCTTCTTTGACTGCCGATGAGCGAGAATCAGCATGATACCGGCGTAAAAAGCACATACCAGAACACACGAGGCCGTGCTGAACACCGTCACATTTACAGAAGTCAGGAGCCATTCCGTGTATCCGCACACCGCGATGCCCAGAATCTTTGAAAAAAACCATCCCCGGTCCTCAAAGGTGCTGAACAGCCTTCCCGTGACCGGCATAAAAACCGCCCCGAAAAGCAGGGCCAGCAGCCACCAGGTCCAGAACACAAAGGCGTCCCCTTTCAGCAGGACCACCGACAGGATGACCAGAAGGATCCCGGCCGCAGTGCAGGTCCCCCATTTTGCCCTCTCCTTATTCAGTTTATGAAAGACAGACTCATTTTTTGCAGGCATCTCTCTTCCTCCTTATCGGGCATTTTGCGGGTCTGTCCGGTAAATCCTGATCCTCCCGTCATCCGACCGGTAAACTTCAGGATATACCGACGCTATTACATCCTCCCTGCATTCATTCTCCTCATAGGTCATGCCTTCTTCATAAATAATATAGGTAATTTTTTCTCTCCGGACGGTCTCCTTCAGGACATCCGCATCGTCCGTCTGATAGATCAGGATTCCCTGCTGCGCGCGGTAAAACGTGTCGTAACCTGCCGACCAGGCATAATACGGCCACCCCATGTACATCATGCACCCGGACATAGTGACCTCGTTGATACTGTATTCCGGGGTCAGGACCAGATCCTGCTCCGTAAGATTTTCGGAGAGCCAGTCCGTAAGACTGCTTTCCATAGAGACCGCGACCCTGTGATGAACGTCATTGTCCCTGATGATTACCACAAAATCATAGATTCCCGTCGCTGTGAGAAGAAAAATCAGGCATCCTGCCAGAAGATACCGGATTCCCGCGGGAATTCCTGTCTTCTTTTCTCCGGAACGGTTTCCGGAAATCAGCCGTGAAATATTCACTCCCCAGATGACCGACAGGAATGCCATGGATATGATGATATATTTGTGATTTACATTGATATCCGGTGTAAGGGAAAACATAAAGGCAAACACCGTCGGAAGCACAAAGGCAAACGACAGGGTTCTCTCCCGCCGTCTCATGAGAAATAATGCCGGGATAAGCCCCGCGATGGTGATACCCGCGATCTGAACCAGATACCAGAGGATCCCCGGGATGCTTTTGTTCTCACTCAGGAATCCCCAGTAGACGGAAGGACTCACAGCATTTCCGAAAATAAAGATCCGGGTTTCGATGAAGGAAAACGCAACCGTCAGGACAGCCGTAATCAGATAGTCCAGCTTACCGTCGGAGAACACAGCCATCCCGCACAGAATCAGAAGGCATCCGATTACTGCGGCCCCGTTCCAGAAGGAGCACAGTCCGAGAATCATTCCCAGGAGCAGTGACTTTTCCGGTCCTCTGGTCTTCCAGGCTTCCGGCGTGATAAATCTCCCTTTTAGAAAAGCCGCCCCTTTTTCTTCATGACTGATCCCTGCCTCAAATGAGTCCATGAAAAACCACACAGCTGCAGCTGCAATCAGCAGCCCGAATCCCAGATGACGCTGGTTCAGATATACATTATAATTCCAAAGGCCCCAGTCTTCATTCGGGGTGTACCCGATAAAAGCTGTATTGTTCCGGAACACCTCCATAAGGTCTCCGGTACGGAAATGCTCAAACACGAACCGGAACACGGCAGTCCCGCTCCGTGCGAAAAAGAAGACAGGAGTCAGCACCGCGGCCGAAAATTTCCCCGAAATCCGATAAGCCGTCTGGCAGAGCATGATCAGGAATCCGAGAAGCGAAAGGGTGCTCACCAGATTGTAGGCAATATCCAGCCGGAGCCCCAGGAACTCCAGATTTCCCACCAGGAACTGGAACATAAAATGATATTTGATGTCCGCTCCGCCAAAATGAGGATACTGCGTAGGGAAATTTGCGGATTTCGAAAACGACCGTATCATTGCCGTGTGGGGCGCATAGTCGCCGAACACGGTAAAGCCTGAAAAAAGGCTGTCACCCGACTGGTGAAATACGAAGGACATCGTAAACTGAATCAGCACGAACAGAACGGCGTAAAAGACGCACTCCTTCAAGAACAGGCGCTTATCCAGCACCCACGGCACGCTCTCTGCCCCTGCTCTTTTTCTTCTCCTCCGGATGTGAAACAGCACAGCCGCAGCCCCGGCCATGGCCATCAGGACCACGTTTGCCGGAAGCAGCGGATTTTTGGCTTTACCCTGCACATGAAGAAGGAAGGCGATAAAATACAGCGCCCAGGTGCACACCAGAACCCCTGCTCCGAACGAAACCGCTGCTGACACCCAGATCCGGTTCATCCGGTATTTGCGGCAGGCCTCCGGGTTAAGAAGCACATCCTGCAAAAGGCTGCCCGCCAGACAGCATATCACCAGATATAATACTGCTGCCATGTTACTCGCCCTTCAAATGCTCTGCGATTACGGGCCATACGGTACTTTCTTCCATTCCAAGCTTCCAGGCTGCAACTCCCGCAAGGTTATACTTGCGCGCAAGGTCCGTCTTGTACGCAATGGATTCCGCATCCTCCAGCCACATTTTCCATGTTGCTCCGTCAGCCTCATAGGATCCCACATACTGGCATGCCACGTTGTCCCAGTATGTCTGGGCATTGTGCTCATTCAGCAGACGTTTTGCCTCGCCCATGGAAACCGCGTCGCTGGCGAGTGATTCCGCCATCACCTTCCAGACTCTGACGTAAAACGGCATGCCGTTGATCACGCGGTCTGCCGGCGCTTCGGCGATCGTCTCTATGATTCCCTCTTCCACCCAGGGAAGGGAGGCTACGCTGCCGGCTTCTGTCGAGCCTTCGTAGTACTCGTCATACCCCATGACAATCACGTAATCGACCACACGGCCCTGTTCAGCCCTGTCATAATGGCTGGTGAAATCTGCAGGCACAGGATTGTCCACCGAGAGCACCAGGTTGTTTTTGTGGCATTCGATCGACAGCTCCCGCAGGAATTCAAGGAAATGAACACCCGTCTCCTCGCTGAGCGCTTCAAAGTCAATATTGATGCCGTCAGCTCCGCACGCCAGTGTCGCGTTGACCAGGTTCGCAACCAGATTTGCCCGCGATGCGGTATGCGAAAGCACCTCATAAGTGCTCATGTCCGGGCTGAAATTGTCCGCGAGCGCCCAGACCTTCAGGCCCATCGCATGAGCCGTGCTGACATAGGACGCAGAGGAAATATCGGTAAAGTTTCCGGCATTATCAGAAAGCGCAAACCAGGTGGGTGATATTACATTGACTCCCGTCATGCTCTCCGTGCGGTTTGTCAGCATATCATTTGCCTCCATGACGGTAACCTGATCCCACACAAGGTTGATCGGAAAATCGTAGGTGAGATAGGAATACTGCTCCAGCGCCCTTTCCCTCGCCGGCTGCTCCGCAAGCACTGCGGACACCGCGCTCTTCTGAATATACCCGATGTACCCGTCAGGGGTCGCTACCTGATCCCAGTTCTCGAGCTCTTCCAGGAGATACAGGATATCGCCGGCCTGAACATCGCAGAGGATCGGGGACTTGATCCCTCCCCGGTATCTCACGGCTGAATTCTTTACCGCCTTCACCATGTTCAGCTTATCAAAGTCATACTGGACCGCCACTCTTTCCGGCTCATGGTTATAGTAGACATCCATGTCCGTATACCGCTGAACAAAGGGAATGCTGAGGTACACATCATCATTGTGGAGCCATACGTCTCCCCCTGCCGCGTCCTGTGCAGGAGTATAAAGCACCTCCGACGGCGTCGCGTAAATGATCTGACGGTTCTCATTATCCCAGTAGTAGCGCTGATTCAGATAAGTATTGACAATCCCGAGCGGCAGGTATGCGGTTTCCCCGTTCATAACAGCCCTCTTTTCCATGATGTCACCGTGCAGGATCAGCAGAGCTTCCCCCTCTGCCGGTTCTCCATAATACTCTGTGAGGGACATCCGTTCCTTTCCCGGAATATTTGCCCTGACAATATTGGTGACAAAACCGGCACACGCGACCAGCAGAATCAGTATTATGACAATTATGGCCGGATTTTTTCTTTTCTTTCTCATTTTTTCTTCTCCGCTTTTTCCTTATGGTTCCGCATAAACCGGCTCCCAGAGCGGAGTCCGGCACTGCAATTCCATTATTATAGCATAGGAAAGTGCCTGTTACAAGCCACACCTTTTCACATGCGCTGCCGTTTGCGGCACGCAGGGCTTATAACAGGCACCATTCCTGCTGGTCAGGAGAATAGCATCATTTTTCTTCCCGGACGCACTTATCCTGCGCCGTTCTGGGATTTCTCTTCCACGGATCTCTGATATAGTCAAAACAAAGCCGTTTGATCCGTCCGTTCGTGTCCTCTACATAGTCTCTCATGTACCCTCCGTTTTCCGCAGCAGTACAGGCCCTGGCGATGGTCCGGGGGCTTCGCCGCCGCCCGTCCATAATGAGGGGAATTCCCATGAGATCGTACTGCATCAGTTCTCTGTACAGGCTTTCTTCTGAGCAGTCGTCATTTTGAAAATGTGATATATTTCCCGTAATCCTGTCCTCCTTTCGCAGTCTCTTTCAGAAAGCACCAGAATCATTATAATGCGCCTTCTGCAAAGCTCAATAGAACTGCGGATTTTGTCGAACGATTCATGGATTCGACAGACAGAATACGACCAAAAATTCGAAAAAATCCCATCAGATACCTTTACATATGGAGATTTTATGGTATATAATAAACTACAACTGTTCAGCACCCCATGAGGAATGCAATGCATTCCGAATGAATTGGTTTGGACAGTTATCTTCGTTTTTTATAAGGATGTGATGAATTGAAGATCGAAAAAATCAATGAAAATCAGATACGATGTACGCTGTACCGCCAGGATCTTGAAAGTCATCAGATCCGGCTCAGCGAGCTTGCCTATGGAACCGAAAAAGCCAAGCAGCTGTTTCGTGATATGATTGAACAGGCCCATACTCAGTTCGGTTTTGAGGCTGATAACATTCCTCTGATGATCGAGGCAATTCCCGTCAACGCTGACAGTATTGTCCTGATCATCACCAAGGTGGAGGATCCGGAGGAACTGGACACCCGTTTTTCAAAGTTCGCGCCCTTCCACAGCGAAGCCCAGCAGAACTCCATCAAGTTTGATGGAGCTGACAGTATTCTGGACCTGTTCCAGAAGCTCCACGAGCGGGCCCAGGCGGAAATCCGCAAAGCCAGCTCCGAAAACACCGATGATCAGGTTCATACGGAAGAATCTTCCGTTCCCAATCTGATCCACCTTTTCACCTTCCGTTCTCTCGATGATGTGATTGCCGCTTCCCACGGGCTCGGCGGTTTCTTCCGCGAAAAAAACACGCTTTACCGTGAAAAGAGCTCCGGCAGATACTGCCTGGTTCTTCATCAGGACAGCTGTTCTCCCGAGGACTTCAATAAAGTGTGCAATATTCTTTCGGAGTACGGGGACGGCAGCGCGTTTACTGACGCGGGGGAAGCTTTCCTGAGGGAGCATGCCGAGCTGATCTCCGAAAATGCCCTCTCCTTCCTGTCGGAGATATAAAAAAATCAGTCATTGGGGGATGTCCCGAACAGTTACAATATTTTCTCCTTGTATTCTCCGACACTTTATATTAAAATGGTGGTAATCAGCAGAGAATTGCTGAAATAACACTATATTCATCAAGGAGGAAAAAGTTATGGCATATGTTATTTCCGACGATTGTGTAAGCTGCGGCACCTGTGAGGCTGAATGTCCGGCAGAAGCTATCTCCCAGGGAGATGAGCATTACGAGATCAACCCCGATGTATGTGTTGACTGCGGCACCTGCGCTGACGCATGTCCGACCGAGGCAATTCATCCGGGCGAATAATCCGTACTTGAACAGTAACACGACATTAAAAGGCAGGCTGAATCATCAGCCTGCCTTTTATCGTTTCATTTTTCCTGTTTGATATTCATAAACTGCGTGTACTGCGGCATCCACACAAGCTCGATCGTTCCGATCGGGCCGTTTCTCTGCTTTGCGATGATAATCTCCGCAATTCCCTTTTTTTCTGTATCCTTATGATAATAGTCATCACGGTAGATAAACATGACGACATCCGCATCCTGCTCAATCGCCCCGGACTCCCGGAGATCTGACAGCATCGGCCTGTGGTCCGGCCTCTGCTCCACCGCCCTGCTGAGCTGTGAAAGCGCAATAACCGGCACATCAAGTTCCCTCGCAAGCGCTTTCAGGGATCTCGATATTTCAGAAATCTCCTGCTGCCGCGAATCCGTGCGGCCGCTTCCGCTCATAAGCTGAAGATAATCGATCATGATTACTCCAAGGTCATGCTCCAGCTTGTATTTCCGGCATTTTGACCTCAGCTCCGCGACCGAGATTCCCGGAGTATCATCAATGATCAGCCGGGACGACCCGATAATATTCGCCCCCTCGACAAGCTTGCTCCAGTCCTCGGCACTCAGATTTCCGCTTCGAAGCTTCTGGGCGTCCACATGGGATTCCATCGCCAGCAGACGGTTCGCCAGCTGTTCGCGGGACATTTCCAAACTGAAAATCGCGACCGCGGCGTCCCCGCGTTTTGCAATCCTCTGTGCCATGTTGAGAACAAAGGCGGTTTTTCCCATCGACGGCCTCGCTGCCACCAGCACAAGATCGGAGGCGTGCAGGCCCGATGTTTTGTAATCCAGATCCGTAAAGCCTGTCGGGATTCCGGTGATGGATCCTGAAACCCGCGAAGCCCGCTCAATGTTGTCAATGGCATTCAGCACAATCTGCTGGATCGGTACATATTCTCCGGTGTCACGACGGTTCAGCGCCTGAAACAGCTTCTTCTCCGCTTCCTCGAGGATCTCCGCGCAGCTCTCATTCTGCAGGTAGCAGGCGTTCTCCACTTCCTCGTTTGCCTTGATCAGCCTTCTCAGAATCGCTTTTTCACTGACAATATCCGCATAATAGCGGACATTTGCCGAGGTGGGAACCGTCTGCAGCAGTTCGCGTACATACTCCATGCTGCTGATATCCGGAGGAAGGTTTTTCTCCTTCAGCCTGTTCTGAAGAGTCACCAGATCGACCGGCTTCCCCTCATTGCACAGCTCCACCATCGCGTCAAACACAGCGCCGTACTGCTTCTGATAAAAATCTTCGCTCGTCAGTATTTCCGAGGCAATGAGAATCGCATCGCGGTCAAGGATCATCGAACCGATCACCGACTGCTCAGCCTCCAGACTGTGCGGAAGAACTCTTTTAATCAAAGCTTCATCCATGCTGTTTCTGCGCTCCTCTTCTCTGTCAGAAAACGGCTGCGTATCTGCCGCCCTGTTCTGAGCAGTTACACAGCTGAGTTA
>CAMOXX010000008.1 GCA_946629475.1 uncultured Blautia sp. | reverse complement strand
GGGGAGGGGGAACGGGCTTCGCAACTCTGAGTGCTCCCCCTCCCCAGAATAAAGTAAGCACGAACCCCGTTCGTTAAAGAGTCAGAGATTTATCATCTGTATTTTTTGTAGAGCGGTCCAAACGCCGCGCACGCCCTGTAGTCCGCACCCTCTTTATCCTGTGTGCCAAATGCGTTCCATGCGGCCGGACGATAGATATCCTTCTCCGGTACGTTGTGCATGCACACCGGGATACGAAGCATGGATGCCATGGTGATCAGGTCGGCGCCAACATGTCCGTACACGGAAGAGCCATGGTTTGCGCCCCAGTTTCTCATTACGGTGTATGCATTCTCAAAAGCACTTCCCGGAACGCCGTCGGTGCGCGGTGCAAACCAGGTGCACGGCCAGGTATAGTCGGTTCTCTTCCAGAGGGTATCGGTCACTTCGTCAGGAAGCTCGACAGTCCAGCCTTCTGCGATCTGGAGTACGGGGCCAAGTCCCTTGACGAGGTTCAGTCTCATCATTGTGACAGGCATTTCGGCCTTGGTGATGAATCTGGAGGA
Source organism: uncultured Blautia sp. (assembly GCA_946629475.1). GTDB lineage: Bacteria > Bacillota > Clostridia > Lachnospirales > Lachnospiraceae > Blautia_A. The sequence goes on along the minus strand of CAMOXX010000008.1, from coordinate 26,574 downwards.
GTATCCGCCGCCGCGGAAATATCCGTTGTCAGCCGGAGCCCACTCGGTAGCAGCAGCCATCTTTTTGATGTCTTCCTCTGTCACATCCCACCACTGTTTCATGACAGGATTTCCGTCCTCATCCTTGCAGACACCGGAGAAATCCAGTGCGGAAGCGCCGGAATTGATCAGATGGATAAAGCCGCCCGCATCCTTTGCATGGCCTTCGATGTCATAGCCGGTTACACGTTTTACGGATTCTGCGCTCCAGTAGGTGCGGACATCCGAGAACATGGCAGCCCTGCCGGTCAGCTGCTTCTGGAAAAGCATGCACAGGCCGTTCAGAATATCATTTTCGGTTGCAAGGACATAGGGCTCTCTTGCGCCGTCATAGTCGAAAGAGGTGGCCAGGAAAGCTTCGGGATAGTCGCAGTTCGGGTAGAAGTCGGTCCACTGTCTCTGGCCCTGGAAGCCGCCTGCGATCGCATTGTGTCCGAGCGCCTCCTCCGGGAATTTCTCGGCCAGCTTGTCATTGCCGCGCATCATATCTTTGATGATGACGTACATCTTGACGGTGAACTCCCACTGCTCATCCTTTACTTCGCGGGATTTCTGAATCCAGTCAGGGTTCTTGTCAAAGCATTCTTTGCAGTTCTCTTTTGTCCAGGCAAGGGCTCTCTGGAATTCTTCCTCATCATAGATGCCTTCGCTCATGCGGCGGATGATCTCGACCTCATCGACAGACTCAACCCGCATGCCAAGGTAGGACTCGATGAAATCCTGATCCATGATGGAGCCGCCGATACCCATGGTGACAGAACCGATCTGCAGGTAGGAGGTTCCGCGAAGCGAAGCGACAGCAACAGCGGCACGGCCGAAGCGGAGAAGCATCTCAATGACATCATCCGGGATGACCTCGTCATCTGCTTCCTGCACGTCTTTTCCGTAAATGCCGAAAGCCGGAAGGCCCTTCTGTGCGTGGGTTGCAAGAACGGATGCCAGATATACGGCACCGGGACGCTCAGTCGCGTTCAGACCCCAGACACCCTTGATGGTATTGGGATCCATATCCATTGTCTCGGAACCATAGCACCAGCAGGGGGTTACGGTGAGGGTAATGTCAACCCCTTCCTTTTTAAACTGTTCAGCGCATGCTGCGCTTTCACGCACACGTCCGATCGTAGTGTTTGAGATAACAACCTTTACCGGGCTGCCGTCGCCGTAGCGAAGGTTTTCTTCATAGAGTTTTTTTGCCTTGAGAGCCATTCCCATGGTCTGCTCCTCGAGTGATCCTCTCACATCGAGGGGTCCCTTACGTCCATCGATTACCGGGCGGATTCCGATTACCGGGCGGCCGCCGATCAGTTTTCTGCTGTCAGCCATTCGTAAATACCTCCATTAAAAAATTATTGTGCATCAAATATAACATCATTATACACTTGTTTCGAGGAATTGTCTTGTGATATAATCGAAAAAAACGGTACAATATTCACTTTTACTGAACTTTCCTGTATTTGAGACGCGGAGGAATAAAGAATGCACGATCCGGAACGCAATGAAAACCGGCCCAGAGGGACGTATGAGTTCCCATACGAATTCCACCATATTGATTCAGAGCACCCCCGCTACGTCATGAGCTATCACTGGCACGTAGAATTTGAAATTATCCGGATTCTGAAGGGCGCTTTCCTTGTGACTCTTGATGAAAAAACCTTCCGGGCAGGCGAGGGAGACGTTATTTTTATCCATGGAGGAGTCCTGCATTCCGGAATACCGGAGGACGGATGCGTCTATCAGTGCATCGTCTTCGACCTGAATTCTCTTCTCAGGGGGTTTACGGTCATCACTCCGTATCTCCAGAAAATGTTTCAGCATGAAGTGATTGTTTTTCACCATTTTTCATCTGCACAGCAGGATGTCGTGACTGCTGTCAATGATATCTTTGATGCATTCCGGGACCGTGAGAACGGATATGAGATGGTTGTTATCGGACAATTTTACCACTTTTTCGGAATTGTTTTCGGGAAGCACTACTACCTGGAGAGCATTACGAGAAAAAGCAGGGATTACCGAAGGGTCGTGCAGCTGAAGCAGGTGATTGAGTATATCGAAAAGAATTATGCAAAGCAGATCACACTCGCGGATCTGGCAGGAGCCGTGTCCATGTCTCCGCGGTACTTCTGCCGCTTTTTCTCGGAGATGACCCACCAGTCGCCTATGGATTACCTGAACCGCCAGAGGATTGAACAGGCATGCTTCCAGCTTGCCGCGGCAGACGAGTCCATTACCGAAGTGGCGTATAAGTGCGGATTTAATGATCTCAGCTATTTTATCCGTACTTTCCGCAAGTACAAAGGGATTACTCCCGGTAAATATAAGCGCGGGACAGCGCCGGGCAGGCCTCTGCTGGCGGAAAAATAAAAAAACATAAAACACTCCATAAAAAGACATTGTGCCGTCCGTATATTTATCAGAACACAGAAAATCCTCCGGGATGTTTCAGGAAAGGACAGGTGAAAGACATGTCGATTATTATGAAAATCATTGCAGCTATCTTATCTTTTTTTATCGCAGCCTCAGGGCTTCTTGCACCGGCCGCAAGGACGGAGCAGTCCTCTCAGGCAGAAACGGAAAATGACGAAACAGAATCCGGCCAGACCGGAGACGAGCTTCTTTACGATGATGTTTACATGATTGAGGAGGAGGCTGCCTGGGAGGGGGACATGGCTTACGCGGCAGAGGCGTCTCCGTATGCGGTATCCAACAAAGCATACAGCGGCGATATCTACGGCTGGCCGGGATACAGCCCTGAGACATTCTCCAGTGAAAAATATGAGTCTCTGGAAGAAAATGCGTTCAGGCTGGTGTCGACTGAGCCTCTGTCGACCTTCTCGGCAGATGTCGATACCGCATCCTATGCAAATGTGCGGCGCATGATCGAGGACGGCTGGTCCCTCAGGGATATCTATCCGGATGCTGTGAGGCCCGAGGAATTTGTCAACTATTTCTCCTATGATCTGAAGACGCCGGAACCGGGCGACAAATTCGGGGTAACAACGAAAATAGCGCCGTGCCCCTGGAACGAAAACCATGACCTGCTTTTTATAGGGATGAAAACACAGGATATTGACCTTTCCGGGATTCCTGCGCAGAACCTGGTGTTCCTGATCGATGTTTCCGGCTCTATGAGCGACGAAAACAAGCTGCCGCTTTTAAAGAAGACATTTCTGCAGCTTCTGGATCAGCTGGATGAAAAGGATACGGTATCGATCGTGACATATGCAAACGGCGTTGAAACCGTGCTGGACGGAGCGAAATGCGATGACAAGGACGTAATCCGGGATGCGCTGAACAGCCTTTACGCGGACGGGGGTACCTACGGCGAAGGAGGAATCCAGAGGGCTTATGAGATTGCAGAGAGACACTTCCTTTCTGAGGGTAACAACCGTGTAATCCTGGCGACAGACGGCGACCTGAATATCGGGATTTCAGAGCCTGATCAGCTGGAAAAACTGATTACAGAGAAGAAGGACAGCGGCATTTATCTCTCGGTGCTGGGATTCGGAATGTACAATTACCGTGACGACAATATGGAACGCCTTGCGGACTGCGGCAACGGAAACTATGCCTACATTGATTCTCTTCTGGAATCGAAGAAGGTTCTTGTAGAGGAGATGGGCTCGACACTTCTGACGGTTGCGGACGATGTAAAGCTGCAGGTGGAATTCAATCCGGAAAAAGTGAATGCGTACCGTCTGATCGGCTACGAGGACCGGCTGATGGACGCGACAGACTTCCGCGACGACAAAAAGGACGCGGGAGAGATCGGAGCCGGACACTCCGTTGTTGCACTCTATGAGCTGATTCCGGCCGGAAGTGAGCAGGCTGTTACCCTCAAGTATCAGAGAGACGACTCTGCAGACAGTGAGTCCGGAGACAGCCTGAGTTCGGAATATGCGACGGTTTACATCCGCTATAAGGAGCCGGGTGAGAGCACGGCCAGCGAAAAGGAGTATCCCGTAGCAGAGCAGGATTATACCGATGCGCCGGACGATGACTTCAGGATGGCGGCCGCGGCAGCGGAGTTTGCGATGATCCTGAAAGACAGTGATGAAAAGGGAGATGCTTCCCTGGAACATCTGAGCGGACAGCTTGCGGACATTCCGTTGGGGGATGAGTACCGCCAGGAGTTTCAGTATCTGGTGCGCAGGCTGATCGGACAGGACTATTGACAGATCAGGTTCAGATGCTTATCAGCAGGTGCTTTGCCATGACCTGAACAGCTGCCTCACCCTTCTGCTTATAATGGGCGCCGGTTCCCGGACGGAACCGGCGCCTTGAAGAATTTCCGAATGGAGAGCGATATGGAAAACAGCAGATTTGAAGAATGCATGAACCGTATACGGAACGGGGACCGGGAAGCATTGAAGGAGATATACGAATCCTATCATGAGTATATATACCACCTTCTGCTCAGCATCACGGGGAATCATGCGGATGCGGAGGACCTGAGCGTTGATTTTTTCCTGAAGCTGTGGAACAGCGGAGACAGATATGTCCCGGGGAACGGCCACAAACGATGGATAACGGTGATTGCCAGGAACCTGGCTCTCGATTTTCTGCGCCGCAAAAACAGAGAGATTCCCTATGAGTCGGAACAGCTTGCGCAGGAGGCGGATCGAAAAACCTGGAATGATCCGGGCTACGATGAAGCGCTGGGGGATCTGTCCGTAAAGCAGGCGATGGAGGTTCTGACGCCTTCCGAGAGGGAGATTGTTCATATGAAGATTGCGGGGGATTTTACATTCCGGGATATCGCGGATATTCTGAAAATTCCCATGGGAACTGTGACCTGGCGGTACAGGCAGGCCATAGGAAAACTGAGGAGGTGCGGATATGAAGCACTTTGAGGATGAATACAATCAGTATATGCATTGTGAGACGCCGGATTTCTGGGACCGGATCGAAAAAGCCCTCCCTGAAAAGAGCCCGGAGCAGGCCGTTCAGGAAAAGATTTTAGAATTTCCTCAGAAGGATACATACCGGAAAGGAGTCAGCAGGCGCCGCATTCTTACGGGAACAGCTGCGGCAGCGGCTGGAATCTGCATTATCCTCACGGCCTCGGTTACTATGAAAATAAGAAACGATTCAGAAAAATCTGCTGCGGATGCGTTCCGCTCGTCGGAGAAGGCGAAGGAATTTGAGGCGGAGATGGAGGCTGCCGCGGAAGAATCTGCACCGGAATCCGTATACATTTCGGATGATGCGCTCATGTTTGCACCGTCGGAATACAGCATTGATGCAGCGATCAACCGGTTCCCGTATACGGTTTCCGCGGACGGGAGCGCAGAGCAGGCTGCAATCATTACAGAGACCGCAGTCTGCCCTTGGAATCCGGATCACACTCTGATACTGGCACTGATTACCGGCGGGGAGGCGGTCTCGGATATCACTCTGAAGGCGGATTTGGCCGGCGGCTCCTCCGGCGGAATCCGGTGCCTGAATCTGGAGGATCCGGAAGGGACTGTTTATCAGACGGTTCTCTATCCGGGAGAGACGAAGGCAGTCCTGTTCGAGCAGGAGATGGCTGCTGCGGAGCCTGCATCTCTGTCCTTTTCGGCATCGGATCACGAAACAGGAGAGGCAGAGGAATCCTCCGGGGACGCTGCAGGAGTTCAGACGAATCTTCAGCAGGAGAGCAGACCGGTACAGGAGGCAGGTGATAACATGATTCAGGCTTCTGCAGCCTGTGAACTGGCGCTGCTTCAGAAAAATGAGGCAGAACCCGGGATGTCAGGGGACAATGTCATGTCGCTTCTGGAAAACTTAAGCAAGGGCAATGAAGCACGGGAAACGCTTGTCGAGATGGCAGGAAGCTTCATGGAATAAGCAATAATATCCTATATTTTCGCAAGAAATCATAGTTGATTTTGGAAAAATTATGATATACTTAACAGTGTGGGAATAATGCTGCCTGACGCTGTCTGCCGGAGGGGCATTATTCGTGAACAGGTAGCGCGACATCATAAAAGAAGGAGAAAAAACATGAACAATATGCCAAAGATGAAAATCGGTATTGTGGCTGTAAGCCGTGACTGCTTCCCGGAATCCCTTTCCGTCAACAGGAGAAAAGCGCTTGTTGAAGCATATGCAGCAAAATATGACGCTGCTGATATTTACGAATGTCCAATCTGTATCGTTGAGAGCGAAATCCACATGGTGCAGGCCCTGGAAGATATCAAAAAAGCGGGCTGCAACGCGCTCTGCGTATATCTTGGAAACTTCGGACCGGAAATTTCCGAGACCCTTCTTGCAAAACATTTTGACGGCCCGAAGATGTTCTGCGCGGCAGCTGAGGAATCAGGCGACAGCCTTCTGGACGGCAGAGGCGATGCATACTGCGGTATGCTGAATGCCAGCTATAACCTGAAGCTCCGCAATGTTCAGGCCTATATTCCCGAAAGCCCGGTCGGCGATGCAGAGGACTGCGCGGATATGATCCATGAGTTCCTGCCGATCGCAAGAGCGATTGATGCTCTCAACAATCTGAAGATCATCAGCTTCGGACCGCGTCCGTTAAACTTCCTTGCCTGCAATGCTCCGATCAAGCAGCTCTACAATATCGGTGTAGAGATCGAGGAGAACTCCGAGCTCGACCTGTTTGAGGCATTCAACAAACATGCCGGCGACGAGAGAATTCCGGAAGTTGTCAAGGATATGGAGAACGAGCTTGGCAAGGGCAACAAAAAGCCGGAGGTTCTTGCAAAGCTTGCGCAGTATGAGCTTACACTCCTCGACTGGATCGATGCCCACAAGGGCTACCGCAAATATGTTGCGATCGCAGGCAAATGCTGGCCGGCATTCCAGACTCAGTTCGGATTTGTTCCCTGCTATGTCAACAGCCGTCTGACAGGCCGCGGAATCCCGGTATCCTGCGAGGTGGATATCTATGGAGCCCTCAGCGAGTTCATCGGCACGGTTGTCAGCGATGACATCGTTACCCTGCTCGACATCAACAATACGGTTCCGAAGGATCTCTACAATTCTGATATCAAAGGAAAATATGACTACAAGCTGGATGAAACATTCATGGGCTTCCACTGCGGCAATACCTGCTCCAGCAAGCTTGTATCCTGCGAGATGAAGTATCAGAAGATCATGGCGAGGAGCCTTCCGATCGAGGTTACAAACGGTACTCTTGAGGGCGACATCGCTCCCGGCGACATCACCTTCTTCCGCCTGCAGAGCACTTCCGACAACATCCTCCGCGCATATATTGCCCATGGCGAGGTACTTCCGGTTGCAACCCGTTCCTTCGGCAGCATCGGCATTTTCGCGATTCCGGAAATGGGAAGATTCTACCGTCATGTACTGATCGAGGGCGGATTCCCGCATCACGGAGCTGTGGCTTTCGGACATTTTGGCAAAGCCCTGTTCGAAGTGTTCAAATATATCGGCGTTGATGTGAAGGAGATTGGATACAATCAGCCGGCCGGCGTACGCTATCCGACCGAGAATCCCTGGAGATAAAAATGCGATGGCTGTCATCCGTAGGGTGGCAGCCATTTCAGGAAAAGGAGAGGAAACATGTATTATATTGGTGTAGATCTCGGAACATCCGCTGTCAAGCTTCTTCTTATGGATGAGGACGGAACAATCCTGAATATCGTCTCAAAAGAGTATCCCATTGAGTTTCCGCACCCGGGCTGGTCCCAGCAGAAGCCGGAGGACTGGCTGAAAAACAGCAAAGAAGGCATTAAGGAACTGATCAGGGACTTTGACGCCTCGAAGGTTGCAGGCATCGGATGCGGCGGGCAGATGCACGGCCTCGTAACCCTGGACAAGGATGACAATGTCATCCGTCCGGCAATCCTCTGGAACGATGGACGGACCGGGGAAGAAACAGAATACTTAAATACTGTGATCGGCAAGGACAAGCTCTCGCAGTATACGGCAAACATCGCTTTTGCGGGATTCACAGCGCCGAAGATTCTGTGGATGAAGAAAAATGAGCCGGAGCTGTTCTCAAAAATCGATAAAATCATGCTCCCCAAGGATTACATCGCATATATGCTTACCGGCTCGTTCTGCACGGATTTGTCGGATGCGTCGGGAATGCTGCTGCTGGATGTAAAAAACCGCTGCTGGTCCAAAGAAATGATCGAAATCTGCGGTATAAAGGAGGAACAGCTTCCGAAGCTCTATGAGAGCTGGGAGGTTGTAGGAACGCTGAAGCCTGAGACCGCGTCTGAGCTTGGACTTTCCCCCGATGTAAAAGTGGTCGCCGGTGCCGGCGACAATGCTGCCGCAGCAGTAGGAACCGGGACGGTGGGCGACGGCCGCTGTAATATTTCGCTCGGAACCTCCGGAACGATCTTTATCTCCAGCAGGGAGTTCGGTGTGGATGAATATAATGCCCTTCACTCCTTTGACCATGCGGATGGATATTATCATCTGATGGGCTGCATGCTGAGCGCAGCATCCTGCAATAAATGGTGGGTCGAGGACATTCTCGGGGCTGACGACTTTGCGAAAGAGCAGGAGAATATCACGAAGCTTGGCGAAAACAATGTGTTCTTCCTGCCGTATCTGATGGGGGAGCGTTCTCCGCATAACAACCCCGATGCCAGAGGTGTATTCTTCGGCATGTCGATGGACAGCACCAGATCTGATATGACGCAGGCTGTCCTGGAAGGCGTCGCGTTCGGCCTCCGCGACAGTCTTGAGGTGGCGCGGAGCCTCGGCATTAAAATTGAACGTACCATGATTTGCGGCGGCGGGGCAAAAAGCCCGCTCTGGAAGAAAATGATCGCAAATATCATGAATCTGAAGGTGGACGTTCCGAAGAATGAACAGGGTCCCGGTATGGGAGGAGCGATGCTTGCGGCAGTCGGGTGCGGCGCTTACCCGGATGTCGAGACGATCTGCAGCAAATTCGTGCAGGTTGTGGAAACGGTGGAACCTGATCCGGAGCTTACCGCGAAATATGAAGAAAAATACCAGAAATTCCGCAGACTCTACCCGGCAATGAAACCGTTGTTCTGAAAACGGCCCCGCCTGTAAAGAAAAACAGGCGGGGTACTTTTTTACACTATGTGCCTCTCCGAAACCCACTTTACAATTCCCCCTCTCAAAAGTATAATGAAAAGCAAAAGACACTGCAAATCTTTAAGGAGGACACCAAAATGAATGCAGACAGGAACGCGGCAAAGCAGGCGATACTTGACGGCAGGACTTCTCTCGGAATCGAATTCGGTTCGACCCGGATCAAGGCAGTCCTTGTTGATGACAAATGTACTCCGATTGCCTCAGGCGGCCATGAGTGGGAAAACCGTCTGGAAAACGGCATCTGGACGTACACCCTGGATGATATATGGACAGGCATTCAGGACTGCTATCAGGATCTGGTGAAGGATGTCAGGACAAAATATGAGGTTGACCTTACATCTTTCGGAGCTCTTGGAATCAGCGCCATGATGCACGGCTATATGCCGTTTAATAAGCAGGGAGAGCTCATGGTACCGTTCCGTACCTGGAGGAACAATATTACCGGGGAGGCCAGCAAAGTGCTCTCCGAACTGTTCCATTACAATATCCCGCAGAGATGGAGCATTGCCCATCTGTATCAGGCAATCCTGAACAAGGAAGAACATGTGAAGGATATTGATTATATCACGACCCTGGAAGCATATGTCCACTGGAAACTGACCGGACGCAGAGTTCTCGGAATCGGGGATTGTGCCGGAATGTTCCCGATCGATTCGGAGACAAAGGACTACAACCAGAAGATGGTGGAGCAGTTTGACGAGCTGACAGCTCCATGCGGCTTCCCGTGGAAACTCCGCGATATTCTTCCGGAATGCCTTACTGCTGGAGAAGACGCGGGCACACTGACGGAGGAAGGCGCCAGGCTGCTGGATGTGACAGGTGCTCTGAAAGCGGGAATTCCGATGTGTGCTCCTGAAGGAGATGCGGGAACAGGCATGGTGGCGACGAACAGTGTCGCAATGCGCACCGGCAATGTATCGGCAGGAACTTCGGCCTTTGCAATGGTTGTCCTGGAAAAGCCTCTGTCCGAGCCGTACAGCGAACTGGATATGGTTACCACTCCTTCGGGAGAAGCAGTGGCGATGGCGCATTCCAACAACTGTACCTCCGATCTGAACGCCTGGGTAAATATTTTCAGAGAGTTTACAGAGGCCATGGGGATGGAAGCAGATATGAACCAGCTCTACGGCACGCTGTACAATAAGGCCATGGAAGGTGATCCGGACTGCGGCGGACTTCTTGCCTATTGCTATTACTCCGGGGAGCATGCAACCGGATTTACTGAGGGACGCCCGATGGTGGTGCGGTCTCCCGAGAGCAAATTCACCCTTGCGAACTTTATGCGGACCAATCTTTACACCTGCCTCGGGGCAATGCGTGTCGGCCTGAATATCCTTCTGGATAAAGAAAAGGTGAAGGTGGACCGTCTGCTCGGACACGGCGGTCTTTTCAAAACAAAAGGTGTCGGCCAGCAGATTCTTGCCGATGCTGTGAACGTCCCGGTATCTGTGATGGAGACTGCCGGTGAGGGCGGTGCCTGGGGCGCGGCGATTCTGGCTTCCTATCTGATCAACAAGGAGGAAGGGGAGACACTGTCCGCTTTCCTCGACAATAAGGTCTTTGCCGGATTTGAAGGCTCGACACTGCAGCCGGATCCCAATGGCGTGGCAGGCTTTAACACATTTATGGAGAGATATATCAAAGGTCTTCCGATCGAACGCGCGGCAGTGGAGAATTTATGAAAAAGACAGTCACGATCTGCTTTACGAACAATAAAGGCGGGAGCGGAAAATCCACCACCTGCGGAAACTTGGGTGCTGCGCTCGCCGGAGCCGGAAAAAAGGTGCTCCTGGTTGACGGGGATATGCAGCTGAATCTTTCTCTCTCTTTTTTCAATGAGGAAGAAGTGCTGGAGATGGCGGAGAGCAGCCGGAATCTCTATTATGCGGCTGCGGAGCAGCAGGATGCGCTGCCCTTCGCAGTTCCGACCCGGATTGAAAATGTGGATCTGATTCCCTCTTCCATGCGGATGAGCCTGATCGAGCGGCAGCTGGCGGAAGCCCCGCTGCCGCGCGGCAGGAGACGGGAGCTCGTCCTTTCCGATTGTTTAACGTCCGCGAGAAATTCAGGAAAGTATGATTATATTCTGATCGATGCACCGCCGACGCTCGGATTGTGGGTGATGAATATCCTGTGTGCTTCGGACTATGTGGTGATTCCGGTCGAAGCAAGCCCGTGGGGAATGTTCGGGCTGGCAAATATGCTGGATTTCCTGAATGAGGCCAGGGAGATTTCCCCCTCGACGGAGATGATGGGCATTGTCGTGACAAAGGCGGATGTTCGAAAAGGCTATTTTAAGCAGACAATGGAGACGCTGCGGGAGCTGGACGGAATCTATGTTTTTCAGTCATTTATCCGGGTGGACAGCAATATAGAGTGGGCACAGGATGTGAGCTCTCCGGTTGTCGCGTTCAAAAAATCGAGCCGGAGCGCTAAGGAATATATCGAATTTGCAAAGGAGGTTGAAAAACGTGCCGGTAGGTAAGGAGAGTATTAAGAGAGCAGCAAGTGCGGGCAGAAAAAAGACAACAGCCAAAGCAGCATCAGAGGGCAAGGCAAAAGAGACTGAGGTAAAGGCAGCTGTGATTGCAAATGCTGCCCCTGTCCTTTCAGAAGCTTCTGCCGAAGAGAAAAAAGACAAGGGGATCATCCAGGCCTTTGAAGAGCTTCCGGTCTGGCTGCTTTAAAAAACGGTAAGTATTCGAAGCGGTTACAAAAAGTGAGACACCCGGTAGGGGAGCTACCGGGTGTCTCGAGGGGAGTATAAATAATAAAATAAGGGGTTTGTAAAAAGAACATTTGAAGGGTTAATTCTTTTTACATTTTTGATTATAATATATGTCTGAAAAAAATGCAACAGGATTTTTCACAAGTAGTAGGTTTTTTTGAAAAAAAACTCTAAGATTTGGGGGAAATCCTCTTTGTAACCACAAGATAGAGTAGTTGAGGGAGAATGATGGACAGATATGAGCTGATTGCGCCGTGCCACTTCGGACTGGAGTCGGTGCTGAAGCGTGAGATCACAGATCTTGGCTATGAAATCAGCAGGGTGGAGGATGGCAAGGTGACTTTCCTTGCGGATGCCGAGGGCATTGCCTATGCCAACACCTTCCTGAGAACAACAGAGCGGATTCTTATAAAAGCAGGGGAATTCCGGGCTGTTACGTTTGAAGAGCTGTTTGAAATGACCCGCGCGGTTCCGTGGGAAAAATATATTCCGAAGAACGGAAAATTCTGGGTGGCGAAGGCAAATTCCGTGAAAAGCAGGCTGTTCAGCCCGTCGGATATTCAGTCTGTCATGAAAAAGGCGATTGTCGAAAGGCTGAAGAGCGTGTATCATATAGAATGGTTTCCGGAGGACGGTCCGGAATTTCCGCTCCGCGTCGCCATCATGAAGGACACAGTGGTCTGCGGAATCGATACCTCGGGGATATCTCTGCACAGACGCGGATACCGGCAGATGAAGGTAAAGGCTCCAATCACGGAGACACTGGCTGCCGCCCTGATTCTTCTGACCCCATGGAAGGGAAACAGAATCCTGGTGGATCCTTTTTGCGGGAGCGGGACATTTCCGATCGAGGCGGCCATGATCGCGGCAAATCTGGCACCCGGCAGAAACAGATCATTTCTCGCGGAGCAGTGGGAAAACCTGATCCCGTCTGCATGCTGGAAAAATGCGCGCGAGGAGGCGGACGACCTTATTGTGAAAAACCCTGAGACGGATATCCAGGGCTATGATATTGACCCGGAAGCGATCAGCGCTGCCCGTTCAAACGCAGCGATGGCAGGGGTAGAAGGAATGATCCATCTGCAGAGAAGGGAAGTTTCGAGGCTCAGCCACTCCGGGGCATACGGCTTTATCATTACCAATCCGCCCTACGGGGAGCGCCTGGAGGAAAAGGAAGCCCTTCCGGAGCTGTACCGGCAGATCGGAGAGCGATACAGAGGCCTGGACCGCTGGTCCATGTATCTGATCACGGCGTACGAGGACGCCGAAAAATATATCGGACGCAAGGCGGACAAAAACCGCAAGATTTATAACGGCATGATGAAGACCTATTATTACCAGTTCCTGGGGCCGAAGCCGCCGAAGAGGACCTGAGGGGACAAAAGTTAACAGAAATGGAGAATCCAGATCAATGAAGACGGTTATATTCGCGACAGGAAACCAGAATAAGCTGAAGGAGATCCGGGAAATCATGGCAGACATCCCGGATGTCAGGATCGTTTCCATGAAGGAAGCGGGGATTGAGGCCGATATTGTCGAGAATGGAAATACTTTTGAGGAAAATGCCCGGATCAAGGCTGAGGCGGTATCCGGCATATCGGGAGAGATCGTCCTCGCAGATGACTCCGGCCTTGTGATTGATGCGCTGAACGGAGAACCGGGAATTTTTTCCGCCCGCTATATGGGCGAAGACACCTCCTACCATATAAAAAACAACGAGCTTATCCGGAGACTGGACGGTGTTCCGGATGAGGATAGAACGGCAAGGTTTGTCTGTGCTGTGGCGGCCGCTGTCCCGGGGAAGGGAACCTATGTGGTCCGCGGGGTGATGGAAGGAAGGATCGGCTATGAGGAAAAGGGCGTGAACGGTTTCGGGTATGACCCGATCTTTTTCCTGCCCTCCTACGGAAAAACCTCCGCGGAGATCCCTCCGGAGGAGAAAAACCGGATCAGCCATCGGGGGAAGGCTCTGAGAGCAGTCCGTGAAGTCCTGGTAGAGGAAGGAATTCTATGAAGGTACTGATTGTGAGCGATACCCATGGCAGGGACGAGGGGATCGAGCAGGCAATCGCCTGCGAAGCTCCTTTTGATATGCTGATCCACTGCGGTGATGTGGAAGGAAGAGAATTTTATATAGAAGCGCTTGCAGATACGGAAACATGTATCATTGCCGGCAACAACGACTATTTTTCCGACCTGGACCGTGAGACCGAGATCACCCTGCTCGGGCACCGGATTTTTGTGACGCACGGCCATTACTATGGCGTGTCGCTGGACATCGCGGGACTTGTGGAGGAAGCGGAGTACAGGGGGTGCGAGGTGGCGCTGTTCGGGCACACGCACAAGCCCATGATTGCAAAGAGAAACGGTGTCCTGGCGGTGAACCCCGGGAGCCTCTCCTATCCCCGGCAGAACGGGCGGCACCCCAGCTATGCTGTCATGATGCTGGAGGAAAACAAACCTCCGGAAACAACCATAAAATACCTGTAGGGTCCGGCCGGCGCTTTACGGCCGGATTCCCATAAAAAGGAGTTTAAATGAAATTAGCGGATTTACTCGATAATATAGAATATGAATGCCTGCAGGGCAGCCTCGAATGCGAAATCAAATCGCTTGTGTACGATTCCAGAAAGGCAGGGGACGGCTGCCTGTTTGTCTGCATCAGCGGCGCTGTTTCGGACGGACATGCTTATGCGTCCGAGGTTGCCGGAAAGGGAGCGGCAGCCATTGTCGCGGAGAAGGATATTGATGTGCCGGAGGGGACGGCAGTAATCCGGGTGAAGGACGCTCGGTACGCTCTGGCGTTTCTGTCAGCGGCATGGTTCGGGCATCCCGCCGACCGGCTTAAAACGATCGGAATTACGGGAACCAAGGGAAAAACAACTACGACATATATGGTAAAATCCATCCTTGAAAACGCAGGATACAAGGTGGGCCTGATCGGTACGATCGAGGCGGTGATCGGTGACCGGCATATTCCGGCAGCGAATACCACTCCCGAATCCTATGTGATCCAGCAGTATTTCAGGGAGATGGCGGATGCCGGGTGCGATGCCGTGGTGATGGAAGTCTCCTCACAGGGACTGATGCTGCACCGGACTCAGGGCTTTGTATTCGATTTCGGAATTTTCACCAACATCGAACCGGATCATATCGGGCCGAATGAGCATCGGGACTTTGACCATTATCTGGCATGCAAGGCACTTCTTCTCAAGCAGTGCAGAATCGGGATCGTAAACCGGGATGACAGGCATTTTGACAGGATTATTGAGGGGCATACCTGCGCACTCGAAACCTACGGATTTTCGGAGGAAGCCGACCTGATTGCTTCCGACCCGGAGCTGGTGACCGGTGAAGGGTATCTTGGAATATCCTATCACGTCAAGGGCCTGCTGGATTTTCCGGTCAGGATCGATATTCCGGGACGCTTCAGCATTTACAATTCGCTCACGGCGATCGCGATCTGCCGGCATTTTCAGGTCTCTGAGGAAGATATGGTCCGTGCCCTCGAAAATGCCCGCGTGAAAGGCAGAATCGAAATGGTGAAGGTTTCCGACAATTTTACGCTCATGATTGATTATGCCCATAATGCGATGGCGCTTTCCAGCCTTCTTACAACGCTGAGAGAGTACCATCCCAACCGTCTGGTATGTCTGTTCGGATGCGGCGGAAACCGGTCCCGTGACAGGCGGTTTGAGATGGGGGAGGTATCCGGCAGACTCGCGGACTTTACGATCATCACTTCAGATAATCCGCGCTATGAAGAGCCGCAGTCCATTATCGATGACATCCGCACGGGAATCAGCCGGACGGACGGAAAGTTTATTGAGATCATCGACCGCAAGGAAGCAATCGCCTATGCGATCCATCATGGAGAACCCGGCGATATTATCGTTCTGGCGGGCAAAGGACATGAGGACTACCAGGAGATCTGCGGGGTCAAACACCCGATGGACGAGAGAGTCCTGATCCGGGAGATTCTGGAGGAGGATGCTTCTTCCGGGAAAAAATCCGGGGCGGAAATGAACGTATGATTTTTGCTGAAATTGTGATAGATATCGATGCCGGAGAGCTTGACAGGAGCTTTTCCTACCGTGTACCGGAACATCTGGAAAACAGCGTACGGGTCGGGATGACGGTCACGGTGCCGTTCGGACGGGGAAACAGAGAAAGGCACGGCTATGTCATCGGAATCAGGGACAAAACGGATCTGGATGAAAGCAGGATCAAGGAAATCCTTTCGGTTGACAGCTCCGACGAGACGACGGAATCACATCTGATCCGGCTTGCTGTCTGGATCCGTGAGACCTACGGCTGCACGATGAATCAGGCGCTTCGGACCGTGTTCCCGGTGCGGGAAAAAATGAAAGCCCGGGAGACACGGCAGATACTGCTGAAGATGGATGAAGAACCGGCGGGACGCCTGCTCGGGAAGCTGGAGAAAGGCAGGAGCACGGCGCGCGCGCGAGTCCTTAAAGCCCTTCTTTCTGACCCGGACCATATGCTGGATTATTCGGATGCCCGGAAGCATCTGGGAATGACGCCGGATGTCCTTCGATATCTGGAAAAAGAGGGCTTGGCAGCCGTTGAGAGCACAGAGCAGTACCGGCTTCCGGTCCGCCCTGAGGAGATCCCGCAGGAGGAGCCGAAGGAGTTGAACCCGGAGCAGAAGGAGGCGTTCTCCGGGATTATCGGAGAATGGCGGGGGGAATCCTGCCGGCCTGTGCTGATTCACGGTGTTACGGGAAGCGGTAAGACGGAAGTGTACATGCAGCTGATCCAGGAAGTGCTGGACGAGGGAAAGCAGGTCATTGTGCTGATCCCCGAAATATCCCTCACCTACCAGACGGTGCTGCGTTTTGGAAGCAGGTTCGGAGGCAGGGTGTCGATCCTGAACTCCAGGCTGTCCGCCGGGGAACGATATGACCAGTTTGTCAGGGCAAAAAACGGAGACGTTTCGGTCATGATCGGCCCGAGATCGGCACTTTTTACTCCGTTTACAAAGCTTGGCCTGATCATCATGGATGAGGAGCACGAGCCGGCCTATAAGAGTGAAAGTACCCCAAGATATCATGCGAGGGAGACCGCCCTCAAACGGGCGGAGATGGAAGGCGCGCGGGTCGTGTTCGGGTCGGCGACGCCTTCGATGGAGAGCTACCGGAACGCGCTGGAAGGGAAATACAGGCTGGTCCGTCTTGCCGGGAGGCACGGAGGACGCCCGATGCCTGCCGTCAGGGTGGTGGATCTCCGGGAGGAGCTGAAAGCCGGGAACAGGACGATCCTGAGCCGGACGCTCCAGGAGGAGATGGAAAAACGTCTCCGGATCGGGGAACAGGCGATGCTCTTCCTCAATCGGCGCGGGTATGCTGGTTTTGTGTCCTGCCGGTCCTGCGGACATGTTATGAAATGTCCCCACTGTGACGTGTCACTGTCCCAGCACATGGGGGGAAGGCTGATCTGCCATTACTGCGGATTCCAGACTTCTATGCCGGAAAGCTGCCCGGAATGCGGATCCCCCTACATCGGAGGATTTAAGGCGGGAACTCAGCAGGCGGTTCAGGTAATTCAGAAAAGATTTCCGGAAGCGCGCATCCTCAGGATGGATTCGGACACGACACGCACGAAGGGGAGCTATGAAGCGATTCTGAAATCCTTCGCGTCCCATGAAGCTGATATTCTGATCGGAACGCAGATGATTGTGAAGGGCCATGATTTTCCGCTTGTGACGCTGGTGGGAATTCTGGCCGCGGATCTCTCGCTTAACGCATCCGACTTCCGGAGCGCGGAGAGAACCTTTCAGCTGCTGACCCAGGCAGCCGGCCGTGCAGGCAGGGGAAACCGTGTGGGAAGCGCGGTAATCCAGACTTATCTTCCGGAGCATTATACGATCCGGGCAGCATCGGAGCAGGATTATGAACAGTTCTACCGTGCTGAAATGGCATACCGCAGCTTTCTTTCCTATCCGCCGGCCGGCCACATGCTGTTTATCCACGGCGCGTGCCGTGATGAGGAGCTTCTGACGAAGGGAATGTTCTACCTTGCCCGGTTTGTCCGGGGAATTGCCTCCGGAAAGAGCGCCTCTGTTATCGGTCCGGCGCCGGAAGCCGTCAGCAAGGTTAAGGACATGTACCGCCAGGTGATGTACCTTAAGGGAGACAGCGGCGGGAGGCTTCTGGAAATCAGAAGAAGAACAGAGGAATATATCGCGATCAACCCGGGGTTTAAGGATATTTACATACAGTATGATTACAACTGACAGCAGCATGTGACTGCAGAGTACAGGCGAAGCACATGCTGCTGATATAATAAAAGAAAAGGAGCAGACTATGGCACTCAGAACGATACGAACGGAGGGCGACCCTGTCCTCGGAAAAATCTGCAAACCTGTTAAGGATATTACCCCCAGGATCAGCCAGCTGATCGATGATATGCTGGATACGATGTACGATGCGGGCGGGGTCGGACTCGCTGCGCCGCAGGTGGGAGTACTGCGAAGGATTGCCGTTGTTGATGTCTCCGAGGAGGGGACAGAGCCCGTGATCCTGATTAATCCGGAGGTGATTGAACAGGAGGGAGAGCAGACGGGAGAAGAAGGCTGCCTTTCCGTTCCCGGCGTGGCAGGTAAGGTCACAAGGCCGGAAGCGGTGAA
This sequence comes from uncultured Blautia sp., assembly GCA_946629475.1. Taxonomy (GTDB): domain Bacteria; phylum Bacillota; class Clostridia; order Lachnospirales; family Lachnospiraceae; genus Blautia_A. The sequence goes on along the minus strand of CAMOXX010000008.1, from coordinate 8,110 downwards.
AGTGCGCTCCCTTGATAAAAATCTGAATGAAGTGATCTATGAGGCAGAAGGCCTGAAAGCAAGAGCATTCTGCCATGAGATCGACCATCTGGACGGGAAGCTGTATACACGCCTTGTGGAGGGAGAACTCCACGAAGTGACGTATGAGGAAGAAGAGGAAGAAGAATGATTTCACGCAGTCTTGCAGAGAAACGCATTATCTATATGGGGACACCTGATTTTGCGGTTCCTGCCCTTAACGCTTTAGTGGAAAACGGATACCAGGTGATCGGCGCTGTCACACAGATGGACAAGCCGAAGGGAAGAGGAAAAGCCGTGATTGAAACGCCGGTCAAACAGTCTGCGGCGGCATACGGAATTCCGGTATGGCAGCCGGCAAAGGTCCGCGACCCGGAATTCATCCGCTTTTTGCAGGAGCAGAAGCCTGACATGATCATCGTGGCCGCGTTCGGACAGATCATTCCGAAGGCGGTTCTGGATCTTCCGCCTTTTGGATGCCTGAATATTCATGCCTCCCTGCTGCCTGCGTACCGCGGGGCATCACCGATTCAGCAGGCCGTTCTCGCCGGAGAAAAGGAATCCGGAGTGACAATCATGCGTATGGGGGAAGGCCTTGATACAGGGGATATTATCTCCCAGTCGGTTGTGCCGCTTTCTCCCGATGAAACCGGAGGAAGTCTTTTTGCGAAGCTTTCCGACGAGGGAGCCGCGCTTCTTCTGCGCACCCTGCCGGATGTATTTGAAGGAAGGGCCGTTTACACAAAGCAGCCGGATGAGAGCCCGACACCCTATGCCGCGATGCTGAAAAAGCAGGCCGGTCTGCTTTCTTTTGACGAAAGCGCTGAAAAGCTTGAAAGGACCGTCCGCGGGATGGATCCGTGGCCCGGCGCCTACACCTTTTTAGAAGGAAAAACCCTGAAAATATGGCGGAGCCGTACTGCTTCGGAGGTACAGCCGGAGGCGGAGCCCGGAACGGTTGTCAGAACCGGGAAGGACGGTATTTTCGTTAAATGCGGGACCGGCACGCTGTGCATCACTGAGCTGCAGCTGGAAGGCCGGAAGAGAATGAATTCTGACGCGTTTCTGCGGGGCTGCCCGATCGAAAACGGCACAGTACTCGGAGATATATAAAAGAAAGGAAAGTTATGGCAGGCACAGTAAATACAAGAGAACTGGTGCTGGATATTCTCCTGGAGATCGAAGAAGGAGCTATGAGCCATATCGCGATTCGGGATTGCCTGACCAAGCATCAGTTCCTTCCGAAACAGGACCGCGCGTTTATTACCCGGGTCTGCGAAGGAACCCTGGAATACCGGATCACCATCGATTATATTCTGAACACATATTCCAGCGTCCCTGTGTCGAGGATGAAGCCTGTGATCCGGGAGATCCTGCGGAGCGGGATCTATCAGCTGAAATATATGGACAGTGTGCCGGACAGCGCGGCGGTGAGCGAAGCTGTGTCGCTGGCACAGGAAAGAGGCTTTTACAATCTCAAATCCTTTGTGAACGGTGTTCTGAGGACGGCAGCGCGCGAGATGGGAGGACTGACATATCCGGACATGGAGAAGGATCCGGTCAGCTCCCTTTCCGTGCGCTATTCCATGCCGGAAGCCCTTGTGACACGATGGATCAGTGCATATGGGACGGAAACGACAGAGAAAATTCTGGCGGATTTTCTGACGGAGAAGCCTCTTACCGTACGATGCAGGAAAACCGGCGTCCTGATGGAAAGGACGATTCAGAGCCTGTCATCGCAGGGCGCGCATGTGGAGAAAGCTCCGTACCTGCCCTACGCGTACCGGATTTCCAAATACAATCATCTGCTGATGCTTGACGCTTTCCGGAACGGGGAAATCACGGTGCAGGATGTGAGCTCCATGCTGGCCGCCGAATGCGCCGCGCCCAAAAAGGGAGACTATGTGATTGACGTATGCGCTGCCCCGGGCGGAAAAAGCATTCATATGGGAGATATGATGGAAGGCTACGGAACGGTGGATGCCCGGGATGTCAGCCTCAAAAAGGTGGAACTGATCGAAGAAAACGCTGTGCGCACCGGGTCTATCAATGTGCAGGCGAAGGTGCAGGACGCGACGGTCCTGGACCTTGAGGCGGAGAGCCGGGCGGATATTGTGCTTGTGGACGCACCGTGCTCCGGCTTTGGCGTGATCGGGCGGAAACCCGAAATCAAGTATCGCTTTACCGCAGAACGGGAGAAGGAGATTGTGGCTCTGCAGAGGGAAATCCTCACAAAGGCACAGGAATATGTGAGGCCGAGAGGCGTTCTTGTTTACAGCACATGCACCATCGCGAAAGAGGAAAATGAGGAGAACATGATGTGGTTCCTGGAGCAGTTTCCGTCCTTTGCCCTGGACAGCCTGGATCCCTATCTTCCGGCAGAACTGCGGGACAGCAGTACGAAAAAAGGATTCCTCCAGCTGCTGCCGGGGGTCCATGACTGCGATGGCTTTTTTATCGCCCGTTTCAGGAGACAATGAATGACATGACAACAGATATCAAATCGATGACCAGAGAAGAGCTGGTTCTTCTGATGGAAGAACTCGGAGAAAAACCGTTCCGCGCCGGACAGATTTTTTCCTGGATTCATCAGCATCTGGCAGAGGATTACAGTGAAATGACGAACCTTCCCAAAGGACTGAGGGAAAAGCTCGCAGATTATCCTCTGGTAAAAACAGAACTTGTTACAGTACAGAGATCCGCGAAGGACGGGACAGAAAAATATCTGTTCAGGCTTGATGACGGGAACCTGATTGAGAGCGTGCTGATGCGGTATCATCACGGCAGCTCCGTCTGCATCTCGTCGCAGGCGGGATGCCGTATGGGATGCAGATTCTGCGCTTCGACCATCGGAGGGCTTTCCCGCAGTCTTCTTCCTTCCGAGATGCTTTCCCAGATCTACCATATCCAGAGAGAAACGGGGGAGCGTATATCCAACATCGTTGTGATGGGGACGGGGGAACCGCTGGACAATTACGAGAACCTGCTCCGGTTTATTGAGCTTGCCACCTGTCCGGAGGGGCTGGGAATCAGTGCCCGCAGCATTACGGTGTCGACCTGCGGGCTGGTACCGGAAATCCGCCGACTTGCGGAGGAAAAGCTGCAGATCACACTGGCGATTTCGCTGCATGCCCCGACGGATGAAATCCGGAAAACCCTGATGCCTGTCGCGAACAGATATTCCATCGATGAGCTTCTTTCGGCCTGCCGGGAGTATTTCCGCGCGACCGGACGGAGGATCACCTTTGAATACAGTATGATTTCAGGGGTCAATGATACTCCTGAATGCGCGGAAATACTTGCCGGAAAACTAAAAGGAATGGCCTGCCATGTGAACCTGATTCCCGTAAATCCGGTCAGAGAGCGGTCATTCAGGCGCACTTCCCGGACGAAAGTGCTGGAATTTAAAAATAAACTTGAAAAATACGGAATAAATGTTACTATTAGAAGAGAAATGGGTACGGATATTGACGGCGCCTGCGGGCAGCTGCGGCGCAGCATGACTGATACACAGGCATGACATGAAGGAAAAGTGTTCCTGGCCGCACAGCGGCAGGCAGAAAGTGAGAAGCAGGATGAGGGTGTATTCGGCAACAGATGTCGGAAAAAAGCGTGAGATAAACCAGGATTATGTCTTCACTTCGGATATTCCTGTCGGACATCTGCCGAATCTGTTCGTAGTGGCGGATGGAATGGGCGGACATAACGCAGGGGACTATGCCTCCTCCCACGGAGTAATGACGCTGGTGGAGGAGATCACCGGGGACGCGGAGTACAATCCGGTTAAGGTGATCCGGCATGCTGTTGAGAAGGCTAATACCTGGATTTTCGGAAAAGCCTCACAGGAAGAGAGCTACAGCGGGATGGGGACTACCATGGTTGTAGCGACGATCATCGGCGGATTCCTCTATGTTGCGAATATCGGCGACAGCAGACTGTATGTTATCGACCGGGAGATCCGGCAGGTCACCCGGGACCACAGCCTTGTTCAGGAGATGGTCAGACTGGGCGAGATCAACCCTGATGAAGCCAGGTCGCATCCGAAAAAAAACATCATAACGAGGGCGCTGGGTGCCGAAAAAACAGTAGATGTGGATTTTTTTGATCTTAAGCTTACGGAGAACAGTGTTGTACTGATGTGCTCCGATGGATTGAGCAATATGGTGGAAGACAGAAAAATCGAAGAGATTGTCCATCGTGAAGATATTTCATTGGAAGAAAAGGGCAAAGAGCTTGTCCGGGAAGCCAATAATAACGGAGGAAAGGACAATATAGCGATTATTCTGATAGAACCATTTGCAAGTGAGGTGGGTTAATGTTGAATACAGGAGCGATCATAGCGGAGCGGTACGAAATACTGGCCAAAATAGGAACCGGCGGTATGGCCGACGTTTATAAAGCCAAGGATCATAAACTGAACCGTTTTGTGGCGGTCAAAGTTCTGAAACCTGAGTTTCGTGAGGACAGAACGTTTATTAAAAAATTCAAGAGCGAGGCTCAGGCGGCAGCAGGCCTGACTCATCCAAACATTGTCAATGTGTTCGATGTCGGCGATGATGAGGGTGTTTATTATATTGTCATGGAACTGATCGAGGGAATCACCCTGAAGGAGTATATCTCCAAAAAGGGAAAGCTTTCCGTAAAAGAGGCTACGAGCATCGCGATCCAGGTTTCCATGGGCCTTGAGGCGGCGCACAGCCACAAAATAGTACACAGGGATGTAAAACCGCAGAATATCATCATATCCACGGACGGAAAGGTGAAAGTGACGGATTTTGGAATTGCGAGGGCTGCATCCAGCAACACGATCAGTTCCAACGTCATGGGATCGGTGCATTACAGCTCGCCGGAACAGGTCCGCGGAGGTTACAGCGACGAGAAGAGCGATATTTATTCCCTTGGCATCACAATTTATGAAATGGTAACGGGAAGGGTTCCTTTTGACGGGGATACCACCGTTTCAATTGCAATCAAGCATCTGCAGGAGGAGATGGTTCCGCCAAGCACCTATGCGCCGGGACTGCCGTACAGCCTTGAGCAGATTATCTACAAATGTACGCAGAAGAGCGTGGACCGCCGCTACAGCAACATGGGCGAGGTCATTGCGGATCTGAAGCGTTCCCTGATCGATCCCCAGGGGGACTTTGTAAAAGTCAGTTCGGTGGATACGTCCGCGAGAACGCAGGTGATCTCCGATGAGGAACTGGGGGAAATCAAACAGACCTCCAACAAAAAGCAGCTTGAGGAAGTAGCACAGGTTGAGGAGGAGATCCGGCTGGAAGAGGAAGAGGCGGAAACCAGAAAGAAGGAGAAGCCTCAAAAGAAAAAGAAGAGAAGAAACAGAACCAGGATCATTCCGATTATCCTGTTATGCCTTGGCGCAGCCGCGCTGGTGGCCGTGATCATTATTGTGGGAAGGGCAGCAGGGCTGTTCAAGACAAATAAAACGGAACCGGCACCACAGACAGAGGTTGTTACTGCTCCCCCCGAAGAGCAGGGGAGTTCGCTCATTACTGTTCCGAACCTGGTGGGGATGACGGAGGATGAGGCCCGGACCACCGTGAGTGAGCTGAACCTGGGCGTTCAGTTTGTCGGGGAAGAAGTGTCCGACGCCGCGCAGGGCACGATCAGCCGAACAGAGCCGGCAGCCGGCCAGGAAGTGGAGGCCAACACAACACTCAGCTATTACCTCAGCAAAGGTAACAGCTATACGATACCCGACTATACAAACGTAAGCGCAATCCAGCTGGAACATGAACTGGAGGATGCCGGTCTGATTGTCACAACGACCCGGGAATACGCAGAGGCGGATGAATACGGCAACGCGCTTGTAGAGCCCGGATATGTGCTCAGCATAGATCCTGTTCCGGGTACGGCAGTACAGGCCGGAGAGCAGGTCACCATGACGGTGAGCCGCGGCCTCAATTTCGGTACTTCTGCCGAGATGCCGAACGTTGTGGGCATGATGAAGGATGATGCGCTTACCGTACTCGGCAAGTTTATCGATATCAATATTATCGAAGTGGAGAACAGCGGAGCCCAGGGAGGCGAGGTCCTTTCCCAGAGCGTCGAAGCAGGAAGCCTGGTGGATCCGGACCAGTCGATCACGATCACGATCAGCAAGGAGGAGGAGCAGCTTCCGGCGGCTCCTGCCGGCGAAGAGATCACCGGAACCTGGAAGAGCAACAATATTCTGAATACTCCCGACGATTATCAGGGCGGGGCTGTCCGGCTTGAGCTTGTGCAGGAAACGGGCAGTGAGCAGACAGTCACGACTATCGCGGAGGGAGCTGAACTGGAATTTCCGTATCAGCTTGATCTGACGGGTGTACCCGGGGTGGAAGAGGGAACAGTTTTTATCTATGAGATGATTGATGGAAGCTACAAGATGAAGGGCAAATATACCATCACATTCTCAAAGGTCGATTGATCCATGCGTGGTAAGATCATGAAAGGAATTGCCGGATTCTACTATGTCCATGCGGAGGACGGCTGCACCTACGCCTGCCGTGCCCGCGGGATTTTCCGGAAGGATAAGTATAAACCTCTTGTCGGAGACAATGTGGTGATTTCGGTCACGGACACAAAGGACATGGAGGGGAGCCTCGATGAGATTCTGCCGAGGAGCAATGAGCTTGTCCGTCCGGCTGCGGCAAATGCCGATCAGGCGCTTATCATTTTCGCAGCTGCGGATCCGGAGCCGAATTTAGTACTTCTTGACCGTTTTCTGGTGATGATGGAATACCAGAATCTGCCTTCCGTGATCTGCTTTAACAAGGCGGATCTGATTGATGAAGCTGAGAAAAAGCGGCTTTCCGCCATCTATGAACCTGTAAGGTGTCCGGTAATATTCAGCAGTACCGTGACGGGAGAGGGGATCCGGGAGATTCGCTCCTGCCTTGACAAAAAGACGTCGGTTGTGGCCGGACCATCCGGCGCGGGTAAATCTTCTATAGCAAATTCGCTTCAGGACAAAATACGGATGGAAACGGGAGAAATCAGCAAAAAGCTGGGCCGGGGACGGCATACGACCAGACACGCTGAGATTATTCCCCTGGGGGGACAGACATACCTTATGGACACCCCGGGTTTTTCCTCCCTGTATCTGCCTGAGATCGGTGAGGAGAAGCTTTGGTATTATTTCCCGGAATTCCGGGAACCGGAACAGTTCTGCAGATTTCAGGGATGCCGCCACAGGGCGGAACCGGACTGCGGTGTGATAGAAGCTGTGAACAAAGGTGCTGTCAGCCGGTCGCGCTACGACAGCTATGTACTACTGCATGATGAACTGAAGGAAGGCAGAAAATATTGAGGAGGGCGCTATGAGTGAATTATGTCCGTCAATACTGTCAGCAGATTTTAACCGGCTTGGAGAGCAGCTGAAAATACTGGAGCATGAAGGGATCCGGGTTCTGCACATCGATGTGATGGATGGCATTTTTGTGCCTTCTATCTCTTTCGGGATGCCGGTAATCCGCTCAATCCGGAAGGAATCCGGCCTGTTCTTCGATGTTCACCTGATGGTAACGGATCCGATCCGCTACATTCGCGAATTTGCGGAATGCGGAGCCGATTCGATCACAGTTCATCTGGAAGCATGCAGTGACACAGGTGCGGCAATCCGGGCGATCCACGATGCGGGGGTGAAGGCCGGAATTTCGATCAAGCCGAAAACTCCTGCCGAGGAAGTGCGCCCTTATATCCGGGATGTGGAGATGGTCCTGGTGATGACGGTGGAACCGGGATTTGGCGGCCAGAAGTATGATGAAACCTGCACTGCCAAAATCAGGCGTGTTCGGGAGATCGAGTCGGAGGAAGGGGCTTCTGTCCATGTACAGGTGGACGGGGGCATCAACGATGACACAGTAAAGACAGTGGTTGAGGCCGGGGCGGACTGGCTTGTTGCAGGATCCGCGGTTTTCCACGGTGACCTGAAGGAGAACGCCGATCATCTTCGAGCCCTGATGCGGGCAGCCGGAGCATAATGATTGTTAACAGCGGAGAATCCGTGAGCAGCTTCCGGCAAGTGAATCATAACAATAATCATAAATGGGAGGCCGGAGCAGTGGTGCTCTGGCCTTTTCGGGTATAC
>CAMOXX010000007.1 GCA_946629475.1 uncultured Blautia sp. | reverse complement strand
CAGCCTGCCCGCACTGATTCCCCGCACGACCAGCGCAGCGGTGTGGAGCAAAAATCCTGTAAGCATCACGCCGTACATGATTTTTGCCAGAATTTCCTTTTTTACGGCGATAAAAACAAAATACCCGATCATCGCCGCAAAATAGAGCAGCATCGTGATCGTAAACAGTACATTTTCAAGGCTCTGTAAATTCAATCCCGTCATCTTTTTTTCCTTTCTCTGAAGCCTCTGAAAAAATGTCGGCAAACAGCTGTCCGCCCTTCCGGCTTTCCGCATAGACAGTCCACAGACCGTCCGGATTCTGTACGGCCCACATGGTGCCGGGCCAGACAAACAGGGCAAGAAAAAGCCCCGCCAGCGTGATGATCCCTCCCGCAAAAGCGAGCGGGGTAAAACGATCCCGCTTGATCTGGATCAGCGTATATGTCTGCGGATTCGAAAAGCTCACGGTATAGTCATCGATCGTGATGACATCGTCTCCGGTCAGCGCATTCATTCCTATGATATTCCCCTGGTAATATACTGTGTACAGGTATGCGGGATTATTGAGTTCCGACGAGAGAGTCACCGGATTTCCTTCTACCAGGGCATAGTCGGGGTAAAAGGCGTTCAGGTAAACCACCAGATCCGGCTTGTCGGACACTGCCGCAAATTCTCCGGCGCAGAGCACCTCGCTCTGAAGCTCCTCTCCGCTCTTTTCCACGGTGATGCGCGCTGCCCACCCGGTAGAATTCTGGTAGAACCGCATCCCGAACATGGAGGCCGGATGGTTCACACTGGCGCTGCCCGCCTCTTCCGCGCCGTCAGAAGCGCGGCGCACGGTCAGATCCGCCGTGTACTGTTCTACAGTGTCGTCCTCCCGAAGCCCGATCCTGAAATCATCGATCGTCAGAAGATAATCGGTATCTCCGATTTCACGGGTCTGTCCGGGGACTCCGTACACGGAATACTCTTTTTTCAGGCTCTGGCCCAGAGCAAATCCAAGAATCAGGACCAGAACGCCGAGATGGCAGACCCACGCTCCCCAGATTCCAATCCGCCCGCGTGTGCTGAACAGAATCCGGTTTCCCCCGGCATCTGACTCTTCCTTGATTTTCCGGAAGCGCATCGCCTCAAAAATCTTCTCCGGGGATTCGATTCCACCAACAGAAAGGCTCCCTGTCCTTCCCGACACCGACTCGGCTTTTCCGCTTTTTTGAAACCGCCTGATCAGGGACGGAAGTCTCAGCAAATTGCACAGCAGCAGATTCAGGCAGAGGAAGGCAGTGATCAGAATAAACCACCAGCTGTGAAAGGCATCATCCAGCTGCAGAGCCATAATGAGCCCGGCGATCCTCCCGCCATATACCTCGCTGTACCATGAATAGGGTTTCCCCTGTGTGATTACGCTGCCGACCGCGCACGCGGCAATCAGAATCCCGAGAAGAATCATGGCGAACTGCATTGAGCCTAAAAACCGGAATCCTTTTTTCAATCTGTTCACTGTTCTCCTCCTGTAACAGAAGGACAGGGAGGACTTTTCTTTTTAAGTCCTCCCTGTCGCCTTTATACCTGCAAAAGTGTCATTGCTTCGGTGATCTTGCTTTCGGAAGTATTCAGACACTCCTTCGCGAGCGCGGAGTTGTGAGCCCCTTCGCTGTTTTCGACATAGCAGTAATCAAAGAACCACTGTGCCTCCCGGTAGAGCTTTCTCACCCGGTCAAGCTCTTCCTCCTTCATCTTTCCTTCGGAGACAGCGCCGGCCAGTGTGTCTTTCAGTTCTGAAAGCTTATTCCCCACCTCGGTCTCGCGCCCTGTGATTTCATCCTGAATCTGATGTACATAGGACACCATATCCCGGTCGCCGTGGCACTGGGCACAGGTTTCCAGCAGAGTTTCGTTCTCCAGCGGGCTTTCAAAATTGTGGCTGTGATAAACGGTTCCGTCAGATTCCTGCACAAGGGCCATATGGCAGTCGGCACAGTTCAGCACCGATGCGTGCTTGCCCTGAAGGAAGGTCTCCATCTCGGGATGCTGCGCTTTCAGCAATCCGGTTCCTGTGCTCTCCTGCGTCCAGTCGGAATAGCCCATCGCGTCATAGTAAGCCAGGATGGCTGCCGGAGTCATCTCGGCTGCGCTGTGATAGGGCATCGTAGTCTCCTTGGTCTCCGGGTCGAAATAGTACTCGATGTGGCACTGTCCGCACGAAATGTTGGCAGGATCAATCCCGTCGAGCTCCTCCCCGAGCGCCTTGGTCACATAGGAGTGCGTCACCTCAAGCTGGCCCGCGTTTCCCGGACTGTTGCCGTGGCAGGTATAGCAGCTTACGGTCTCCTCCATCATGCCGTAAACCTCTTCAAAGTCCATCGAATAGACGGAAACGCCCTGGTCATTCACAAGCTTCGCAAAGTTCGGTGTTTTGCAGGTCAGGCAGTTTGCCAGGGCATGCGGGCGTTCTGTCGCCGCAACATCCTCCAGGGTATAATTATGGCCCCTGGCACTGCCGTAATCAATCGCAAATCCGTACCCCTCATAAATGTTGGTAAGGTACGGTGATTCCTCCAGATAGTCCACCGAGTATTCATTCTCGGCCATTTCGCCCATCGTCGCAACGATATACGGATAAGTCTCCGCCCAGTCGTCCGCGTTTATGGTTCCGTCATTGCTGGTTGCTTTCGGGGCATCCACGTTCAGATACTCAATATCCTCGCGGGAGAGCGCCTCGTCCCCGGACTTCATCGGCCGGTATTTGACCGCCCCTCCGCCAAGCACCCCGGACAGCGCAATAAATGAAACAAAGACCGCCGCACCGAGAACAGAACCCGTTATAATTGTTTTCTTTCCCATAGTACCTCTCCTTAGTCCTGTCCCTGTCCTTTCCGGATCGTTTTACGCGGACATTTTGCGGCGCAGGCACCGCAGTCCGTACACTTCGAATAGTCGATATGCGCGATGTTGTTCTCAACGGCAATTGCCCCGGCCTCGCACTGTTTCATACAGATTTTGCAGCCGATGCATCCCACATCGCAGACCTCTTTTACATCCTTGCCCTTGTCGGAGTTGACGCACTGCACCGCCCGGATCTGCCCGTAGGGAATCAGCTCGATCAGTCCCTTCGGACATTCCTTTGCGCAAAGGCCGCAGCCCACGCACTTTTCCTCATCTACAAGAGCCACACCGTCCTTCACGGTGATCGCGTTCTGGGGACATACACTTGCACAGGATCCGAAGCCCAGACATCCGAAGCCGCATTTCCAGGGATTCAGCCCCGAAAGGGCCATCGCCCGGCAGTCATTGATTCCGGTGTAGCTGCTCCGCGTCTCTGTATGATCACATGATCCGTTGCACTTTACAAAAGCAACCATCCTGGCGGACGCCTCTGCGTTTGTCCCCATGATTCCGTTTATTTTTTCGGCTACTGCAGCCCCGCCGACCGGGCAGGCAGCCGCGCTGGCTTCTCCCGCCACAATGGCAGCGGCAACTGCGTCACAGCCCGCATATCCGCAGGCGCCGCAGTTGTTTCCCGGGAGCACTTCACGGATCGCTGTCTCCCGCTCATCAACATCCACATGGAATTTATTCCCGATATATACCAATGCAATCCCGACCAGAATACCGACCGCGCCAATCACACCGGCAGCAATCAAAATAGCACTCACGATAAACCCCTCCCCTTATGACAGTCCGCCAAAGCCCATAAAGGCGATGGACATAAGCGCAGCGGCAAGAAGTACCACCGGAGCGCCGCGGAGCGGCTTCGGTATCGCCGACTCATCGATCCTCGCACGTATGCCGGCCAGAAGGACAATGGCGATCGTATAGCCGACAGCCGTTCCAAATCCGGCGAATACGCTCTGGATAAAGTTGTATTCGACCTGTACGTTGGTCAGGGCAACACCCAGAACCGCGCAGTTTGTCGTGATCAGCGGAAGATAGATGCCCAGTGCCTTATACATGCCGGGTGACGTTTTTTTCAGGAACATCTCGACGATCTGCACCAGAGCGGCAATCACCAGGATGAAAACGATCGTCTTCATGTAATCCAGATCAAACGGCTTCAGTACAAAATCGTACAGAAGGGAGGCTACCGCGGAAGCGACGGTAAGTACAAAGATGACCGCCATACCGAGCGAAGCCGAAGCCTTCATCTGCTTGGAAACACCGAGGAACGAACAGATTCCGAGAAACTGGTTCAGCACTACGTTATTGATCAGAGCGCACGTAACGATAATCATGATCAGAGAGCTCATGCTTTCTCCTCCTTCCCGCAGTCCTTCGAGGATTTCGCGCAGTTCGCGCAGCATCCGTCACACCCGTTTACCATCTCGTTCGAGCGGTTCTCCACATTCAGCGCGTTCAGCACCATGATCATAATCGCAAGCACGAGGAATGCTCCCGGCGCTTTGATAAAGATTCCAATCGGCTGAAAGCCCGAAGGCATCACCTGATGGCCGAACACCGTGCCTGCGCCTAGAAGCTCCCGAAGGAACCCAAGCACGGTAAGGGCGACCGTAAAACCGATTCCCATACCGATCCCGTCAAATGCCGCGAGGCCTACGGTATTCTTGTTGGCATACGCCTCCGCGCGTCCCAGAATAATACAGTTTACGACGATCAGAGGGATGTAAATTCCCAGCGCCTCATAGAGGGACGGCAGGTACGCTTCGATCAGAAGCTCGGTGACCGTAACCAGTGTTGCTACAATCACGATGTAGGCGGGGAGCCTGACTTCATCCGGAATAATCTTCCGCAGTGCGGAAATAATAACATTGGAGAGAATCAGAACCGCCGTCGTCGAAATACCCATGCCCAGGCCGTTGATGGCGGCCGTGCTCACCGCGAGTGTCGGGCACATGCCCAGCATCAGGATAAAGGTCGGGTTTTCCTTAACAATACCATTATAAATCCGTTCAACATATTTGTTCATCCCGCACCTCCGTCACATCACATTACTGTACAGATAGTCAAGCGCAGCATTCACCGCGTTGACCACCGCACCGGAAGATATGGAAGCTCCGGATACCGAGTCGATCTCGTCATCCGCCGTCGATCCGCCGGCCTTGTTCAGCGTAAACTTCGGCACGCTGCGTCCGGCAAACTGATCCTTGAATTCCGGATCGGCACATCTCATGCCCATGCCGGCCGTCTCGTTCAGCTCTGTAAAGGCGATGCTCTGCACCGTGCCCTCTGTGTCGACGCCGACCGAAATCGTGATGTTTCCGTCAAAGCCGTCGCCGCTTGTGGCGCTCACAACGTATCCCACTGTGCTGCCGGATCCATCCTTCCCGACGATCACGTCGTTGATATAGGCTTTTCCGAAATCCGATCCGTAGACCTGCCCTGCCTGGGCATCCACGGCTTCCTTCACAGCATCATCATAGACAAGCTCCGCCGCATCCGGGAGAACCGCCTGATAGGACTGCAGTCTTTTTGCCTCCTGCTGCGCTGCAATGGTATCCTTGGTAATATTGTACACACCGGCAAGTCCCAGGCCTGCAAGGAGCGTAATCACGCAGAGCCGGAGGGCCGGCTTCAGCATACCCGGGCTGAAGGACGAACCTTTGCTCCTGCCTTCTGCCGCTCCCTTCCGGAGGCCGAAGGGCAGAGGAACAATATACTCGTCGATCAGCGGGGTCAGAAGGTTTCCGATAATGATCGCGTAGCTCACGGAATCCGCCGCGGTTGCGAACACGCGGAAAATACCGCACAGGATTCCGATAAATGCGCCGTAGATCAGCTGGCCTGTTGTGGTCATCGGGCTCGTCACGGGGTCTGTAGCCATGAAAATGCTGCCCATGATGATTCCGCCGCCCAGCACATTGGCCAGGATGTACATCGGGTCAAAGCCATGTCCTCCGAACAGGCCGATAAACAGGGCAAAAGCCGCGACGAACGATACCGGGATCTCCCAGGTAATCGCATCGATTGCAAAAAGGTAGCATCCGCCGATCAGCAGCGCGAAAATCGAACATCCGATCACACCCGTCGCCGTCCCGTTGCCGAGGAACATCTGTGAGATGTTGACCGTGCGGTCGGAAAGCAGGTCGGCAAGCGGTGTTGCCGAGCTGACCGCATCCGTGTACGCGTAGTTGGTCATCTGGCTCCCGAAGGAAATCAGGAGGAAACATCTCGCCGCCAGGGCCGGGTTCATAAAGTTTTTGCCCAGGCCTCCGAAGAAGCACTTGACAATAAGAATGGCAAATACACCGCCGAGAATCGGGGCATACACCGGCACTGCCGGAGGCAGTGAAAGGCCTAAAAGGAGGCCCGTCACAACGGCACTGCCGTCCTTCCAGGTATCCGGTCTTTTACAGATTTTGTCAAAAAGGAACTCCGTCAGGACGGAGGAACAGACCGTCGCCGCAAGCACAATCAGTGCCTGCAGTCCAAAATGCCAGATGCCCATGGCTGCCGCAGGCAGAAGGGCAATCACAATGTCACGCATCACATGGCCTGTGGAGAGCCGGCTCCTGGTATGCGGACTTGAGGAAACATGATATTTTTCGTTCATGATGCTGCTCCCTCCTTCGCCTTCGCCGCTCTCTTCAGCGCCATGATCTCAGCCTTGGCCACCTTAAATTCCTGTGTCAGAGGACGTTTCGCCGGACAGATAAAGGTGCAGGATCCGCAGCTGATGCACTCCAGGCCGTGCAGCCTGTTCTCATACCTGTCATAATCCTTCTTCTCAAATGCCGCTGACATCAGCTGGGGCGTAAGCCCCTGGGGACATACTCGTCCGCAGCGGCCGCACCGGATACAGGCAGTCTGGAGTTTCTGGGCGAGGGATACCTCGTCGGACGCAAGGAATGTGAACGCGTTGTTGTTTTTCTGCATCGGGACATCGAGGCTGTCAAAGGCGACGCCCATCATCGGGCCGCCAGCCAGCACCTTTACCGCAGTGCCGTCGGCTTTCAGGCCGCCCGCATGTTCCAGAAGTTCGCGGCAGCTCACACCGATTCTCGTCATATAGTTTCCGGGCTTCGCCGCGGCTTCTCCCGTAATGGTGATACCCCTTTCCATCAGCGGTGTCGACTCGCATACTGCGCGGTAAACCGCGAGTACCGTACCTACATTGTCCACAATGCAGCCGACATCTGCCGGAAGCTGGGTGATTCCATAGTGGGCTCCGGTTACAACGCTGATACAGCTTCGCTCACCGCCCTGGGGATACTTGACCGGAACCGCCATCACGCTGATGTCCTTTTTGCCTGAACAGGCGCTTTGCATCGCTGAGATCGCCTCTTGCTTGTTGTCCTCAATTACAATCACACCCTCGGAATTCGGAAACAGGGTCATGATCACTTCGAGTCCGGTAATAATCTCTGCCGCGTGATTTCTCATCAGCTGATCATCACAGGTGATATAGGGCTCGCATTCGGCGCCGTTCACAATTACATGATGTATCGCCTCAGGATTCTTCGGTTTCAGCTTTACATGGGTGGGGAACCCTGCACCGCCCATACCGATGATGCCTGCCGCCTTAACTTTTTCGATAATCTGCTCATCCGTCAGGGTCCGGAAATCCACCTTTTCACCAACACCAGGCGCGGTCTCGTACAGCCCGTCATTGTCGATGACGATGCACTCGGACATGGTGCCTGCGATGGTACGGCGGGGTTCTACGGCCTTGACGATCCCGGAACATCCGCTCACAATATTCGCTGAAACAAAAGCCGATGCTTCTGCGATCAGCTGGCCAGCCAGCACATGGTCACCTTTTTTAACCACGGGAGAAGCAGGCCTTCCGATGTGCTGCCCCAGCGGGTAGACCATCTCTCCATGCGGAAGATATGTTTCAAAGGGAATATCCCGCGACAGTTCCTTATGGCCTGCCGGATGGACTCCGCCCCGAAATGTGTTTCGCACGATTGGTTTCCTCCTTTATAAATAACATGCAATAGTATTCATACAATTATAACAGATGGCGCAGTTCATTGTCAATCATCGTGCCCTTTGATGTATTTTCTGCAGCACTTTCTGCGCATTAAAAACGCCGGAGAAAAGTTCTGGTACTTTTCTCCGGCGTTCCCTGAATTGCTTATTGATTGCAGAGATAACTCACGATACTGCTCATCGCGGCTTCTTCATCTTCTCCGTTGGCGGATAACATGATCTCCTCACCCGCATCAATTCCCAGCGTCATCATGCCCATAATACTTTTGGCATTTACTTTTTTTCTGCCAACCTCAACATAAACCTCACTGTTATACTGACTTGCGACCTGAACAAGCTGTGCTACAGGACGCGCCTCCAGGCCAGTAGATAAATTGATTGTGACAGGTTTCCGAATCATACTTGCTCCTCCTCGTTCTCCCGCAGCTCCTGCGCAATCTCAGACAGCTTTCTCAGCCTGTGATTTACACCGGATTTGCCAACCTGCGGGGATAACAACATGCCCAATTCTTTCAGGGTTGCCTCCGGATACTGCAGTCTTAAAGCAGCTATCTCCGCCAATCCATCGCTCAGACTATCGAATCCTCGCGTTTTCTCGATCAGACGGATATCCTCCATCTGCTTTACGGCGGCTCCCACTGTTTTGTTGATATTTGCCGTCTCACAGTTGACCTTGCGGTTCACCGTATTCCGCATCTCTTTCAGAATCCGGATGTTCTCCAGATCCATCAGAGCGATCCCCGCCCCCATGAGGGCCAGAAGATCAACGATCTGCGCTCCTTCCTTTACATAGACCACGTAGGAATTCCGGCGCTTTACTATCCGCGCATCAATGTGAAAACTGCAGATGATCTTTTGCAGCTGTTCCGCCTTTTCCCCGTCCGGGAATACAATCTCAAAGTGATACCCCTTGTTTGGATCACTGATTGAACCCGAGGCGAGAAATGCTCCGCGCACAAACGCCCTCTTGCAGCATTCCCTCTGAGTGATCAGAGCGGTATCCGCGCAGATAAGCGTGTGCCTGTCCTCATCCGGAGTCAGTCTGGCAGCTTTTGTGATCTCAGCCAGATGCTCCGAAGAGATCCGCAGCAGGTACACCCTGCCTCTTTTCTCACGGTAAACATCCCGCGAAAAAAAAGCCTCTTCTATATTAAATGTTTTTTGTAATATTGTAAAGCATTTTCTTATCACAGTTTCATTTTCGGAATGGACAATTAAGGAAACTCTTCCCTCCCCGTCCTCCAAAACGTCTGCGCAGCCCGACAGGAGCGCCGCAATTTCAGCGATATTGCAGTGCCTCGCATGGTCCTCATGTCTTCCCAGCTCTTCCTTTACCTTCCCGGAAAAAGACAATCCGCACACCTCCCGCCTCAGAAATCCCCAAGAAGCCTGACCTCGGGTTCCAGGTGTACCCCCGAATTCTCGTACACTTTGTCCGAAACCTTCCTCATCAGCAAACGAACATCGGAAGCTGAAGCCTTCCCGGTGTTGATCACAAAGCCGCAGTGCTTGTCCGAAACCATGGCGTCCCCCACACGGAATCCCCGGAGGCCGGCATCGTCGATGAGTTTGCCTGCAAAATATCCCTCCGGCCGCTTAAAAGTACTCCCGGCGCTCGGATACTCGAGCGGCTGTTTCGTGATCCTGCGTTCCTGCAGTTCCTTCATCTTCGCCCGAATCGAGTCCTGGTCACCTTTTTTCAGCAGGATCTCCGCAGAAAGCACCACATAATCCTCTTTCGGAATAATGCTGGTCCTGTACCCGAAAGCCAGCTCATCCGCTGTCAGCGAAATGACTTCTCCCTCACGGGTGAGTACTTTCGCCGATTTCACTACATCCTTCATTTCACCGCCGTAAGCACCGGCGTTCATCACAATGGCTCCTCCCAGCGTTCCCGGGATGCCCGAAGCAAACTCAAAACCTGTCAGAGAGGACTCGCGCGCCTCCGCCGCGACAGCCGAAAGGGAAGCTCCCGCTTCAGCCTCTATCCTTTCTCCATCCACCCGGATATCGCCAGGGCCCCGAAAGATCCGGACCACAATTCCGCGGTACCCGCTGTCGCTCACCAGCAGATTGCTCCCGTTCCCGATCACAAAAAAATGAAAACCGGATTTCTGTACAATCCGCAGTACTTCAACTGTCTGCATGATATTCCGGGGCGTCACGAAAACATCCGCGTTTCCCCCGATCCTGAATGTTGTATGACGGCTCATCGGCTCGTCAGTCAATACTTCAGGCCCTCCGGGGACCGCCTCCAGTTCACGAATAATATTCTGATACACGTTTTTCTATCTCCTGTTAAGCAGGGGCCGCGCCGGGGCGGCCGCCAGCCTCATTTTTTCCGGGATTCGGCCTTCGGCGACGTGAGATCACGGATCACTTCGGATGCGATCAGCATCCCTGCCATTCCTTTTACGCTGCAGATACTCCCGGCGGTCCGCACGGATTTACGGTCTGCCTCCTGTATGCTCTCGGAAGCCTTCGGCTTTTCCTGCGATGCCAGTATTTTTACGTTCCGGACGCCCTGTTTTTTCAGCTCCTCCCGCAGAATTTTCGCGGAAGGCCATGCTCCGATCCTGAAAAGGTCGACAACCGCCAGTTTTGAAGGATCCTGCAGGTTTTCAAGCACCGTACAGCTGATGATCCTTGCTCCCTCTTTACGGGCGCGGCTGATCAACTGTACTTTTGATGCAACGTCCCCCATCGCGTCCACCACATAATCGAACGCGGCAAGGTCAAAAAGCCCCGCGGTGTCGCTGCCATATCCGGTCTCGTAAATATGAACCAGGATATCCTCGTCAATATCTTTGATGCGCTCCCTGGCGAGGGCTGCCTTGCTCCTGCCGATTGAAGAATGGAGCGCATAAAGGTGACTGCTGATCTCATTCTCGGCAATCAGCCCGAAGTCAACCAGGGTTAAGCTGCCCACGCCGCTGCGTGCCAGCGTTTCCGTCACAAAGCTTCCTACTCCGCCCAGGCCGAAAACGGCAATTTTAGACCTGGCCAGCACATTTGTCTTTTCATACCCGAGAACTGCCTCCAAACGTGAAAACGCACTTTCCATATATGCTCTCTCCAAAAGACGAATCAATATTAGTATCCGTTGTCGTAATCGTAGTTATAGTCATAATTGTAATCATACGTATTATAGTCGTTTGTGTCGTATCCCGCATCGTAGTCGTAGCCGCTGTTGTAATCGTAGTAGCCCCCGTTGTCGTCCCCGTTATACTGATTGCCGTCGACATAGGTATCATCGGCTGCCTGTACCGGCGCCGGCGTCCCGTCATCATTCAGCCCCGAGGACCCGGTCCTCTGGCAGACTGTATTGTAAATCGTGAGAAGGTCCTCGGTCAGCGTGCTGACATATACTTTCTGCACATCCACAGCCGCAGTATCCGGGTCGCCCGTGCTGAGACTGTAGTATGCCTCGAGCAGATACTGATAGCTTTCCCTTTTCCGCTGCTCTGCTTCCACAAGCCGCAGAGATTCCTCCGCATTCAGCCCGGAAGTGACCGCTTCGCCCTGCGCCTTCGAAAGCTCGGCACTCTGGCTGGCAAGGGATTCACTGTATTTGACGATCTGGTCATTGGCCTCGCGGTAAATGTTCTGCCGTATCGAAGGAATAACAAGAAGGCCGAACCCTGCTGCCCCGACAGCGAGCCCGACGACCAGCGTGAGGAGCGGGCCGATCCTGGCCACAGTGTGCGCGGCCGAAAGCGCGCCCGGATTATCAACATCGGATTCGACATCATCCAGCATAGAAGTCTGCCGGAACAGACCTTTCCGGCGGTCCTCCAGCTTTGTCGTGACCCCGGTACGCTCATCCACCTCCTTCAGAAAACGGAGGGTGGTTGTATTGGTCTTGTCGATCCTGGCCGCTTTCCGCAAAATCCTCCTGGCCCTGTTCCACTCATGGTCCTTCATATGAATCAGGGCAAGCAGATGATAGCCTTTGATCAGCTTGGAATTCTGCGCAAGGATCCGGCGGAGCTGTACCGCCGCCATGTCCTCATGGCCTTCCCGGCACAGCTGCAGGGCATGGTTGTATTTCCGGATCGTATCATTGATCGCGGACAGCTTCGAAGCGTTCGCCTGCAGCCTGTTGATGTAGCTTTCCGCAAGATTCTGCCTCGGCTTCAGGTTTTTGCTGATAACCCACTCGCTTAATGCGGCGACAACCTCACCCGTCTCGAAATAGACCAGTCCCAGAAGATTGCGGGCATCGATATTGTTTTTATTGAATGAAAGGCTCTGTTTGAGGCAGCTGATCGCACCCGAAAGGTCGCGGATCGTCGCTTTTTCGAGCCCCTGATTGTAATAATAGCGGGACAGATATTCCACCTTCCGCTGAATCAGGACATTGAAGCCGCATTTTGGGCAGTATTCCCGATCCCTCGCTGACAGGTGCGCCCCACAATTGATACAGTTCATGCAATCATCCCCGTCTGTTTCCCTTTGTCTCCTTCAGCATCTCCTGCAGCACATCCAGAATATCTGTGAGTTCATGGTCGTAGATTGCGCCTTCAGCATCGGTTACATCGAGACATGGTTCAAATTTTTTTAATTCTTCCTCATAGTCGATCATGCTCTTTCATGACCTCCTTTCCGGTATCCCGGAGTTAACCGTTCTCCCTGAAAAGCGGCCTGACCTCTCCGATCAGGTACAGCGATCCTACGACGAACAGCATCAGGCTGTCCTTCTTTTTTTTCAGGGCATAGCGAACCGCCTCTCCCGGATTCTTTATCGCCGTCACATCCCCGCAGCCTGCCGCCGAAAAAAGCTCCGCGAGCTCCTCCGCATCTGTCTGGCGGGAACCTCCCGCCTGGGTCACAACGACATATTCAAGTTTCAGACGTGCACAGATGGCACGGATCATTTTCGGATAATCTTTGTCATTTACAGCAGAAAACAGCAGCCCGATCGTATGGTCATACTGAAAGTGTTCCGCCGTATCGATAAATTTAACGATTCCATCCTCATTGTGGGCACCGTCAAGAATCACACCGGGGAGGATCATTTCCATTCTGCCCGGCCATACCGCATCCGCGATTCCCCGAACCATCTGCTCCCGGGAAACCTGAATATGCCCTTCCTCATCAAGAAGAGCCAGCGTCCTGACAGCAAGCATCGCGTTCATCACCTGATACTCCGCAATAAACGGGATATGGAATACGGTATTATCATAATACTCATTCTTAAGGTAAAAATCAATGCCTTCCATGCTCTTTTTCCGCACAATGGCATCATCTTTCCTTACCGGAACGCTCCTGCTGCCTGATTCCGCAGCCCTCCGGTCAATGACCCGGGCCGCCTCCTCATTGCACGCGTCATAGACGACCGGCACCCCCGGGACAATGATTCCGGCCTTCTCCCCCGCGATCTCGGCCACCGTATTTCCCAGATACTGCATATGATCCAGGCTTACGGATGTGATTACACACGCGATGGGGTCTGCTGCCGTCGTTGCGTCAAGCCTGCCTCCCATGCCCGTCTCAAGGACCACAATCTCCGCTTTTCTGCCGCGGAAAATCAACATGCCGATCAGAAAAAGCATTTCAAAATAGGTCGGCCTGCCTTTTTCCCCGGAAGCAAGCTCCTCAGCCAGAGAGTAAACCGTGTGAAAGGCCCGCAGGAATTCCTCCTCACTCACCATTTCGTCCCCGACAACGAATCTCTCCCGGATATTCTCAAGATGAGGGGAGGTGAAAAGGCCGCAGCAATACCCGGCCTTTTTTAAGACCGAAAAAAGGAAGGCGCAGGTACTGCCCTTCCCATTCGTCCCGGCCACATGGATCACGCGGAAGCTCCTGTCCGGATTTCCGAGCCTTTCCAGGCACTCCCGCATGTATTCCAGGCTGTGTTTTTCGGTAAATTTCGGTGTTTCTTCTATATAATAGTATGCTTCATTGAATGTCATATATCATCCTTTTTGCTCACGCCTTCAGCTGAACCGTCATGATTCCCTGTTTCCGGAGATCAGCTGCGCCATCGTCGCATAGAGGCGGTCCGGCTCGATCGGCTTGGAGAGATGCGCATTCATTCCTGCTTCCAGCGACCGCTCGACATCCTCATCAAAAACGTTTGCCGTCATGGCGATGATCGGAATCTTTCTGGCATCCGGCCGGTCTAACGCCCGGATTGCGCGTGTCGCGGAAAGGCCGTCCATCACCGGCATGCGAACATCCATGAGGATCGCATCGTAGTATCCTTCCGGGTGTTCCGCAAACATAGCCACGGCAAGCTCACCGTTCCTGGCATGCTCTGCTTCGATATCCTCCAGTTCCAGAAGATCCAGCAGAATCTCCGCATTCTGCTCCACATCCTCCGCCATGAGTATGCGGCATCCCGCAAGGACGCTCTCCGGCTCCGGCACATCCTCTTCTGCAGGCCGGTCATCCGACTGCTTCATGAGCACGGAATGGATCTCCCTGAGAAGGCTGTCGGGGAACAGCGGCTTTGCGATAATGCTGTCGATCCCCTCCTTGTCCGCCTCGTCCTCAATGATATCCCAGTTGTATCCGGTAAGCATGATCACTGCGGTCTCATTTCCGTCAAACTTACGGAGCGCCCGCACAAATTCCAGCCCGTTCATCCCCGGCATCTTGTAGTCCGTCAGCACAAGGCGGTACGGGTGTCCCCCGTCAAAGGCTTCGCGGATCTTATCAAGCGCATCCGCAGGCTTCATAAACAGATCCGCCGGAATCCCGATCGCCTTCAGAACAGCCTCCGCATGTACGCACGAGACCTCGTCGTCATCAACCACTGCTGCACGGATTCCCTCAGGCAGTACAATGCCCTGCTCCTGGAATGTGCGGGTGGACGATTTCATGGAGACTTCAACCGTGAATACGGATCCGACTCCC
This sequence comes from uncultured Blautia sp., assembly GCA_946629475.1. Lineage (GTDB taxonomy): Bacteria > Bacillota > Clostridia > Lachnospirales > Lachnospiraceae > Blautia_A. Next base: position 12,585 of record CAMOXX010000007.1, on the reverse strand, counting down.
TTCTCGCTCTCCACCTGGATAGTGCCGTTCATCATATCTACAAAGTTCCGGGTGATGGCCATGCCAAGTCCGCTTCCGCCATACCGGTTGGTCGAAGTGGCATTCTCCTGTGAGAATGCCTCGAAGATTTTCGGGATATACTCCTTATCCATCCCGATCCCCGTATCAGCCATCGTAAACCGAAGCTTGCACTCCTCCCCGGATTCGGCAATCTGTTCCACGCTCAGCGTAACCTTTCCGGGCGCGTCCGTAAATTTGACGGAATTTCCAAGGATGTTGATCAGCACCTGCTTCAGTTTCATGTCATCGCCATAGTAATAGTCCTTCACCTCTCCGACGATGACGCACTCATAGTGCAGCCCCTTGTCCACGCACTGCCCGTTGATAATAATATTGACCTGGTCCAGAAACTCCCGGAACGAAAACTCCTCATTTTTCAGAACCATCCTTCCGGACTCAATGCGGCTCATGTCGAGAATGTCATTGATCAGGCCAAGCAGATGCCTGGCGCTTGCCCCGATCTTTTCGAGCTGCTCCCTGGTCTGCGGCTGCAGGTTGGGATTGCGCAGCGCAATATTGTCCAGGCCGATGATCGCGTTCATCGGCGTCCGGATCTCATGGCTCATATTCGAAAGAAAGCTTGTCTTCGCACGGCTGGCATCCTCCGCAATCGCTTTCTCGATCTCTGTCTGCTGCTCCCTCTTCTGCGTATGGGAGTAAATATCAAACATGATCAGGAGCGCGATGATGATCAGCGCAACCTGAATAAAGATGCTGATACCGAGTGTCCTGTCGATCGACTGCAGGGTCCCCCATACATACTCGTACATGGGCTTTGTCGCGCCGGACACAATATCCACGCCCGCACTCTCCAGCTTTCCCATGTAATATTCCTGAATCGGGGCGACAGCCTTTTCGACAGAAGCGTCGGCAGCCTGCCGCATCCACACACTGGAGGTGAAGATAATCAATCCTAAAAGAACAATCCACGCAATCGTGGAGCGTCCGAGCCGTTTTTCCCGGTCATTCTTTAAGAGAAGCCGGAAGACAAAAAATCCGAGAATCCCCCATGCAGCCAGAATCAGATAGGACTCCGTGGAGAGGGTTGTGACGGAAAGAATATTCGGAACCAGAAACTCAAGCGCAAACAGCAGCGAAATGACAAGGCCCGCAAAACCGGTGACCAGGTACAGGGTGTTTTTTTCTTTCCTCGCTGTCTTCCAGGCGGAGGCCGACGCAAATGCGTAGGCGATTGTAGCGCCAACCGTTGTGACATCGACAATCCAGCTGATCGCCGTCCGGCCGAAAAACGGAAAGATCACTGAAACCGCCAGAATCGCGATAATGGCGTTCTTCGGCACATGTTTTTCGTCCGTCTTACCGAAGAAGACCGGCATCAGGCCGTCCAGTGACAGAGCGAAGAGCAGACGGCTCAGTGCGATATAGTTGCCGATCAGGCCGGTAAAAATAGCACACAGCGCCGCAGTTCCGAAGATCAGGGACCCGCCCCTTCCAAGGGCTGAGTGGACCGCGAAAAACACAGGCTGCGACTGGATTCCCGAATAGTCTCCCATCGTTCTGGTGTATTCAACCCATGAGGAGCATCCCTCCGGGAGAGCTGTGACAGCAGTCAGAGCAAGGAGCACATAGGCGATCCCGGCAGTGATGAGTGCAGCCGCCATAATCCGGAAGGTCCTCCTGAGGGGATAATCAGCCTCCGACGCGGAATGGCAGATCGATTCAAAGCCGACATAGGCCCAGGGAGCCAGCGCAAAAATGGTGAAGGTCCCCCCGAATGCGGTATTGTCCGGCGAGTAGGCCGGCTCAAAAGGTTCCGCCGCACCAGGATTCCGGATCGCTGCCGCGAAGCAGAACACGATCCCGCCAAACAGCAGGACTGCCATGAGAATCTGTATCCATTCGGCCGCCTTCCTCCGCAGGCAGAACAGAGCAGCGATCAGAAGAGCCGCGACCGCCAGGACAAGTTCTCCCATATATACATGGAAGCCTGCCACTTCATAATGGAATCCAAACTGGAAAGTGCTTCCGAGAAGCGTTCTCGCAACCAGCGGAAGCGCCGAAGCATTTGCCCAGATGATTGCAACGTATGTCAGGATCAGAAACCAGGCGCTCAGAAATCCATGATCATACCCATAGCTGTTTTTTGTGTAGGCGTAGGTTCCTCCTGCATCGGGATAGCGGTTCATCAGATAGTGGTAATTCGCCGCGATGATCAGCATGACAAGAGCGCCTGTTCCTAAACCTATGGCAGTTCCCACAGGTCCCGCCACGGGCAGGAATGTCGTCCCCGGCATGATAAAAGCACCCCATCCCACACTGCATCCAAAGGCAAGCGCCCAGGCCCCTGCTGCCGACAGGTAGGCTTTATTTCCTTTTCCCGTGTTCTTTACTGCATTTACGTCCATGCCTGTATCTTCTCTTTCCGGATATTTTTATCATTCCCCAGTATAAAGGCGGATTTCCCCTGCGATATTGTCATAAAGTGCAGATATTCTGCCGAGCTTTTCCCTGACCTCGTCGTCGCTCATCTTCCTTGGATTTCCAGGGCGGAACTCCTCCGAAATCTCCGAGGAGGCATTATACATGTCCACCAGGCCCAGATTTCCGCAGACGCCTTTCACCGCGTGGGAAGTTTCAAAAAGTCTTTCCGGATCCAGGTCTTTTCCGGCTTCCAGCATCGCATCCACCACACCGCTCTTGGTAAACTTCCGGATATGCTTATCCACAAGCTTTTCGACCCGCAGAATGCGGATCACCTTTTCATAGTCACCGCCGATTTTCTGGTATAATTCCTGAAGCGTCATTTCTGTCTCAATTCCTTTCTATTGCAATTTCCTTCTGTATCAGCTTTTCAAACTCCCCCGGCGGAAGCGGTTTTGAAAAATAGTATCCCTGAACCAGGTCGCATTCACCTGCGCGGAGTATCTCAAGCTGTCCCTTTGTCTCGACCCCCTCGGCCACCACCGATACCTTCAGATATCTGGCGATATCCAGGATCAGCGATACCAGCCTTCTGTCCGTCTCGTTTTCCTCGATATTCCGGATAAATTTCATGTCCATTTTAAGAACATCGATGGGCATATCGGAGAGCATGTTCAGGGAAGAATAGCCGGATCCGAAATCATCCATCTCGATCTCGAAGCCCAGGGAACGCAGTTTCCGTATCACATCCAGCATATGCTGCGCGTTTTCGGTGTAGGCCGACTCAGTGACTTCAAGCTTCAGCGTCCTGAACTCCAGGTTGTTGCTTTCCACCAGATTTACAAGTCTGTCGATCAGTGTCGGATCCATAACGTCAGAGCGTGAAAGATTCACCGAAACCGGCAGCGTAAAATGATATTTATCGCGCCATTCCCGGATCTGCCTGGCTGCTTCCTGCCATACAAAGCTGTCGACGATCCCGATCAGGCCGTTCCCCTCAAACAGGGGGACAAAGCTTCCGGGCGAAACAAGTCCCATCTCCGGGTGGTTCCAGCGAACCAGCGCCTCCGCGCTCGAAAGGCGGGGCGGCTCACACTGAATATCGTACTTTGGCTGGTAGAACACCATGAGCTGCCGCTTCTCCGCAGCTGTACGCAGATCATTCAGGAGCCGCTGATTCAGGAGCTCCTGCATCCGCATATCTTCATCGTAAATCATCAGCGGCTTCTGGTAATTTCCCCTTACCATGCTGCATGCCGCCCGCGCCCGGTCAAACATAAGTACCGGGGCCACGCCCTCCCTGTATGGCTTCACACCCATGCGGAGATGAATGCTGACATTCGGTGAGATGGTATTTGCCCTGTCCTGAATTCTTTCCAGCAGCGCCAGATAGTCCGGCTGCGGAAGGCAGTAAATATCAAAACGGTCTGCTTCAATCCTGCTTGCAAGCCCTTCGGTTTCCGTCAGAAAAATCCCGATCTCATCCCCGATGGTCCGGAGCACTTCGTCCCCGAAGTCCCTGCCGTTCAGCGCGTTGACCGTATGGAACTGTTCAATGTTCAGCACAATGGCATCATGCTTTTCGGAGCTGTTCGTATACAGGCGGTTTGCATATTCAAAAAAGAAATTACTACTGTAAAGACCGGTCAGGGGGTCCTTCTCGGCCGAACGGATCAGATGCTGGCCTTCCCGCAGCTTAATCATCCTGTCGACACGTTTTACGATAACATCCGGAACATCGAACGGTTTCGTGATAAAATCAACGGCTCCCAGATCCAGGGCCTCCAGCTCCGCCTGTTTCTCGGCTGTCAGCACGATCACCGGTATATCCTTCAGCTGTTCGTCTGCGCGCAGAGCCTTCAGGACCTCAAATCCAGTCATAACCGGCATAATCAGGTCAAGCAGAACGATCGACAGGTCATTCTGATGCTCCCTGATCAGGTCCATTGCCTCCTTCCCGTTTTCGGCAAAAATAAAGTTGTACCCTTCATCCTCCTCGAGAATCGATTCGAGAGCGTCCCTGTTTAATTCCTGGTCATCCACAATAAGTACGAGCTTCGGGCGTTCCATCTCGCTGGAGTTGATCATACCCTATCTCCCCTTTCCATTTTTTCTGCAAGTGCCATCTGCTGTTTCAGGGTTCTGTAAAGCTCATCTGCATCTGCAGGTTTTGACAGATGCACATTCATTCCGGCCTCAAGCGATGCCTTAACATCCCGCTCGAAAGCATTGGCTGTCAGTGCAATAATCGGCACGGTATCTGCATCCGGCCGGTCGAGGGCGCGGATTCTTCTTGTCGCCTCAAAGCCGTCCATAACCGGCATCCTGAGATCCATCAGAACCGCGTCATAATAGTCCGGTGCCGAGGCTTTAAAAAGATCAAGCGCGATCTGCCCGTTTTCCGCGTGCTCCGTGACCGCATCCTCCAGTTCCAGAAGATCCATCACAATCTCCGCGTTTTCAGGAATATCCTCCACAATCAGGATTCTCTTTCCTTCCAGCGAAACGTTCTCCGCCGACGGCTCCTCCGCAGGCTGTCTGCACTCGACCCATTCCACGGGGATCGAGATGGTGAATACCGATCCCCTGTTTTTTTCACTCTCCGCAGTGATCTGCCCTTCCATCAGATCCACAATGTTTTTGGTTACCGCAAGGCTTAAGCCTCCGCCGTACCGGCTGGTAAAGCTTTCATCTGCCATATTGAATACATCGAAGATTTTCGGAAGGTAATCGGGGTCAATCCCCACGCCGGTGTCCGATATGGAAAAAGTAAGCCTCCTGATATTTCCGCTGCCTGCCTCCGATTTAACATCAAAGCTGACACTCCCCGGCGAATCCGTATACTTGACGGCATTGTCAAGAACGCTGAGAAGGATCTGCCTCAGCTTGATCTCATCCCCAAGACAGCATCTGGGGACATCCTCCCCTCTGGTAAAACGATAGGTCAGTCCCTTGTTCTCGCACAACGTCTGGGCAATCGCATTCACCTCGGCCAGACTCTCCTCCATACAGAACTGTTCTTTTCGGATCTCGAGGGAGCCGCTGCTGATATTGTTCATATCCAGCATGTTATTGATCAGCCCCAGAAGGTGGCGGCCGCTGTACTCGATCTTTTTCAGATGCTCTCTGGTTCCTTCCTGAAGGTCCTGGGTTTTCAGCTCGAGATCGCAGAGTCCCAGGATGACATTCATGGGAGTCCGCATCTCATGGCTGGCACTTGCAAGGAACGCGGCCTTAGTGCGGTTGGATTCCTCCGCTGCCCGGATCTCCGCCTCCTTTTCTTCGCTTTCCAGGATTCTCGCCGTAATACCGTTGAGCAGCCTGTATATTACAAACACAAAGATACTTCCGCCGAAGAGAATTCCGGCGACGATCAGGTCCGGGTGTCCGAAAAAGCCCACTGCCAGATACCCCAGCAGGAAAATCACAAGCAGAATGATCGGAATCTCCAAAATCACATGGTCCCGGAATCGAAGCCGGAGTCCTTTGATATAACGCGCAAACCGGATAAAGCCATAAATATTGTATACCATGAGAATGCTTCCGAGGTATACCATTCCGTATATTATCCATTGAACCATACCGAGCCTCCTTTCCTGTTTATGCAGTGTTCCGTTTTCTGTTCAGCAGGATCGACAGTAACTGTTGTTCAGATTTCCTGATAAATCACGGCACAGTAACCGGGATAAATAATCTGGCGCGCCGTGTAGCGGTATTTTTTCCCGCTCTGCGGATCATTCATAATTCCCTCCGCCGCCTCGCCGTAAAGAGCTGCCCGCCTGACGTTATTATACCAGTCTTCACCAATGTGGGGATACAGTTCTCTTACGCTGTGCCCCGTCACGGAAGCGGCCGGTTTTCCGCCAAACTTCTCGTAGGTATGGTTTACATAAAAGATGATTGCATCATCGCTCCCGCTCTGCTCGCTGTGCGTAAAATGATACACGCTGTATGAAACCGGCAGGTCATCGAACAGGTGAAAGATCTCCGATGCATGCGCCAGCCTGCTCTCGGGGGAAATCGTATTGTCATGGTCCGCCAGCACCCGGACTTCACATTTCTGTGCCTGCTCTTCGATATCCTCAAACTCCGAGAAAAGCACATAACCGACGGAAAGGTAGAGGGTAACCGGCAGTCCTCCGATCTCCTTGATCGACTCGCCGATCTCCTTGATCCGGGCTCTCAGCCTGCCGGCTTCCTCCCTTGTCTCCACCTGATGCAGCAGCACATACTCAGACCCCACATAGCGTCCGACTGCGCACGTACGCCCGAAAGCTCTCTTCAGGGCCCGTCCCAGCTTCACAATCAACTTGTCGCCAAAATCAAATCCGAACTTTTTCGTCCAGATTCCAAAATCGTTGATCGAAACATGTATACGAACAAAATCCACGCCTCGCAGATAATATTCATCGCGGAAGGCTGAAGCCTCCTCAAAGATCCCCCGTTCATTCAAAAGTCCTGACAGCATGTCCCTCTTCGGAGTTTCGTTTCCGCGCCTGTCATTCACCGTCAGAAGGCTCCTGTCGATAAAGTATCCCATCAGCCCTCTCACTTGTCCGTTCTCATCATAGAGAGGCGTTTTGCTGGCAAGGATCTCCTTGTTCTCTCCATCGTTCATGCAAAGGCCCGGGACATTGTGCGTGGTCACGCCCTCATGGATCACCTGGATCTCATCATTCATGTACCTGTCCGGGTGAATATGCCAGCCGAGCTGCTCGTCATTTTTGCCGATAATATCCTCCTCGGAGACAAACCCGTAGTAGTCCAGAAAAGCCCTGCTTGCTCCGAGAAAACGTCTGTCCTCGTCCTTCCAGAACAGCCGGAGGAGATCGGAGCGCACCAGATTGTTCCAGAGCAGGGATGGTGTGAAATCTTTGCCCGCATTTTCCGGATCACTGCCTCCCAGATGTATGATCTGGTTATGGACATTCCGGATCATGATGATAAAGCTGTCATCATCCACCTGCAGAACCGTATATTCCTTCCAGGCGAACTGTCCGTGCCGGATATTGGTTCTCAAAAACCTGGTCACATACGTCCGCCCGGTTCCCCCGAACACTTTCTCCAGTACCGCAGGGTCGGAAAAGCGGAGATACTCCTCCCGGTCTTCCGGATAGAGATAGCGGTCCGCATATTCCTCCGCAAGCTTCCGGATGCCTGTTCTGCCGGAGACGAGATCCTCCCGGGTCGCCGTGTAAAGCGGAATGATCGTATCTGTCTTTATGTTCATCAGAGTGATGCGCTCATAGAGAGCGTAAATGCGCCTGAGCAGGTCATCCAGCCGGTCTGTACTTTCCGATTTGGATGCCTTTGTCAGGTTTCTGACCCGCATCAGCACACAGTAACGATCCCTCATGCGCGAAATGCATTTCGCCTGTATCTCATAATAGGCCCTGCGGCTGGTGAACAGCATCCTTCCCTCGCCGCCTTCCCTGACCGAATCCATCAGGTTCAGGATTTTATCCGAAACCAGGCTGTTCGGCTGCTGAACTCCCAGCAGCTGCCGGGAAAACACCCCCGCAAAAAGCCCTGTACCCGGAAACGTCTCCTCAAACGCGGAGTTATAAAAAAGCAGCCGGAAGGAATCTTCGCAGAATTCCACCATTGCCAGCGGGATACTGTTCAGCATTCTCGCCGAGACCAGGGAATCTCTCTCTTCCCCCGTCATAAACGGAACCGCGCTCAGCACGTCCGTCCAGCCGATCTCATCGTAGTATTTTCTCTCATGAGGCTGTTCGGTCCCGATTCCCTTTTTGAGGAGGGAATCCAGCGCCTCCTGATACGGCATCGGCCTGCCAAAATAGTAGCCCTGCACCTTCTCGCATCCGATGTCGCGGAAAAAGTGGAACTGCTCCTCCGTTTCCACTCCCTCCGCCAGTGTGTGAATGTCGATTTTTTTTGCCATCTCAATGACGGAAGTCGCGATCCTCTGGGCCCGCTGGTTGAAAGGATGCAGGAAACACATATCGAGCTTAAGCTCGTCGAACGAGATATCCTTCAGGACATTGAGGGAAGAATAGGCGCTGCCAAAGTCATCCATCCAGACCTGATAGCCCGCAGCCCGGAACCGGCCGACGATTTCCGAAATCATCTCCCGCTCCTCCGCCATAACGCTCTCGGTGATCTCCACACAGATGTAATCATGAGGGATCTGATACTCTGACACAATTCCGTCTACCATCTCATACACATCGCACAGCATGAAATCAAGGCGGGAGATATTGACCGAAACAGGAACCGTCACTTTCCCCTCGTTTATGCCGATTCTCAGCTGCGCGCATGCCTGCCGGATCACACATGCGTCCAGAAGGTGAATGGTATGGTTCTGCTCCATGACAGGTATGAATTCGTCCGGATATATCAGCCCCCAGGCCGGATCCAGCCATCTTGCAAGTGCTTCAAAGCCGCACAGCTGTCCCGTGATCGTTCGTATCACCGGCTGATAATATGTCTGTATATAATGGTAATCAATTGCATTCTGATAGCTATTTTTTATGTACTCAGCAAGATCCCTGCCCATTGTCTTTCCTCATAATCAGCTTCAATCAATGGTCTTCATTTTTAATTTCTGGCGGTACATTCTCTTGTCCGCTTCATCAAATACATTCAGCAGAGCATAATGTCTTTCGGGACTGAATTCGCTCATTCCCGCAGCAATGGACACGCTTGTGTGGAGGTCTTCATAGTACACCGGCTTCATGACCTCCTCAAGCAGGCGGTGCCTGTCCAGATAATCTTCGCCGAACAGCAGCACCACGAACTCATCCCCGCCATACCGGAAAACGGGGCTGTGGGCATATGTTCTGCAGATGTGGCTGCAGGCCCGGCAGATGTAGAGATCGCCCTCCTTGTGTCCATACATATCATTAACCGTCTTCAGGTTATTGATGTCGCACACCACAACCGCAAACGGGTCGGCATCCCCCGCCTCGATTTTCGCATCCGTCTTATCCTCCCACTGGATATAGGCATGCTTGTTCTTCACACCTGTAAGGGAATCCCGAAATCCGAATTCGCGGGCTTCACCGAGCTGATCCATCAACGCATACTCCCTCTTCCGGGCTGTGCGCAAATTGCTCATCATCACGATGACCGCCGACATAAAAAGGGCAAATGAAAGCAGAGTTCCTCTGGAATTGGTGCTCTTAATGCGCACACCCTCCTGCTGAAGGAACGCTCCCGTCTCCTCCTCCGGGATTTCATACTGTTCAAACTTTTCCTGATAATACTCATGGATATCTCTCATGGTATCATCCGTAACCTGCTGGGTTGCACGGTTCTCCCACATCAGGTTTGTCAGGAGCATCAGCAGAAGAAGCGCCACCCACACGATGACCGAATGTCCGTACTGATTGGACCTGTCCTTCACAAGCACAAGCCGGAACACGATCAGGCCAAGAAGTGCCCAGCCCGCAAACAGCAGGTAGGACTCCGGCTCCATCGCGTCAACAGTCATGAGCTTTGGAATCAGGAGAATTGCGGCAAACCCGATCATCAGAATGATTCCCATGATTCCGGTTCCCGTTTCTATCCGGTCGCCGCGCTTTTTCGCATCAGTGAAAACAAAATGTGACAAAAAGCCATAAATGATAACAGCCCCCAGGGTTGTGACATCCACAATCCAGCTGATGGCGGTCCTCCCGGTAAATGTGATGATGCATGAAACAACGACCGTAACCCAGACCGCTTTTGAAGGAATGTGGAAGCGGTTCACTTTTGAGAGAGGCTCCAGCCATTCATGATCTCTTCCGAAAGCATAGAGCAGTCTGCTGATTGCGGTAAGGTTGCCGATCATGCTGGTCACAACCACCGAAAGGAGCGCAAGCATGAGAAGTCCCACCCCTGCATTTCCCATATAGTGGGCTCCGGCATAGAGAGCCGGAACCGCTTCGATTCCGCTGAGGCTGCCCATATCGCGGATATACTCGAGCCAGCTGCTGTACTGGGGAGGATATGCTGTCACCGACAGTACCGTCATCAGAACATAAAAACCTGTCGTAAGCAGAACAGAGGCCAGCATGACAGTCCGGATTTTTCTGACCGGAAAATTCATCTCCTCCGAAAAATGCGCCACATTCTCGAATCCGATAAAAGCCCAGGGAGAGATGACGGCAATCCTCACGATCTGATTGATCTGACGTTTATCAGGGATATACTGCGGATCAAACGAATAGCCGCTGCCTCCATGTTTTACCAGCGCCGTTGCGGCACAGACAAGCACGCTTCCGATAAAAATAACGGCCATGGCAATCATGATATACTGCGGTATCCTGCGGCTGAACGTGCAGAGAAGCGCAGTCAGGCAGAGGGCTGCGACAGACAGCAGCACTTCACCGATATAAACATCGTATCCTAACAGCGTATAGCAGTATCCAAACTGAAAAAAGGATCCGAAGAAACGCCGTGCAAACAGAGGAAGAGACGTAATGTTTGCCCAGAGGACAGCCATATAAGTAAGGAGCAGCATCCAGGCAATCAAAAAGCCGGCGTCGTGCCCTGCGACTTTTTTTCCATAGGAATAAATACCGCCGGCGTCAGGATTCCGTTCGATCATGTAACACAGGTTCCGGTTGATGACAAAAATCACCGCCATTCCGATGAGCAGTCCGAATACGGTACCCAGAATCCCTGCCTGAGAAAGATATGTGGTACAGGTTACAATGAAGGAACCCCAGCCGATACTGGTTCCTACGGAAAATGCGCAGGCTCCCGGCATAGAAAAATAAGGGCTCAGAGTGTGCCTTTCCTGGTATGTGTTATCTCCCATAGAAGAGCAGCCTCCTTTTTATTACTATGATTCACATGACAAAACAGATAATGGATTGTTCCGCACTTCGCGCTCCCTCAATCCTGCCCTCATTCACACGCAGCCCTGGAGTACGGGCAGACTTCCCCCTTTATAATTATTATACCTTAGAATTGCTTCTCTATCAAGAAAAAGTCAAAAAACAAGGGAACATTTTCACGAAATTATCCCCTTGTTTTTTGATTATTATATATATTCTGCCCGCATAAGGCATTTAAAGCATCCCGAATGGACGGGGGCTGTCACAGAAGCTGTGCGCGCAGTTCTTCACCGCTCCTGTCACTCAGATAAGCCGGCGCGATATCCAGCACTGTTTTGCAGCCGCGCTGTCCTTCGTCAAAAAGGCGTTTCGCGGCGCGGGCGTAGGCCGTCATCACACTGGTGGTAAATTCCGGATTGGAGTCCAGCTTCAGGCTGTACTCGATCACATGACTGTGCTCCCCATTGACCCCTGTTTTTCCGGTCCGGAACACGAATCCGCCGTGCGCCATGCCGGCATGATCCCGAAGCAGCTCCTCCTCGCTGATAAAGTGTACTGTGGTGTCATAATCCGAAAAGTAATTCGGCATCGTCTTGATTTCACGCTCCACGGCCTCGGCATCAGCCCCTTCTTCCAGCACGACAAAGCACTCTCTTGTATGCTTCTGGCGTGTGGTGAGCTCCGGATTTTCCCCTGCGCGGACCGCTTCCAGCGCGCTCTCCACAGGAATCGTATACTGCTTCGCGTTTTTCACGCCGGCGATGCGGCGGATCGCGTCAGAGTGGCCCTGGCTGATTCCCTTGCCCCAGAACGTATAGTCCTTGCCGTCCGGAAGAATCGCGTTTGCATAAGCCCTGTTGAGTGAGAACATACCAGGATCCCAGCCGACCGAAATGATGGCAATCCTGTCGCCTTCCCTCGCGGCACTGTCCACGTTCGCGAAATGCTCCGGAATCCGGGCATGGGTGTCAAAGCTGTCCACCACGTTAAAGAGCTTCGCGTATTTTGGCGTCTGCTCCGGCAGGTCCGTCGCGCTGCCGCCGCACATGATCAGCACATCTATTTTGTCCGCCCATTTTTCCGCTTCATCCGCGCGTACCACGGGAACATCCGGCGAAAGGATCTTAACGCCAGCCGGGTCGCGCCTGGTAAACACAGCCGTAAGGACCATATCCTCCGCCGCGTTTACCGCAATCTCCACACCGCGCCCCAGATTTCCGTACCCCATGATGCCAATCCGTGTTTTCATAATTCTGTTCTCCTTCCGCATATTTTACAGCAAAAACGACAAAGTAATCTTTAGATTGTAATAGTTTACCACCACACCTGTGATAATTGCAACCGCAATGACGGCAGT
>CAMOXX010000006.1 GCA_946629475.1 uncultured Blautia sp. | reverse complement strand
CAATAATCATAAATGGGAGGCCGGAGCAGTGGTGCTCTGGCCTTTTCGGGTATACAGAACAGTGAGGCAGGGAGAAAAAATGAGTGTTTATGATGCTGTCATTATCAGCGGTGGTACAATCGATGATGTTTTTGTTAAGCATATCCTGGAAAGGGAAAAAAGGCAGGGTGGAGTGCCGGCCTGCCTCGTGATTGCTGCGGACCGGGGGCTTCTGTTTTTTCTCCGGAACGATATGACTCCGGATATCGCAATCGGAGATTTCGACAGTACACCGGATAAAAAAGTGGAAGAAGCATACTCCCGTATGAAAACAGATACAGAGTTCATCCGCCTGAAGCCGGAAAAGGATGTCTCTGATACGCATGCAGCCATGCTTCTTGCTGCGGAGCGCGGGGCAAAGAGAGTACTGCTTCTCGGGGGTACGGGGACACGGCTGGATCATGTGACTGCAAATCTCGGCCTTCTCCTCGCAGCGGAGGAAGCCGGGGTGTCTGTTGTGATTCAGGATCCTCATAACTGCATCTTTCTCGCGGAAAGATGCATGACACTGAAAAAGAGTGATTATGAAGGAAGATACGTCTCCCTGTTCCCGCTGGGAGGGAATGTGACATCCCTGACACTGACCGGCTTCAAGTACCCGCTTACGGACTACACTCTGAGATTTTCGGATGCGAGCCTTACCGTCAGCAATGAGATCATCGGAGAAGAGGCGGAGATCGCCTTTAAGAGCGGATGTCTCGCCGTGATGATCACAGAGGATTGAAAGGCAGGTCATTTGCCCGCATTGACCATAGAGGGAAATTATGGTACATTTGTAACTGTCCGGCATTTCGAATAAACAGATGCTGGACAGCTTCGTATATTTGGAACGGTTCAGCACCCGTGCAAGGAGGAAATACAATGAAAAGTGATGTAATCCAGGTATCAAGCAGAGAAGACAAGACGGATCTCGTGCTGGAGATGACGGACCAGGTGGCGGACTACCACAGGCTGTCGGAAAAAAATGCCAGATATCTCCGGCTGCTTGCCGAAGAAATGATGGGAATGATGCGGGCAATCACAGGAGATGTAAATGGCGAATTCTGGATCGAAACGAAGAAAGCCGGGCAGTTTGAACTGCACCTTTATGCGACCACAAAAATGGATCCCCTGAAAAGATCCCGGCTTCTTGCCGCATCCACATCCGGAAAAAATGAAGCCAACAGAGGCTTTATGGGGAAGATCCGGGCCTTTTTTGAACCTGTGGAGGATCTGCCGCTTGTCCTGGATATGGGGCCGGAAGGCGCGGTTTCCAGCCTGAACTGGTCCATGCAGGCTTACCAGCAGCGCATTAAGGAATATGTGGATGAGTGCAGGGCAGGCGCGGACCAGGCCTGGGACGAGCTGGAGCAGTCTGTCGTGGCTCATCTGGCTGATGAAGTGAAGATCCGGATCGAAGGCTTTAACGTAGAGATGACGGTTTACAAGAACATGCAGTAACGTGCCATCGGGGACGGAAGGCCTTTGAAGGGCCCGGCTGCATATTCTGTTTTGCAGACGGGTTCTGCAGCAAGGGAGGAACCATGCGTTGACAACGATATTTTATGGCAGCATATTCGGTGCTTCGCTGATATTTGCCGCGATCTATATATTTATGTGGCACAAGCATTTTGATGTGAATTTTACTATGGTTTTTACGCTTGTGCCGATTTCTGCCCTTGGGTATCTGCTTTCGTCTGTTGTGAGAAAACAGGACAGCGCGATCATAGCTCAGCAGATCATATACATCGGCGGGGTTTTCCTGCAGCTGTTTATTGTGCTTGGCATTTTTAATCTGTGCAGGATAAATATACCAAGGTGGCTCCGTACGGGGATGTTTGCTGTATGCGTACTGGTCTATGCCTCTGTCCTTACGACAGGACATTTGGATATTTTCTATCAGTCAGTTTCTTTTGATGTCATAGACGGCAAACCGGCGCTGATCAAAGAATATGGTTTTATGCATACGGTTTTCTATATACTGGTGTGTGTATTCCTTATCTCAGGGATTGCCGCGATCATCTATTCATGGATCAGAAAGAAAGATGTGCCGAGGCGCATCCTGCTGCTGCTTATCATTCCGGATGCGGTATGTGTGCTGACATATTTTGTATGGCTGAAGGCTTTTGGGAACAGCGTTGATCTTGTGCCCCTTGGATATGTGATTTCGGAGCTTGTTTTTCTGCGCATCGCATACAGAGTGAACCTTTATGATGTGGGGGAGACAGTGATCGATTCCATGATCCAGGAGCAGAAATTCGGGTACATTTCTTTTGACTTCAAATTCCGCTATCTCGGGAGCAATCATATCGCAAAGGAGCTTGTTCCGGAGCTTGAAGATGTGGCGGTTGATGAACTGTTCGGATATAAACCGTCACAGAGAAAAATCAGGCATTTTCTGGACAGCTTTATAGGGAATACAGAGAATAACACCTTTGTTTATGCTGTGAAGGATGATTCCGGCAATGCCGATCATGACAGGATCTACGATGTGAAAGTCAACTACCTTTATGACGGGAGCCGGAGGCGCGGTTACATCGTGACATTCATCGATGATACCGCAAACAAAAAGTATATCAGGCTTCTGGACAACTACAACGAAAAGCTGCAAAGTGAGGTTGATGAAAAGACAAAGCACATTGTGGAGATGCATGATAATCTTATCATGAGCCTCGCGATGATGGTCGAAAGCAGGGACAATTCCACCGGCGGCCATATCAAAAGGACAAGCGAGGGTGTGCGGATTCTGATAGAAGAGATCCTGAAGAACGGAATACTGCCTTTGCCGGATGAGTTCTGCAGGGATGTCATCAAAGCTGCGCCGATGCATGATCTTGGAAAAATCGCCGTGGATGACGCGGTGCTCAGAAAGCCGGGGAGATTTACGGATGAGGAGTTTGAGAAGATGAAGCAGCATGCGGCGGAGGGTGCGAAGGTCATACATGAAATTCTCCTCAATACAGATGATGAATCATTCAAGGCTGTTGCGGAAAATGTGGCACATTACCACCACGAGAGGTGGGACGGCTCCGGATATCCCGAGGGGCTTAAGGGAGAGCAGATCCCCGCAGAAGCGAGAATCATGGCAGTAGCGGATGTGTATGATGCGCTTGTGAGCAAACGGGTTTACAAGGAAGCCTTTGATTTTGAGAAGGCTGACCGGATCATTATGGAGGGCATGGGAACCCAGTTTGATCCCGGTTTGCAGCCTGCCTATGAGAAGGCAAGGCCGAGGCTGGAGGAATATTACAGGAAAGGCGAGGCAGCCGCCTCTTTTTAGCGCAGCGTCAGGGATTATATAATGAAACCCTTTGTGACTTACAGTTACAGTTTTTTTAAACTGCTTATTGAGAAACCAGAGCCCGTTTGCTATAATTAATGTTTGCAATGGGCTCTTTTTGTGTGCCGCAAGGCGCAGAAAGGAGCATCCGATGGATGGCGCGCAGGTTCGCCGGTTTGAGAAAAGCAGAACTGCCGGGCTGCCGAAATGCAGGCTCAAAAAAGCCAACAGATAAAGGAAACTTAAGGAGATAAATGTAAAAATGAAATTAGGTATCGTAGGACTCCCGAACGTGGGAAAAAGCACTTTGTTCAACTCGCTGACCAAAGCCGGTGCGGATTCGGCAAACTATCCGTTCTGCACGATCGACCCGAATATCGGGATCGTGACAGTGCCGGATGAACGCCTTCAGCTGCTGGGAGATTTTTATCACTCCAAAAAAGTGACCCCGGCTGTAATCGAATTTGTGGATATTGCCGGCCTTGTAAAAGGAGCATCCAAAGGAGAAGGGCTTGGAAACCAGTTCCTCGCGAACATCCGCGAGGTTGACGCCATCGTGCATGTGGTCCGCTGCTTCGAGGACTCCAATGTGATTCATGTCGACGGGTCAATCGATCCGATGCGTGACATCGAGACCATCAACCTGGAGCTGATCTTCTCGGATCTGGAGATTCTGGAGCGCCGGATCGCAAAGGTTGGAAAAACTGCCCGCATGGACAAAACCGCGGCGAAAGAGGCGGAGTTTCTCCAGAAGGTCAAAGCGCATCTGGAGGACGGCCATATGGCAATCACGCTGGAGCCGGAGAATGAGGATGAAGAGGCATTTCTGGCTTCCTATAACCTGCTGACAGCAAAACCGGTGATCTATGCGGCAAATGTCGCGGAGGATGATCTCGCGGACGACGGAGCCTCCAATCCCCATGTGGAAAAGGTGCGGGAGTTCGCGGCAGAACAGAACAGTGAGATTTTCGTGATCTGCGCCCAGATCGAGCAGGAGATCGCCGAGCTTGACGAGGATGAGAAAAAAATGTTCCTGGAGGATCTGGGCCTCGCGGAATCCGGGCTCGAAAAACTGGTCAAGGCAAGCTATCATCTGCTTGGACTGATGAGCTTTCTTACCTCCGGGGAGGACGAAACCAGGGCATGGACCATCAGAATCGGCACCAAAGCGCCCCAGGCAGCAGGCAAGATCCATACGGATTTTGAACGCGGATTTATCAAGGCGGAAGTCGTGAACTACCGGGATCTGCTGGATGCGGGTTCGTATGCGGGCGCGCGTGAAAAAGGCCTGGTCAGGATGGAAGGAAAGGATTATGTTGTGCAGGACGGAGATGTGATCCTGTTCCGGTTCAACGTTTAAAGGGCAGTATATGATTATAAGATTTCCAAATTTGCATTTTTATATTGAGGGTGTCCCGCGTGCGTTCCGCATCCTGAACATGGAATTCACAATGTTTGGGGCAATGCTCGCGCTGGGTCTGGTCCTGGGGCTTTTTACCGTTTATATTCACGCCGGAAGACAGGGGAAAAACATTAACAGGATCCTCGGGGCCGGCGCCCTGGCAGTGATCGGCGGCGTGATCGGCGGCAGAGCTCTCTATGTTCTGTGCAGCTGGAAAATGTACAATGGTGACCTGGTTTCTATCCTGAATCTCCGGGACGGGGGCATGTCAGTCTACGGTGCGATTCTCGGAGCCATCGTATTTGTACGCATTTTCAGCCTCATTTCCGGCACAGCATTCTATGAGACGGCGGATGTGCTTGTGCTGGGAGGCGCCATTGCACAGGCTGTGGGCAGATGGGGAGATTACTTTAACCGGTCTTCCTTTGGCGAATACACAAACTGGTTTTACGCGATGCAGATTCCGATTGCGGACGTCCGCCCCGAGGAAGTGACGGATCTGATGCGTGAGAATCTTGTCACTGACGCGGGAATCACCTATGTACAGGTGACGCCGGTATTCCTGATCGAGAGCCTTTTATGCCTGATCCTGTTTTTGTGGCTGCTCGGCAGCAGCCGTCATATCCGCTATGACGGGCAGATCTATCTGAGATATATGACAGCGTACGGTGTGATCCGTTTTGCCTGTGAATGGCTCAGGACCGATAAGCTTCTGGTTCCCGGGACGAATATCGGAGCATCCCTGCTCCTGTCCCTGGTGTTTATCGTCTGGTTCGGCATTCAGGGCCTGGTGCGCTCGTCTCTGGCGAAAAAACGGGAGGAGATCCGGCGGGAGGGAGAAGAAAAATTCTACCAGCAGTCGGATTTCCAGGAGAGGATCGAGCAGAGAATAGAGAATGCCCGTCCTGAGTATACGGAGCAGGAGAAAGCGACCGCGAAAGCAGCAATCCGGGAGCGTATTCAGGAGGAGAGAGAAGCCGCCTACCAGCAGGAGCTGGAAGAAAAAATCAAAAACCGGCAGGAGAATGCCGGACGGGAAAAAAGGGAGGAGCCTTAACGGCCCCTCTCTTTTTTATACACTGAATGAAATTTCCTCTTGTTTTTTAAGCATGAATGGAGTAGAATAAACACATAAGTGGTAAAAAGTGGTAAATAGTGGTGGCTGATGGAGGAGAAGTGGCAGACTTTTCCGGCGGCTGCGCTGTAAGGTGCAAAGGGGAGATTTGCATCCTTCAAAAGGCAGGTGAGCAGCATGTTCATGGGTGAGTACAACCATACGATCGACGCGAAGGGGCGTCTGATCATCCCGTCAAAGTTCAGGGAACTCTTGGGGGAAGAGTTCATACTGACAAAAGGGCTGGATGGCTGCTTATCCATTTATCCCATGAATGAATGGGAGGCTTTTGAAGAAAAACTCCGCGAATTACCGCTTACCAATAAACACGCCAGAACCTTTTCACGATTCTTTGTCGCCGGCGCAACATCCTGTGAGCTGGACAAACAGGGACGAATCCTTGTGCCGCAGACTCTGCGGGAGTTTGCAGGGCTTGATAAGGATGTGGTGCTCACGGGCAATCTCAATCGGATTGAAGTCTGGAGCAAAGAAAAGTGGAGCGAAAACTGCAGCTATGATGATATGGACAGCATTGCGGAAAGCATGCTGGACATGGGCATCAGAATATAGGAGCCGATACAGTTCCTTCATGATGCACAGGGCAGGGGCAATACAGGAAAGAAGGGCCTTTATTGCTTTGCCATCAGCCAACACAACAAGGAGTACTTATGACATTTCATCATAAATCCGTACTTCTTCGTGAAACGATTGACGGCTTACAGGTAAAACCGGACGGGACGTATGTCGACGGAACGCTCGGAGGCGCGGGACATGCCGCTGAGGTATGTAAAAAACTATCTGCCAAGGGGAGATTGATTGGCATAGATCAAGACCAGGACGCAATAATTGCTGCGAGTGACACTCTGGCTGCATTCAGACAGGCCACGATCATCCGCAGCAATTATTGTTATATGGTCGATGAACTGGAAAAAATCGGGATCAGGAAGGTGGACGGCATCCTTCTGGATCTCGGGGTATCCTCCTGGCAGCTGGACAATGAGGAGAGGGGGTTCTCCTACCGCTTCGATGCGCCGCTGGACATGCGAATGGACCAGAGACAATCCATGACGGCGTATGATATTGTCAATGGTTATGAAGAAGAAGAATTATACCGTATAATCCGCGATTATGGAGAGGACCGCTGTGCGAGGCGGATTGCTTCCGGCATTGTAAAAGCCAGGGCTGCTTCGCCGATCCGGACTACCGGAGAGCTGAACGAAGTGATCCGGAAGGCCATACCGGTTCGAATGCAGAGTTCAGGAGGGCATCCTTCGAAACGGACATTTCAGGCTGTCCGGATCGAACTGAACCATGAGCTTGACGTGCTCCGTGATTCGCTGGACGGAATGATAGACATATTGAATGAAGGCGGGAGGCTCTGTATTATTACCTTTCACTCTCTGGAGGACAGGATCGTAAAAAATACATTCCGCCGCAATGAAAATCCATGCATCTGCCCGCCGGACTTTCCGGTCTGCGTGTGCGGCAGGGTTTCCAGGGGACATGTGGTGACACGAAAACCTGTCCTGCCGACAGAGGAGGAGATGGAGGAAAATCCCAGATCAAAGAGCGCAAAGCTCAGGATATTTGAGAGAAAGTAAACGCAGCTGTTCAGAACCCATTCATTCGGAATGCTGAACAGATACAGGCAGAAAAAAACAGGAAGGAATGACAGGGAGAGGGGGTGCTCACTGTGGCACAGAACGGAAGACAGGTTTCCCGCGGGTATGTTTCTTCAAGAGCGGGCGCCTATGTTGACGGCAGTGCGGCCAGGGCTTTTCCGGATGAGTCGGAATACACTCCCCGGAGAAACGCGAAAAAGAGCGCGGTACCCCGGCCGTTGCGTGATCCTGATCGGAATCCGGGGAAAAACCTGAGTGAGACCGCTCTGAAAAACCGCCGTAAGGCATCGGATATCAGTGCGGGGTATGTGGCGCTCCTCGTTTTGTCCTGCGCCATGATCCTGGTTGTAAGCATTCATTATCTTCAGCTTCAGACAGAAATCACAAACAAAAAAAAGGAAGTGACCCGGCTGGAGAGTGAGCTGAATTCACTGAGAGAGGAAAATGATGCCTACTACAGCCAGGTTTCTTCAAATATTGACTTGAATGAAATCCGGCAGAAGGCGATCGGAAGTCTGGGCATGAAGCTGCCGGACGAAAACCAGATACAGACATATGAGACCGAAGGAAGGAGCTATTTCAGGCAGTTTCAGGATGTTCCGGATACAAAGTAGGTGATATATTGGCCGGCAGCAAAAAAAAGAACAGGCAGAAAGCCGACAAAACGTTCAATATCCGCATGCAGAAAAAGCTGGCAGTACTGTTTACCGTCGTACTGCTGGCTTTGGCGTCTCTGGTCGTCCGGCTGACCGTGATCAATGCGACGAGCGGAAACAAATACAAAAAACAGGTGATGAGCCAGGCTCAGCAAAAATACGAAAGCAATGTACTCCCCGCAAAACGCGGGGATATCTATGACCGGAACGGTAATCTTCTGGCTACCAGCAATAAAGTGTACACTGTGATCCTGGACTGTAAGGCGGTAAACAGCAGCGAAGAATATGCTGAGCCGACCATCAGCGCGATGGTGGAATATCTCGGTGTTGACAGAGAGGACATTGAATCACGCCTCAATGACGAAAAGACCAGGGAGAGTCAGTACCAGATCGTAAAACGGGAGCTTCCCGTGGATCAGAAAAAGGCCTTTGAAGAATATCGGACTATTCCGGATGACAGCGACCTGTCAGAAGCCGAGAAGGAAAAGAGAAACAACATCAAGGGAGTATGGTTTGAGGAGGACTATCTCCGTGTGTACCCCTATGGCTCCACAGCGTGCGATACCATCGGCTTTACGAACAGCAGGGATGTGGCAGACACCGGACTGGAAGGATACTACAATTCAACGCTGTCCGGAGTGGACGGCAGGCAGTACGGCTACTTTAACAGCGAGGCGGATGTTGAACAGACGATCATTGAGCCGACTGCCGGTAAAAGCATCCAGATTACGCTGGATATCGAGATTCAGAAGATTGTCGAAAAATATGTGGATGCCTTTAATGAGAAGATGGGAGCATCCCATGTCGGCGTCATCGTTGAAGACCCTTCGTCGGGAGAAATCCTTGCGATTGACGGAGGAGACCGTTATGATCTGAACGATCCCCGTGATCTGAGCAATTACTACTCGGAGAATGAGATTCTGGCGATGAGTAACGAAGAAGCAGCCGCCGCCCTCAATAAACTGTGGAGCAATTACTGCATTTCGGATGCCTATGAACCCGGATCAGTGGTAAAACCGATCGTCATGGCGTCCGCGCTGGAAAAAGGAAAGATCAGTGAATCGGACACATTCTTCTGCGACGGTTACGAAAATTTCGGTGCGACCGGAAGCATTACCACCATCAAATGTACGGCATACCCCGAAGGACACGGGAACCAGACTCTGGGAGAAGTGATTGCCAACTCCTGCAATGACGGCATGATGCAGATTGCGGATGCGATGGGAAGCGAGCAGTTTATCAGGTCGCAGGGGCTCTTCAACTTTGGAAGCCGGACCGGTATTGACCTTCCGAACGAGGGTACCGGAAGCATTCATACGTCAAGTACGATGGGAGAAACAGAGCTTGCATGCTCGTCTTTCGGCCAGGGCTTTACCTGCACGATGATTCAGGAAGTCAATGCGCTGTGCTCAGTCATCAACGGAGGATTCTATTATCAGCCGAGGCTCCTTTCGAAGGTCCGGGACCAGAACGGGGGGACGGTAAAAACCTATGCCCCGACCCTGACAAGACAGACCATTTCCGCAGGCATTTCGGCAGATATCAGGAGCTATATGGAGCTTTCTGTACAGAAGGGAACCAGTATACTGTCCAAGGTGCAGGGCTACAGCTCGGGCGGAAAGACCGGCACTGCGGAAAAATTCCCCCGCGGGAACGGAAAATATCTGGTATCCTTTATCGGATTCGCACCTGTGGACGATCCGCAGATTGTCATCTATGTTGTTGTGGATGAGCCGAAAGTTGAGGATCAGGCCAACAGTATGTATGCGCAGTATATCGCGCAGGGCATTCTGTACGAGCTCTTCCCGTATCTCAATTTCCAGATGGATGAAAAACCGGATGAATGGACACCCGAAACAGAGCTGTGGGAAGGCTTTACCGGGATCACCGGAGGGTCGGATGATGTGATCATCGATTCGAACGGCAACCGGATTGACGAGCACGGCAACCGGATCGACTGGGATGGCAACCGGATCGACTCCGAAGGATACCTGCTCGATAATAATGGTGATTATCTGTACGATGATTACGGAAACTATATTCTGTCAAAAGCTCTGGACCAGAAGACGGGAGAGGCTGGAGACGGAATCTCCAATACGAGTGCTCCTGCACCGCTGGAGGATGATACAGATCCCTACGAGGGTAATAATATGGAAAGTGAAGGAGTGACAAACGAGGAAGCAGGGATGGAATAATCCCTTGCTCGTTCAGCTCCGGAGAGTAATTTTGGAAGGCAGGTATGAATATGGATGCACATTTTGTTTTTCCTGTACTGATATCATTCGCGGTCAGTGCAATTCTGGGACCGTTTGTCATAACTTTTCTCAGAAATCTGAAAATGCGCCAGACGGAAAGAGAAGATGGGGTGAAGGCCCATCTTAAAAAAGCAGGAACACCAACAATGGGAGGCGTGATTTTTCTCGCCGGCATTCTCGTCACATCGGTCTTTTATATTCCGGGGCATCCGAGAATTGTCCCGGTGCTGATCCTGACACTGGGCTTCGGAGCGATTGGCTTTATTGATGATTATCTGAAGGTGATCCTGCACCGGTCTGACGGTCTGCTTGCCTGGCAGAAGCTTCTTCTGCAGATCGTTGTGACAGCGGTATTCGCTTTCTGGATGGTGAAAATCAATCATATTGATCTTTCCATGATTGTTCCTTTCGCCGGAGGGAAAACGATAAACATCGGGATTTTCTCGATCCCGCTGATCTTTTTCGCGGTGATCGGTACGGTCAACGGGACAAACTTTACGGATGGACTGGATGGACTTGCTTCCACGGTAACACTGGTGGTGGCCGCCTTCTTTACGGCGGTATCGCTGGTAAAGGGAGCGGGGCTTGAGCCGATTTCAGCCGCCGTATGCGGAGGACTGATGGGGTTTCTCCTTTATAATGCTTATCCTGCGAAAATATTTATGGGAGACACCGGATCTCTCGCACTGGGAGGTTTTGCTGCGGGCATGGCATACATGATGCAGATGCCGCTGTTTATCCTTCTGGTCGGACTGATCTATCTGGTAGAAGTGCTCTCGGTAATGCTCCAGGTGAGCTACTTTAAGGCGACACACGGAAAGAGAATCTTTAAAATGGCACCGATCCATCATCATTTTGAGCTGTGCGGCTGGTCTGAGACCAGGATTGTGACGGTGTTCTCTATCGTGACCACGGTCATGTGCCTGATCGCATTTGCTGCAATGTAAAATGGCTTGTATCTGTGAAGGTGCTGAACAGTTACAATGGCTTACTCTTTTCAGAGGGGGATGTAAGATGAATTTCGATGGGAAAAGAATATTGATATTCGGTTCGGGAGTGAGTGGTACCGGAGCGTTCCGGCTGCTGTCACAACTCAACGCACGGTGTATAATCTTTGACGGAAATGAAAAGGCGGATCCTGATATTATCCGGAGCCGGATCGGCGGGAAAAGCCCTATCGAGATTGTAACAGGAACAGTGCCCGAAGAGCTTCTGGACGAGCTGGATCTTGTGATTCTGAGCCCGGGGGTCCCGACAGACATACCGGCCGTGCAGAGCTTCCGCGAACACGGCATCCCGGTATGGGGCGAGGTGGAGCTTGCCTATCGCGCCGGGAAGGGAGACGTTCTCGCCATTACGGGGACGAACGGGAAGACCACCACGACAGCGCTGCTCGGCAGGATCATGAGCGATTATACCAGCCCTGTGTTTGTTGTGGGGAATATCGGAACCTCTTATACTTCCAAAGCGCTGCAGATGACGGATGACACCGTGACAGTCGCTGAGATCAGCAGCTTTCAGCTTGAGACGATCGAGGAGTTCGCTCCCAAGGTCAGCGCGATCCTGAATATTACAGAGGATCATCTGAACCGTCACCACACGATGGAGGAGTATATCCGGGTAAAGGAACTGATTACAAAGAATCAGAAGCCGGATGATTTCTGCATATTGAATTATGAGGACAGAGTCCTGAGAGAGTTTGCGAAGGATGTCGTGCCGCAGGTGCTGTTTTTCAGCAGCGAACAGGAGCTTCCAGAGGGCATAAAGGGAGCTTATCTCAGGGGTGATGAGATTATCTTAAGGCTCGGAAGCCCGGAGAACGGAGAAACTGGTGAGACGGTCCTTGCCGGAACCGGTGATCTGAAGCTGCTGGGAAAACATAATTATGAAAATGTGATGGCCGCGGCCCTGATGGCATGTGCCTACGGTGTCCCTGTCGACAGTATCCGGCGAAGCGCCGAAGACTTCAATGCGGTGGAACACCGGATCGAGTTTGTGACAGAAAAGAACGGTGTTGCCTGGTACAACGACTCAAAGGGAACCAACCCGGATGCTGCGATCAAAGGAATCCAGGCTATGAACAGGCCGACGTTCCTGATTGCGGGCGGGTATGACAAAGGAGCGGATTACGACGAGTGGATACGGTCGTTTGACGGAAAAGTAAAATCGCTGATCCTGATCGGACAGACAAGGGAGAAAATCCGGGATGCTGCCTTCCGCCTGGGCTTTACGGACATTGTGCTGGCCAATAACCTGGAGGAGGCTGTCCGGGTATGCAGTACACTGTCGGAGCCGGGGGACGCCTGCCTGCTGTCACCGGCGTGCGCAAGCTGGGGACAGTTTGAGAATTATGAGCAGAGAGGGAACATGTTCAAGGAATATGTTCATGCACTTTAAGGAGCGGAGCTTTGACAAAAAAAAGAGTCCTTTTCTGGACGGCCGGAATTCTTCTGGCAGCATCTGCTGCATGCTCTATGGTACTTTTTACCACATACGAGGTAAAAAGTGTGGAGGTACGCGGGAACACAAAATACAGTGATGACGAAGTTAAGAGCATGGTACTGAACCGCCCGTTCGCCAACAATTCCATTCTCGCCCCGCTTCTCTGCAAAAACGACGGATCGCGGGACACATACCTGGTGGACAGCTGGTCGGTTACCAGATTATCCAGAGATTCCATCGCGATCAATTTCAACGAAAAGAAGCCGGTGGGATGCATCAGGTACCTTGACAGCTATGTCTACTTCGACCGCAACGGGGTCTTTGTGGATGCCTCTTTTGCCAGAGAGGAGGAAATTCCGTATTTCAGCGGAATTGTGGCACAGCAGGTTGCCATGGATGAAAAGCTGCCGGTGAAGGGAAGCGAAGTGCTTGGCACAGCGGTCACCCTGGCGACGATTTTCCAGAAAGATGACAGGCTCCCGGACTACGTCCGGTTCAATGATAAAAAGCAGGTTGATCTGGTCTATGGGGATGTCACGGTCAGCCTTGGAAAAAATGAAAACCTTGAGGACAAAATAGCGAGGGTTCTCGCGATTCTTCCGAAAATCGAGGATAAAGAGGGGATCCTTCATGTTGAAAGTGTTACCGAGAATTCCAAGCTGATCACCTTTGAGGAGACAGGGAACGCAGCGGGACAAAGGGCAGAAGGATCTTCGATCGACAGTTATTTTAAAGATAATGAACTCGAGGCGGAAAACCCGGGTGATGACTCTGCGGATGAAGATTCAGGGGAGGAGACCGATGAATCCTACTCTGACGAATCCTATTCTGACGAGTCCTATTCTGATGAATCCTATTCTGACGGGTCCTATTCTGACGAGGCATATTCTGATGAGGCCTATTCCGGGGAATCCTATTCCGACGATATATACAGTGAAGAGGGTTATCAGGAAGAAACCGGAATGTATGACGAAGCCTATTATGACTCCCTGTACGAGGGAATCTACTGGTAGGATTTAAAAAAATTGTAAAAAATTGAAAAAATCTGTTGATAATTTCGGGAAAAAAATATATGATGTACCTGTATGCGACAAGATGTGACACGAAATAGAGACAGACAAGGACTGTTGATTAGGATAAAGGAGGAAGTCCGGTGTTAGAGATTATGACAAACGAGGCTGAATCATCTGCCAAGATAATAGTAATCGGCGTAGGTGGTGCCGGCAACAACGCAGTAAACAGAATGGTTGAGGAAGCAATCGGCGGAGTCGAATTTGTCGGCGTAAATACGGATAAGCAGGCTCTTACACTTTGCAAGGCCCCCACGGTTCTTCAGATTGGTGAAAAAATCACAAAGGGACTCGGCGCGGGCGCGCAGCCTGAGGTCGGGCAGAAAGCTGCCGAAGAGAGTATTGAAGAACTGAAGCAGCTGATGGACGGGGCCGATATGGTGTTCGTAACCTGCGGTATGGGCGGCGGTACCGGCACCGGTGCAGCTCCGATTATCGCTGCAGCAGCGAAGGAGATGGGGATTCTTACGGTCGGCGTGGTGACAAAACCGTTCCGCTTTGAAGCACGAACAAGAATGACCAATGCCCTCTCCGGTATTGAAAACCTGAAAAAAGCGGTGGATACACTGATCGTTATTCCAAACGACAAGCTGCTTGACATTGTGGACCGCAGGACGACCATGCCCGAAGCTCTCCGTAAGGCGGACGAGGTTCTGCAGCAGGCTGTACAGGGAATTACCGACCTGATCAATCTGCCCGCTCTCATCAACCTCGACTTTGCGGATGTGCAGACCGTCATGACTGACAAGGGCATCGCCCATATCGGAATCGGCGAAGCGCGCGGTGATGACAAGGCTATGGAGGCCGTTCAGGTCGCGGTATCTTCTCCGCTGCTTGAAACCACCATCCAGGGTGCTACGCATGTTATTATCAATATCTCCGGCGATATTTCGCTGATGGATGCAAATGATGCCGCAAGCTATGTTCAGGAGCTTACCGGTGAGGACACCAATATCATCTTCGGCGCGATGTATGACGATACGGTCGCTGACTACTGCAGAATTACCGTTATCGCCACCGGGCTTACGGATGCGGCCGCACAGGGCAATACCCGTGAAAGAAGCAGTTCTTCCATGTACAGCAGAAGAGCAGCTTCTTATAACCAGAGCAGGACAGCCGGAACATCATCGATTCCGACATCCTCCCAGGCAGGCGGATCCTCTATTCCGTCTTATACTCTTCCGACGATGAACACGACGCCGTTCAATCAGAAGAGACCGGCCAGTACGGTTCAGAAAAAGGATATTCAGATTCCTGATTTCCTCAAAAACAGATAAAAGAGTTCACTTTTTCCTTGACAGAAGAGAGCTGCTGTGCTATGATCACTTAGTACGTGAAAATCCAAGCAGAGTTTCCGCTCTCACCTCAGCACGATTCAGTGACTCGGGTTAATACAGAACAGATGGCCGTTTTCCGGTCTGGTTTGTGTGTATTTTAGTGCGGAACTTGTGTTCCGCACTTTTTTTGTGCGGAGGTAAACAGGGCGTATATGGATCAAAAGGAGCAGCTGGTGCCGCAGGGCACCGACATATTCAGGGCAGGAGGTGCAAAACAATTAGCAATTACATGATTAACGAACAGATCAGGGACAGAGAAGTACGTCTGATCGGCCCGGACGGAGCGCAGCTTGGAATCGTTTCGTCGCGTGAGGCTTTGGCAAAAGCACAGGAGGCAGGTCTTGATCTGGTCAAGATTGCTCCTCAGGCAAAACCACCGGTGTGCAAGATTATCGACTACGGAAAATACCGTTACGAAATGGCACGCAAGGAGAAAGAAGCCCGAAAGAAGCAGAAGACGATCGAAATAAAAGAGGTTCGTCTGTCACCGAATATCGACTCCAATGATCTCAACACCAAGGCAAATACTGCCCGAAAGTTCCTTACCAAAGGAGACCGGGTCAAGGTAAGCCTCCGTTTCCGCGGAAGAGAGATGGCTCACATGGCTGGAGGCCGCAAAGTGCTTGAGCAGTTTGCGGAGATGCTCTCGGATGTGGCAACGATGGATAAGGCTCCGAAGCTGGAAGGCAGGAGCATGACGATGTTTTTAACGGAAAAACGTTAAAGACCGATAAAAGACAGGAGGAAATCAAAATGCCAAAAATCAAAACTTGCAGAGCAGCAGCAAAACGTTTTAAAGTAACGGGAACAGGCAAATTAATCCGCAACAAAGCCTACAAGAGCCATATCCTTACCAAAAAGTCTCAGAAAAGAAAAAGAAACCTGAGAAAATCTACGGTTACTGATCCAACAAACGTAAAGAACATGAAAAAGGCAATGCCGTACATCTGATCAGAATAGAGATAGAGAAGAACAGGAGGATATAGAACAATGGCAAGAATTAAAGGCGGCTTGAACGCAAAGAAGAAACATAATCGTGTTCTGAAACTGGCAAAAGGTTACAGGGGAGCACGCTCCAAACAGTACAGGATTGCAAAGCAGTCCGTTATGAGAGCACTCGCCAGCTCCTATGCAGGGCGTAAGCAGAAAAAACGCCAGTTCAGACAGCTCTGGATTGCCAGAATCAATGCGGCTGCAAGGATGAATGGTATTTCCTACAGCCAGATGATGCATGGCCTTAAGCTTGCAAACATCGACATCAACAGGAAGATGCTGGCCGAGATGGCAGTAAATGATGCCGAAGGTTTTGCAGCTCTCGCTGAAATCGCGAAGAAGGCAGTGGCATAATAAGGTTTAAAAAAGGAGGATGAAAGTCATGAAAAGAATGACTCAGCTTATCAGTGTCTGCGCAGCAGCGGCTATGGTGATGTCTGCAGGATCAGCTGTTTTTGCCGAGGAAGGCACCTTTAAGATCGGCGCGATCGGCCCGGTTACCGGCGCAGCAGCCGCTTATGGAATTTCCGTAATGAACGGCGCACAGCTTGCAGTTGATGAGATCAACGAGGCCGGCGGCATCAATGGCAGCCAGGTCGAGCTTCTGACTGCTGATGACGAACATGATGCTGAAAAATCCGTCAATGCTTACAATGATCTTAAGGACAAGGGCATGCAGCTCCTTCTCGGCACCGTTACCAGTGCTCCCTGCATCGCAGTGGAAGGAGAAGCTCTGAATGACAATATGTTCCTCCTCACCCCGTCAGGCTCTGCGGTAGACTGCATCACAGGCGAGAACGCTTTCCGTGTATGCTTCGCTGACCCTGCACAGGGAGCAAAATCCGCTGAGTTTATCGGCTCCCACGAGCTGGGTACCAAAATCGGAATTATCTACGACAGTTCTGATCCGTATTCCACCGGTATTATGGAGAGCTTTGTCGCAGAAGCAGAGAACCAGGGCCTTGAGGTTGTCTCAAATGAGGCATTCTCCGACAACAGGACCGATTTCTCCGCGCAGCTCAACAAAGCAAAGGATGCAGAAGCGGATCTGGTATTCCTTCCGTTCTACTATCAGGAAGCTGCGCTTGTTCTGAAACAGGCTTCCGATATGGGCTTCACTCCGGCCTTCTTCGGATGTGACGGTATGGACGGAATCCTTACGGTTGAAAACTTTGACACTTCCCTGGCAGAAGGACTGATGCTCCTTACTCCGTTTACTCCGAACGCGGAGGACGAAATGACTCAGAATTTCGTTGCTGCATACGAAGAAGCTTTTGATGGTCTTGTTCCGATTCAGTTCGGCGCTGATGCGTACGACGGAATTTATGCGATCAAGGCTGCGCTCGAGGACGCAGGAGCCACACCGGATATGAGCGCGTCCGATCTTTGCGACCTGATGAAGACTTCCATGGGTAATATTACAGTTGAAGGCCTGACCGGAACCATCACATGGGATCCCGCAACAGGCGAACCGGAAAAGGAGCCGAAAGCCGTTGTCATCGAAAACGGTGAATATGTTGCACTGGACTGATCCGATTAGAGGGGGACGGCCGCCAGAACCATCTGGGGCTGTCCCTTTTCGCATAAACAGCCGTCCTTTAAACTGCGGGGCGGCAGGGAGCAACCGGAAAGAGGTACTTAAATGAGTTTTCTGACCTATTTGAAAGACGGAATAAGCCTTGGATCTGTCTATGCC
This sequence comes from uncultured Blautia sp., assembly GCA_946629475.1. GTDB lineage: Bacteria > Bacillota > Clostridia > Lachnospirales > Lachnospiraceae > Blautia_A. The sequence goes on along the minus strand of CAMOXX010000006.1, from coordinate 12,624 downwards.
ATTATCGCACTTGGCTATACAATGGTATATGGAATCGCAAAGATGCTGAACTTCGCCCACGGTGACGTCATCATGGTTGGAGCATATGTTGTTCTGATGCTGCTGACCAGGGCAGGAGTGCCGGGCATACTGGCGGTCGTTATTGCAATGGCTGTCTGCACGATCCTGGGAATCACAATTGAGAAGGTGGCCTACCGGCCGCTTCGAAAAGCCTCATCCCCTCTGGCTGTGCTGATCACGGCCATAGGCGTCAGCTATCTGCTCCAGAACATAGCTCTGCTGATGTTCGGCGCGGACGGAAAGACATTTGTCGATGTCATAAAGCTGCCATCCCTCTCCTTTGGGGATGGAAAGCTGGTTATCAGCGGAACGACAATCGTTACCATTCTTGCATGTATTATTATTATGATCTGCCTGACGCTGTTTGTCGGAAAAACAAAACAGGGTCATGCGATGCAGGCAGTCTCCGAGGATAAGGATGCGGCCCAGCTTATGGGTGTGAATGTGAATGGAACCATCTCACTCACATTTGCGATCGGATCTGCGCTGGCAGCTGTTGCCGGTGTTCTTCTGTGCTCTGCCTATCCGATCGTTACGCCTTATACGGGAGCGATGCCCGGCATCAAGGCGTTTGTGGCGGCGGTGTTCGGCGGAATCGGTTCTATTCCGGGGGCGATGATCGGAGGGATACTTCTCGGTGTGATTGAGATTCTGAGCAAGGCGTATATTTCATCCCAGATCGCCGATGCGATCGTTTTCGGTGTTCTGATTATCGTTCTGCTTGTAAAACCGTCCGGACTGTTCGGCAAGAACGTTCAGGAGAAAGTGTAAGGTGGCAGGATGGGAGAAAAACAGAACAATATTGATATTATAAAAAGCATGCGCCGCAAAACGCTCCGGAAAAGCATGCTGAATTACGGGATTGTGATCGCCGCTTATGCGGTTATGCAGATCATGATCGCGACAGGGAATATCTCGAGTCTGCTGAAAGGACTTCTGGTTCCGCTCTGCGTCTATGTGATTGCCGCGCTTTCCCTGAACCTTGTGGTAGGTATTTCCGGAGAGCTGAGCCTGGGTCATGCCGGATTCATGTGTATTGGAGCATATACCAGTGCCTTTTTTTCCAACGCTGTTGGAAATACGCTGCCCGATCTGCCGAGGTTTATCCTGGCAATCCTGATCGGAGCTGCATTTGCGGGAGTGTTCGGCATCCTGATCGGTATACCGGTTCTTCGGCTTAAGGGAGATTACCTGGCAATCGTCACACTGGCTTTCGGCGAGATCATCAAAAACCTGCTGAATGTCCTGTATGCCGGTATTGACAGCCACGGACTTCATTTCAGCACGACAAGCGCAATGGATCTGCATATGGAGCCGGATGGCAGGCAGATTATAAAAGGAGCCCTTGGAATTTCGGGAACACCGAAAAATTCTACTTTTACAATTGGTGTGGTTCTGATTATCGTCACACTGATCATAGTACAGAACCTGATCAATTCCAGAAACGGACGCGCAATTATGGCGACCAGGGACAACCGGATCGCTGCAGAGTCGATCGGCATTCCGGTTACCAGATTCAAGCTGCTGGCGTTCGCGATATCCGCTTCACTGGCGGGTGTTGCCGGTGTGCTTTATGCGCATAACCTTGCGACACTGAACACTAAAAAGTTTGATTACAATACATCGATCCTGATCCTTGTGTTTGTCGTTCTGGGCGGAATCGGCAATCTGACAGGATCTATCATAGCCGCGGTAGTGCTGACAGCGCTGCCCGAAATGCTGCGTTTCCTGAACAATTACCGGATGCTGATCTATGCGATTGTCCTGATTGTGATCATGCTGTTCAACTGGGCTCCGGCATCACTCGATCTGAGAAGCCGGCTGCGCGAAAAGCTGTTTTCAAAACACAAGTCCGAAAAGAGGGAGGAGGGAGAGCAGGATGGCAATTCTTGAAGTCAACAGGCTCTCTATCTCCTTTGGAGGGCTTCATGCAGTGGATGATTTTAATCTCTCCATTGAAAAGGGAGAGATGTACGGACTGATCGGACCGAACGGGGCGGGGAAAACCACCGTGTTCAATCTGCTGACGGGGGTTTACAAACCAACAGAAGGGATTATCCGGCTGGACGGAAAGGATATCACCGGAAAGAACACCATCGAAATCAATAAGACTGGAATCGCCAGAACATTCCAGAATATCCGCCTGTTCAAGGATATGCCTGTGCTCGACAATGTTAAAACCGGTTTTCATAATCATTACAGCTACAGTACGCTGACCGGAATCCTGAGGCTCCCGAAATACCGCAGGGTAGAGAACACTCTGGATGAGCGTTCCATGGAAATCCTGAAGGTGTTTGACCTGGACAAGGAGGCTGCTCTCCTTGCCGGGAATCTGCCTTATGGCAAGCAGCGCAAGCTGGAGATTGCGAGAGCCCTGGCTACCGAGCCGAAGCTTCTTCTGCTTGACGAGCCTGCTGCCGGCATGAATCCCTATGAGACATCCGAGCTTATGGAGACGATCCGGTTTGTGCGCGACCATTTTGACATGACGATTCTGCTGATCGAGCATGACATGAAACTTGTGAGCGGTATCTGCGAAAAGCTGACCGTACTTAATTTCGGAAGAACCCTTGCACAGGGAATTACCTCCGAAGTGTTGAGCGATCCTGCAGTAATCGCAGCATATCTGGGCGAATAGGAGGGCAGAGATTCATGGCTATGCTTACCGTTAACAACCTGCACGTTTACTATGGCGTGATTCATGCGCTGAAGGGAATTTCCTTCGAGGTTGAAAAGGGAGAGGTAATCGCTCTGATCGGTGCCAACGGAGCAGGCAAAACGACTACACTCCAGACATTGACCGGCCTGCTGAGCAGCAAACAGGGTTCTGTAATTTTTGAGGGGAAGGATATAACAAAGGTCCCCGCGCATAAAATCGTGGAGATGGGCATTGCCCATGTACCGGAAGGCAGGCGGGTGTTTTCGCAGCTCAGTGTCTACGATAACCTGAAAATGGGAGCCTTCACACGAAAGGATAAGGCAGAAATCGAGGAGAGCCTCTCGATCGTGTACAAACGGTTCCCGCGTCTGGAGGAGAGAAAGAATCAGCGGGCCGGGACACTCTCGGGCGGAGAGCAGCAGATGCTTGCCATGGGCCGGGCTCTGATGAGCAGACCCCGTCTGATTGTTATGGACGAACCGTCCATGGGGCTTTCACCGATCTATGTAAATGAAATCTTTGATATCATTGAGGCTGTCAGCAAAAGCGGGACCACCGTTCTTCTGGTAGAACAGAACGCGAAAAAAGCACTGTCTATTGCGGACAGGGCTTATGTGATGGAGACCGGAAAGATAACTATGGAGGGAATAGCGGAGGATCTGCTTCACAATGAGGCGGTCCGCTCCGCATATCTGGGAGAGTAGGAGGGTTAGAGATGAGTCATTGTGTGATTACGATAGCCCGGCAATATGGAAGCGGAGGCCGTACGATTGGGATCAATCTGGCCAAAAAGCTAGGAATTGCCTACTATGACAAGAACATCATTCAGATTGCTTCGGAGGACAGCGGAATCAATGCCCGGCTGTTCGGCCGGGTGGATGAGTATTCGACTGCGTCAAGGCCGCTGTTCGGAACACGGACCGGAACATATTCCCGTGAACTGCTGCCGCCGGACAGCAAACGCTTTACCTCGGATGAAAATCTTTTCAACTATCAGGCGAAAGTAATCCGCGAGATCGCGGAGAAGGAGGACTGCATCATTATCGGAAGATGCGCCAACTTTATCCTGAACGAGCGGGAGTTTCCGAGAGTGCTGCGGGTGTATATTCATGCCTCCTGGGATTTCAGGATGAAGGACGCGGCTGAAAAGATGAGCGGTTCTCCGAGAGAGCTGGAACGCTTTATGCGGAGGGACGACCGGCGGAAATTCGATCTTTGCCAGCGGTTCACCGGAAAGGACTGGGATGATCCGGCATATTATGACCTTTATCTGGATACCGGAAAGATTGGAAAAGAAGGGGCTGCGGCCGAGATCGAGCGCCGGTATTTAAAGATGAAAGAGAAAGAGGTATAGTAATTCCTGATGGATCTGTTTGAATACGCAAAATCAAGGACTCTTGAAAAGGAATCCCCTCTTGCACAGAGACTGCGCCCTGCCACACTCGATGAGGTGGTGGGGCAGCAGCATATTGTGGGGAAGGACAGGCTTCTGTACCGGGCAATCAAGGCTGACAAGCTGACCTCTGTCATATTCTATGGACCTCCCGGCACCGGGAAAACCACCCTCGCCCGAGTAATTGCCAACACGACCAGCGCGGATTTTACCCAGATCAACGCTACGTCATCGGGCAAAAAGGAAATGGAGGATGTCATACAGGCGGCAAAGAATACTCTGGGGATGTATGGCCGCAAAACCATCCTTTTTATTGATGAGATACATCGGTTCAACAAAGGGCAGCAGGACTATCTTCTCCCGTTCGTCGAAGACGGCACGGTGATTCTGATCGGCGCGACAACGGAAAATCCCTACTTTGAAGTGAACAGCGCGCTGCTCTCCAGGTCGGTTGTATTTGAACTCCAGCCTCTTTCCGAAGAGGATATCAGGAAACTGATTCTGAGAGCGGTAAACGATACGGAAAAAGGCATGGGATCATACCGGGCCGTGATCGATGAAGATGCCCTCGCATTCCTCTCGGACATGGCTGGGGGAGACGCAAGAGCGGCGCTCAACGCGGTAGAACTCGGAGTCCTGACAACGGAAAGGAGCGGGGACGGCCTGATTCACATCACCCTGCCCGTCGCATCCGAATGCATTCAGAAGCGTGTCGTAAATTACGATAAAAAGGGAGATAATCACTACGATATCATCTCGGCATTTATCAAGAGCATGCGGGGCTCCGACCCCGACGCCGCAGTATATTATCTGGCAAAGATGCTCTATGCGGGGGAGGATGTAAAATTCATCGCGCGGAGGATCATGATCCTCGCGTCGGAGGATATCGGAAATGCGGATCCCATGGCGATCTGTGTGGCCTCCGCTGCAGCGGCGGAGGTAGAGCGCGTCGGGATGCCGGAGTCCCAGATTATCCTGGCGCAGGCGGCAGCCTATATGGCATGCGCCCCGAAGAGCAACTCTGCCGTGAACGCGATCTCCGCGGCGATGGAATCGGTTAAAAGAACCCGGACAACAGTGCCGGTCCATCTGCAGGACGCGCATTACGGAGGGCACGAAAAGCTAGGGCATGGTATCGGCTACAAGTATGCGCATGATTATCCCGGGCATTATGTGGAACAGCAGTATCTCCCTGACGAGATCCGCGGCGAAAAGTTCTATATTCCCGGCGAGCTGGGGTATGAGAGGACGATCCGGGAGTACCTGGATAAGATTCATAAAAAAAAGGAGGGGCTCACATGAGCTCCTCCATTATTTTTTCGTACAGCACTTCACTTTTCTGGGGCCAGTTCAGGCAGATGGTTCTGGCGGCCTCCTCCGACGGGGCAGGAATCGTAAACTCCATCTGAACGGAATGCTCCCTCAGAATACGGCATCTGACGGCGAACCGCCCGTCGGGAGTCCGGTAATACTCCGCGAGAGCTCTCAGCCGTTCGCTGTCCAGCTCGGGACTTTTTCCCAGAAGCAGATCAAGCTTTTTCAGCCGTTCCCTGTGGATTTCGTTTTTGAGGCTGTTGAGGGTTGTGACGCCTTCCTCCGTGATCTGGTAGAATGTTGTCCCGGGTGTCTGCCGGGTGCTGACAAGAGCACCGTCAGCGAGATCGCTAAGGGCTTCCTGAATGCGAAAGTAATCCATATCATCCATTTCCAGGATCATCTCCGAAAGCTCTGAATTGCTCATCTCTCTCCCGGAATAGTGAAGAATATAAAGGATAATCACTTTATCCCTGACTAATTTGCTCTCCAAGTAAAAACACTCCTGTAAGATTGTTATCTGCTATATACTGGTTTCACTGGTATCTTCCGGCGTTTCGTCCGCCTGCTGGGCTTCGCTTTCTTCTTCCTTCGGCATGTAATTATCAAAAATCTTCACGAGGAAGAAGGAATTGCAGTATGCGATTGCCGCAAAACCCATCAGAATCATCAAAAGCATCAGAATCGACTGAACAGCTGCCATGCCTTCGGGCAGAAACAGAATACCGAAAGGCAGAATGGTGACGATGATCATCAGGAACGTGTAGGGAAGATGGCGGATCGACATCAGCAGCGAGTTGATGAACGTATTTTTGATTGTATTGTAAAAACGCGCAAGCACAGGGTAAATATAGATAAAAATCATCAGGTAAAAGACGGCCATGGCTCCGAAAACGACGAGCATCACGCTTCCGGCGGTACCGCCGATGCTGCTGCGCACAATCTGACGGTCAAAATAAAGCAGGACCCCGGCAGCGATCATAATCAGGTTAATGATGATTCCCTGCCTGAGGTTTTCCTTGAATGAGTGGAAAAAGCCCCGCACGATATAGGATTCCTCATTCCGTACCATTTTGAGAGTCGTGTAGAACATTCCGGTGAGTGCCGGACCGATTGTTACGACAGGGATACAGCAGACAATAAAAATGATGTTCAGGATCATCAGATCCGCGACTCTGCTCATAAACCTGAAAAAAGGATTATCCATATTGAAAAAGCTGCTCATAGTGATTCTCCGTTCCTGTATTGAAATATGAATAATAGTATAACAAAAAATCAAAAAAAGTAAAGGCTCTTGCTTTTCACAATTTAGCGTGTTAAAATGCTGATATAACCTAACGATAATCTTAAGGAGAGCAAACGATGAGCAAAACAATTAGAACAGAGGCGGTTGACCATCTCTTCGAGGCTATTCTCTGCCTGGAGAACAAAGAGGAATGCTATACTTTTTTTGAGGATGTTTGCACCATCAATGAACTGCTGTCCCTGTCCCAGAGGTTTGAAGTGGCAAGGATGCTGACCGAAAAACGTACATATCTGGATATCTCCGAAAAGACGGGAGCATCCACGGCGACCATCAGCCGTGTCAACCGTTCCCTGAATTACGGGAATGACGGATACGAGATGGTCTTTGCCAGGATGAATAAAAAAAGTGATTAAGGTTTTTTCAGAGCATCGATCAGTCTTTCTACCATAATCTTTTTCATGTAGATATCAAAGCTTAACAGGCAGATAAAGGAGAATGCCCGGAGAAAGGCCTGATCCTCCTCCGGCGCATCCTTGAAGGTTTCATCTGCCATATTGTATCTCTTCAGAAGATCCTTCTGAAGGTAGGAGGACTGGTCTTTGATTGATCGGAACACTTCCTCATAGATGTAAGTCATGTCGTGGCCGTTGTCCGATTGAAAGTATTTTTCAGTAATCGGTTCGGTGAGCGTCTGAATATCGCTGATCGAGAGGAAATTCTTAAAATAGTAAATAAAAATGAGCATAAGAAGATGCTCTTTTGAGTATCTTTTTTTATCGGGAGGGGGGAGCAGCTTATTTTTAGCATAATTGTTGATCATGGTTTTGGTCAGAATTTTATCATCGCTGTGGCGCTTGGTCGCGGCGAGCTGTTCCTCCATGAACGTGGTAACCTGATCCATATATAAATTGATGTTCGGCAGATCAGAGGGCTCAATATAGTCAATTCCTTTGAGGACGTCCATTATCTGCCGGAACATTTCTTTTTTTTCGTCTGTCATGCAAGTTCCTTTCTGTTTCATAAACATGCAAAAAATCAGCAAATCGATTCCCATATATTATAAAGTGTCGGATACAGGTTGTAAATGGTTTTTTGGAGTCTCTGATGACAGAGCCGGGCTGAACATCCGTATGAATACCGCCCGGTTATGGAAAACAGGAGGGTGCTTTGCAGCTGAAAATCAGAGAAAAGGATAAAGGAGCAGCAAACAAACATGAGTTCATATGAAACACTCAATCAGCCCCAGCAGGAGGCTGTTCTCCATACAGAGGGTCCTCTGCTGATCCTGGCCGGGGCAGGATCCGGTAAAACGAGGGTTCTGACACACCGGATCGCGTATCTGATCGAATCGGGAGTCAGTCCGTGGAATATCCTGGCAATCACATTTACCAATAAAGCGGCGGATGAAATGAGGCAGAGAGTCGACCGGATCGTCGGAACAGGCAGGGAAGCCGTCTGGGTTTCCACCTTCCATTCCGCGTGCGTCAGAATACTGAGACGCCACATTGATTTTCTGGGATTTGACAATCATTTCGCTATTTATGATACGGATGATCAGAAGACCGTCATAAAAGAAGTCTGCAGGAAGCTGAATGTTGATACAAAGGTTTTTAAAGAGAAGGCCCTTATGGCGGAAATATCCCACTATAAGGATAAGCTTTATACCCCGGAGGATGCGGAGAAGGAAGCGTATGACTTCAATGAAAAGAAAACTGCCGCAGTCTACAGAGAATACCAGGCTCAGCTCCGGAAGAACAATGCTCTTGATTTTGACGATCTGATTATGCGGACGGTAGAACTGTTCGAAAAGCATCCGCAGGTTCTGGATTACTATCAGGAGAGATTCCGCTATATCTGTGTCGATGAGTATCAGGATACAAACTATGCCCAGTTCCGGCTGGTCAGCCTTCTTGCCGAAAAATACCGGAACCTTTGCGTGGTGGGCGATGATGACCAGTCGATCTACCGGTTCCGGGGAGCGGATATCCGGAATATCCTGGAATTTGAACAGATTTTCCCGGATGCGAAGGTTGTGCGGCTTGAGCAGAATTACCGCTCAACGCAGAATATTCTGGAGGCGGCCAACCATGTAATCGCCAACAACACGGAACGCAAGGAAAAGCGCCTCTGGACGGAAAACGAAGAAGGAGATAAAATTCATTTCCGCCAGTTTCTGAATGGGTTTGAGGAGGCGGAATATGTTGTCGGCGAGATTGAAAAGCTGCATCGGGAGGGGAGGGCAGGGTACCGGGACTGTGCTGTCCTCTACCGTACCAATGCCCAGTCCCGTCTGTTTGAGGAAAAGCTTCTGGTAGCCGGCATTCCCTACAAAATTGTGGGCGGCATCAATTTCTATTCCCGAAAGGAGATCAAGGACCTTCTGGCTTACCTGCGTACGATCGATAATGCGAAGGATGACGTGTCAGTCAGGAGAATCCTGAATGTCCCGAAGCGTGGAATCGGAGATACAACGCAGGGAAGGGTGCAGGAATATGCGGACGACATGCAGGTCAGCTTTTTTGATGCCCTCCGCGTCGCCGAGGAGATCCCTGCAGTGAAAAGGAGCCTGCCAAAGATCGACTCCTTTGTGACGTTTATCATGGCTCTCCGGACAAAAGCAGAGGTTCTGACAGTGAGGGAGCTTCTGGAGGACGTCATTGATTCTACGGGCTATGCGGCAGATCTTGAAAAAGAGAACACCGACGAAGCAAAAGCAAGGCTTGAGAATATCGACGAACTGATCACAAAAGTGCAGGCTTATCAGGACGCGATGGCTGAGAGGGGAGGGCAGGCGACTCTCTCCGGCTTTCTGGAGGAAGTGGCTCTGGTGGCAGATATTGACACTCTGGACAACGCCAGTGATTATACCCTTCTTATGACTCTGCACAGTGCCAAGGGACTGGAATTTCCTTATGTGTTTATCACAGGCATGGAGGATGGACTGTTTCCGGGCGGCAGTGCGATATACCGGAGCGAGAGTGATTCTGCTCTTCAGGAGGAGCGCCGCCTGATGTATGTTGGGATCACCAGGGGAATGAAAAGCGTTACCCTTACCTGTGCCCGGCAGAGAATGCTCCGCGGTGAAGTACAGTTTCACAATGTATCACAGTTCGTCCGCGAGATCCCGAGAGAACTGGTCGATTTGGGCTACGCAGTGCAGGAGAAAAAGCCGGACAGGGAAAAAATGCTGCAGGGCGACAGTGTTTATTCCAGAATGAAGGAGGCTTTCCGGGCAAAACCCTATATGCAGGAGAGCAGGCCGAGAGCTCAGACTTCGGTGAATCATGCAGAGCCTCTGGAGTACGGTACAGGGGATACGGTCAGGCACGTAAAGTTCGGCGTCGGAATCGTGACGGATATCAAAGAAGGCGGCAGGGACTACGAGGTGACAGTGGACTTTGACCGGTTTGGAGTCAAAAAAATGTTTGCCGGATTTGCCAGACTGAAAAAAATCTGAGGCGGAAAAATCAGAGAAAAATTGTTCGAATTGCATTTGTTTTTATGGATTTCATCCGAGTAACATGGTATACTATAAAAAGAAAGTGCAATGACGGTTCTGACATGCATTTTTCGGCAGTGCTTATGAGCAGAACACACTCAAACAACACGAAAGGAAGGTACCTGCAGATGATAAACATGCTGACAATGAGAAAAAAACTGGTCGATTTGCTTGCTGCGATTGATATCAGGGAAAAATTGTGTGAGGAAAAGAAAAAAAGAGTCCTGATCATCCTCTGCATTGTTGCAGCAGTGCTTGCTGTCGCTGCGATTGCCATTGCAGTATACCGTTTCTTTACTCCTGACTATCTGGAGGACTTCGAGGATGACCTCGATGAGGACTTCGAAGATTATTTTGAGGATGAGAGCGAGAAATAACAGATATCGGAAACACATGATTATAGCTCCGGAGCAACCGGGGCTATTTTTCCGAAAGGAGACAGAACAATATGCGCAGGGTTTTAAGCCGGATTATTGGAACAGGGCTTCTTTTTCTGCTGATTATGACATCAGCGGGATGCTCAGTGACCGATGATGAAAAATACAGCAGCCTCGGGGTTGATAATGAGATTGCCGGGTTCCTTTTCAACTTTGATCAGAGGGATGTAACCTCCAGGATGGTAAACGACGGGAAAAAGGGGATATACCCGGTAAAGGTGCGCTGGGCTTACGGAGAGAATCTGAAGGTGGATGAGAAGACGCCGGAATTTGTTTCTGATGATCCGGATATGATACAGAAGGTATATTTCGCGCTCAGCAATACGATCATCATGGGTAATTCCCATGACCATTCAGAGGAAACTCCTTTCTATATTGAATTGGAACTGGCTTCCGGCGATACCTGCAGGTACAATTTCACTTCGGTCAGTACAATCCGGCTGAGCAGCCAGAACTATGTTATAGAATCTGACGGAAGCCTTTGGAAGGTGATCAGAGAGGCATCGGAGGAATCGTGAAGAAGGGTGATATTCTTGAAGGGGTGATCGAACGGGTCGATTACCCGAATCGTGGAGTTGTTAGATCCGGTGATACGGAGTTTATCGTGAAAAACGGAATCCCGGGGCAGAAAATCCGCTTTGCTGTCAGCAGAAAAAGGAGCGGAAAATGTGAGGGAAGGCTTCTTGACGTCCTTGAAAAATCCCCGCTGGAGAGGAGGGAGCCGCAGTGCGGGATTTTCCCCTCGTGCGGGGGCTGCATGTACCAGACAATGTCCTACGAGGACCAGCTCAGCATGAAGGAGGAGCAGATCAAACGTCTTCTTCTGCCGTTTATGGAAGAATGCGGAGGGGACGTATCGGACATCTGGGAAGGAATATTTGCCGGCCCGTCAGAATTCGAATACCGGAATAAAATGGAGTTTTCTTTTGGGGATGCATATAAAGACGGGCCGCTTACGCTTGGACTTCACAAAAAGGGCAGCAGTTATGACGTGCTGACAGCCTACAACTGCAGGCTGGTTCCGCCGGATTTCGTGCGTATTCTGAACACGGTTCATCAGTATTTCCTCGACAGAAATATCCCCTATTATCATAAAATGCAGCATATCGGTTATCTGCGGCACCTTCTTCTCAGGGAAGGCACGAAAACAGGAGAGATCCTCGTTCACATCGTAACTACGAGCCAGATGCATCTCGATCTGCGGCCGTTGGCTGACCGGCTGTGCGGTATGCAATTGGACGGGAAGATCGTCGGAGTGCTTCATATTATAAATGATTCTCTCTCCGATGTGGTACAGAGCGATCGAACTATTATCCTGAGGGGTCAGGACTGGTTCAGCGAGGAACTTTTGGGACTTCGGTTCCGGGTCAGTTCTTTCTCTTTCTTCCAGCCAAATTCCGGAGCAGCAGAGGTTCTTTATTCTAAAGTGCGGGAGTATATCGGTACAGCGGAAAACCAGGTGGTTTATGATCTCTACAGCGGTACCGGGACAATTGCCCAGCTTGCGGCGGCGAACGCAAAAGAAGTGATCGGTGTGGAGATTGTGGAGGAGGCTGTCGAGGCTGCCCGCCGGAATGCGCAGATGAATCACATTGATAACTGCCGTTTCCTTTGCGGTGATGTCCTTAAGATCCTTGATGAAGTGGAGACGAAACCGGATCTGATTATTCTGGATCCGCCCCGCGACGGTATACATCCGAAAGCTCTTCCGAAAATCCTGAGCTACGGTGTCAGACGCATTATCTACATCAGCTGTAAGGCGACAAGTCTGGCGCGCGACCTTCCATCCTTTCTGCAGGCGGGGTACCATATAGAAAAAGCATGCTGCGTGGATCAGTTTTGCCAGACACCGCACGTCGAGACTGTCTGTCTACTGATACATAGCTGAAGAGGAGAGGGGCTGAAACTAAAGTGCTCCCCTTGTCAAGGACATTTTTGATTTAGTTAGGGTGTAAAATGTTTAGAAACTGCGATTTGCATGTGAAGAAATTGTGATTATCACAAAAACTGGATTAT
>CAMOXX010000005.1 GCA_946629475.1 uncultured Blautia sp. | reverse complement strand
CAGATATCGACTCCCTAACGAGTAGTACGCACGTCTCCACGTGTACGGTCTGGCAAAACTGATCCACAGGGCAGACTTTCCGCAGGGTGTAGCCATTTTCGCACAGGTATTTCAGGTCCCTCGCGAGTGTTGCGCTGTCGCAGCTCACGTAGACGATTTTTTCCGGCTGCATCCTGATCATGGTCTGCAGGAGAACTTCATCGCAGCCTTTCCGCGGGGGATCCACTACGATTACATCGGCATGTTCTTTTGTTTTTTCATACTGTGCCGGAAGAACCTCCTCCGCCCTGCCGACAAAAAACTCTGTGTTTGAAAAATGGTTTATCGACGCATTCTCCCGGGCGTTCTCAATCGCCTGCGGAATAATCTCGACTCCGCGGACGAAGCGGGCCTTGCCGGCCAGAAACAGTGAAATCGTTCCGGTTCCGCAGTAAAGATCCCAGACAACCTCATCTCCGTTGAGATCCGCGTATTCCAGGACTTTTTGGTAAAGCTTTTCTGTCTGGACCGGGTTCACCTGATAGAAGGACAGCGGAGAAATCTGATAACTCACATCTCCGATCCGGTCAACGATGTATGGCGGTCCGAAGATCGTCCTGATCTCTTCTCCCAGAATGACGTTTGTGCGCTTTGTGTTGATGTTGACGCTGATGCTGGTCATGCCTGGGATTTTTTTGAGCTCATTTGTCAGTTCATCCTCATGGGGAATCTTTCGCCCGTTCAGAATCAGGCAGACCATGATTTCGCCGGTGTGATATCCACAGCGGATCAGGATATGCCTGACAATCCCTCTTCCTGTTGTTTCGTCGTAAGGTTCAATCCGGTACCGTTCCATGTGCGCTGTAATTATATCCAGAATATCCCTGTTGACCTCCTGTCCGATCACACAGTCGCGGTTTTCGATGATGCTGTGGGTATGACCTGCATAGAACCCGGTGATTATCCGGCCATTTTTATCCTTCCCTACCGGGAACTGCGCTTTATTGCGGTATCGGAAGGGATCCTCCATCCCAATGATTTCTTCCATCGGCAGATCGTGAAAACCGCCGATCCGCTCAAGATCGCCCTTTACCTTTCCTGCCTTAAAGCGAAGCTGCTCTTCGTATTTCATCATCTGCAGCTGGCAGCCGCCGCACTGCCTTGCGACAGGGCAGCGGGGATCTGTCCTGACAGGGGAAGGCTCAAGCACTTCCATCAGGCGCCCGTAGCCATAGTTTTTCCGGGCTTTCATAATCTTTGCCGTGACTGTATCGCCAATAACGGAATCCTTAACAAAAACGGTGAAGCCATCGGCTTTGCCGATGCCTTCACCATGAATTCCCATATCCTCAATTTTCAGCTGAACGATATCTCCCTTTACATACTCCCTCATGTCAAACGTCTCCCGTGCGTCTCAGATTTGATTCAAACAGCCGGTTAAATCCAAGCCAGTCCTTCTTCCCCTTATCGGATGCGAAGATCTCGGTGATTGTCTCCATCTTTGCATCGAGGTTATCCGCCAGATTCAGCGCAACGGCCTCAGCCAGCGCAGGCTTTTTCGGAGAGCCGAATTCCAGTTCCCCGTGATGTGCCAGAATGCAGTGAATCAGTTCATTTTTCAGAACCGGCGGAAAATCCGGAATCTGCCCTGCCGTCTCATAGATAATCTGCGCGCCGATCACGATATGCCCCAAAAGCTGCCCCTCGTCCGTATAGTCATTCTGGGGAAAATCCGAGAGCTCCCTCGTTTTTCCCGAATCATGCAGAAGCGCAGCGGTGATCAGAAGATCCCTTTTCAGCACCGGATAGGCCGAAGCCATATAGTCGCAAAGCTTTGTAACGCTGAGGGTATGCTCCAGGAGGCCTCCGATGAAGCCATGGTGCACCGATTTCGCCGCGGAGCGGCTGCAGAAGGCTTTTTTGAACGCATCATTCTCCCGGAAAAGGCGATTCAGCAGGGTTTTCAGGTATGTGTTCTCCACACTGTCGACATAAGCCAGAAGCCTTGCGTACATGTCGTCGGTGCTGTTGCTGGAGACCGGCACATAGTCGGCCGGTATATACTCTCCCTCCTGTGCCTTCCGCACGCGCTTGATGCTGATTTGAAGCGCTCCGTTAAATGTGCTGATATCTCCGGTGACATGGATGTAGTCCATCGAATCAAAATCATCAATCCCGTTGGAATTCGGATCCCAGATTTTTCCGTCCAGGGTCCCTGTTTTATCCTGCAGAGTGATGTTCTCGTACGGTTTTCCATTTTTCGTCACAGCAGAGGTTTTCTGCTTGCAGAGATACACTCCGTTAATCCTGTCTCCTTCGTGAAGTTCGTTTATAAAACGCATTCTGACTGTACTGCCTTTCTAACCGGCCGCAGGCCGGAACACATACATATGACATGAATATCCTATCATTTTTTTGTGAACAATTTATGAATAAACATGGTTTTTTTTCTTTTCAATTACATGAAAATCATGTAGAATAGAAACCATAGATATTCAGATTGGAGAACATATGAACAATAAAGCAATTACCGCATTAGAATATGATAAAATCATCAGTCTCCTGGTCTCCAAAGCTTCGTCGGAGCCCGGGCAGAAGCTCTGCCGGGAGCTTTCTCCGATGACGGACCTTGAAAAAATCCGTCTCATGCAGGTGCAGACTGCCGACGCGCTGACCAGGCTCTTCCGCAAGGGAAACATTTCCTTTGCAGGCATAAAGGATATACGGGGATCCATGAAACGTCTTGAAATCGGCAGCTCCCTCTCTATTCCCGAGCTGCTGACCCTGAGCCGCCTGCTGGAAAATGTGTCCCGGGTGAAGTCCTTCGGCCGGCAGGAAAGGGCCGAAGCGAATGCTCCGTCCGATTCTCTCGAAGCCATGTTCAGCACTCTGGAACCGCTCTCTCCCGTGTCCTCCGAAATCCGAAGATGCATTCTCTCGGAGGATGAGGTAAGTGACGACGCAAGCCCGGGGCTTTCCCGCGTGAGGCGCGGCATTAAAACCGCAAACGACAGGATCCACTCCCAGCTGAACACGATTCTGAACGGCAGTGCCCGTACCTATCTCCAGGACTCTGTGGTAACCATGCGGAACGGCAGGTACTGTATTCCAATCAAAGCCGAGTATAAGAACCAGGTTCCCGGAATGATTCACGACCAGTCTTCCACCGGCGCAACCCTTTTTATCGAGCCGATGGCGATCGTGAAGCTCAACAACGATATCCGCGAGCTCGAACTTCAGGAGAAAAAAGAGATTGAGGCCGTTCTGGCAGTCCTGAGCGAACAGGTTTCCGAACATATTGAGGAAATTCTTCTCGATCTCCAGCTTATGACAGACCTGGATTTCATTTTTGCCAGAGCACGTCTTGCCATGGATATGAACGCCTCTGAGCCTGTGTTCAATACGGAAGGACGCATCCGGCTCCGCAAAGCCCGCCATCCGCTTATTGACCCGAAAAAGGTCGTCCCGATCGATATCCGGCTGGGTGATGATTTCGACCTGCTTGTCGTTACCGGTCCGAATACCGGAGGAAAAACCGTGTCCCTCAAAACTGTGGGCCTTCTCACAATGATGGGGCTTTCGGGCCTTCACATCCCGGCAGCAGACCAGAGTGAGCTGTCCGTGTTTGATGAAATATATGCCGATATCGGCGACGAGCAGAGCATTGAACAGTCCCTAAGCACATTTTCCGCGCATATGACAAATATCGTGTCATTTCTGGAAAAGGCGGATGACCGGTCCCTGGTGCTTTTTGATGAGCTCGGTGCCGGAACCGACCCTGTGGAGGGAGCAGCACTCGCGATAGCGATTCTCTCCTATCTGCATGCCCAGCAGATCCGCACGGCGGCTACCACGCACTATAGCGAACTGAAAATATTTGCGCTGTCCACGCCGGGTGTAAGCAATGCTTCGTGCGAGTTCAATGTAGAAACACTGCGTCCCACCTACCGTCTTCTGATCGGTGTGCCCGGAAAGAGCAATGCCTTTGCCATTTCTTCACGGCTTGGTCTTCCGGATCATATCATTGAAAAGGCGCGGGAGCAGATCGGCAAGCAGGATGAGTCCTTCGAGGACGTCCTGACATCCCTTGAAGAAAACCGGATCTCCATCGAAAATGAGCGTCAGGAGATGGAGCGGCTGCGCTCTGAACTCGAGGAAGCCCGCAGGAAAGCCGCGGAAATGCGCGAGCGTACGGAAAAACAGAAAGAAAAGATTCTGAGAGAGGCGAACGAGCAGGCTCATGCCATTCTTCGTGATACAAAGGAATATGCGGACAAGACCATGAAGCTGTTCAATAAATTCCAGAAGGATCACGTGGATACCGCTGCGATGGAAAAGGAACGCCAGGCAATCCGCGACAGAATGTCGAAGGCGGAAAACGGAATGGCGAGTGCCGCGGCCTCGAGGAAGCCTGCAAAGAAGCTGGAGGCAAAGGATCTGAAGCCCGGCGATATGGTCAGGGTTGCCAGCATGGATCTTAAAGGAACAGTGAGCGGCAGGCCGGATGCAAAGGGATATGTGTTTGTTCAGATGGGCATCATCCGGTCCAAAGTACATATCTCCGACCTGGAACTGATCGACGAACCCGTCATCACCTCAAAAACAGCGGTACAGACCGGCTCCGGAAAAATCAGGATGTCCAAGTCGGCAGGCGTTTCAACGGAGATCAACCTTCTCGGCCGTACGGTCGATGAAGCGGTTGCGGAGCTTGACAAGTATCTGGATGACGCAAGGCTCGCACACCTCAAAAAAGTGCGGGTCGTCCATGGAAAAGGAACCGGCGCTCTCAGGCAGGGCGTTCACAATTATCTCAGAAAAAATAAACATGTTGCTTCCTTCCGCCTCGGGGAATTCGGAGAGGGAGATGCCGGCGTGACAATCGTAGAGATTAAATAGCAGTAACTGTTCAAAATCCATTTGTTCGGAATGCTGAACAGTTACAAATGATAAAAAGCGAAAGGGGCATTACACAGAATGACTGCCAAACAGAAAATACTGATTATCGATGATGATCCTGATATTTCGGAACTGGTCTCCCTGAACCTTGCCCGGGAATGCTTTGACACTCAAATTCTGAATGACGGGACCATCGCACTCAGGACATGCCAGGAGTATCAGCCGGATCTGATTCTGCTGGATCTCGTGCTTCCCGGCACTACCGGATACCAGATCTGCCGTGATATCCGTCAGATTTCAGATGTTCCGATCATTATGCTTACATCGAAAACCGATACTTTTGATAAGGTTCTCGGGCTTGAGCTGGGCGCCGATGATTATGTCAGCAAGCCTTTTGACTCCAAGGAGCTTGTAGCAAGAATCCGGGCCGTACTGCGCCGCTACAATCCGCAGTCCGGCACTCCGAATGCTGCCGACTGTAAAGCAGTGTCCTACCGGGATCTATCGGTCAATCTTTCCAATTACAGTGTCACATACAAGGGACGTCAGATCGATATGCCGCCCAAGGAGCTGGAACTTTTATACTTCCTTGCTTCCTCCCCCAACCAGGTGTTCACAAGAGAACAGCTGCTCGATCACATATGGGGCTATGAATATGTCGGAGACACAAGAACCGTGGATGTGCACATTAAGCGTCTGCGTGAAAAAATAAAGGATCATCCGCTCTGGTCGATCGCGACCGTATGGGGCATCGGGTATAAATTCTCAGTCCGTGAGGAATGAAGGAATGTCCGGCACCCGGAGACCTTCAAATCCCGACTGCCGCAGCGCTTCGTACAGTATTATTGCGACAGAATTCGAAAGATTCAACGATCTCGTATCCCCGATCATGGGGATACGGACGCATCGCTCCTCATGTTCTCTTAATATGCTCTCGGGTATTCCCCCGCTCTCTTTGCCGAACATGATAAAGCAGTTATCGCCGTAAGCCGCATCGGAATAGACCCTTGCGGCTTTTGTTGTGGCGTAAAAGACTTCGGCATCAGGATTCTGCCTGACAAAATCCTCGTAATTCAGATAGCGGTGGACTTCCAGGTCTTTCCAGTAGTCCATCCCGGCACGCCGGATCGCCTTTTCACTCAGATGAAATCCAAGCGGTTCAATCAGATGAAGCGCCGCGCCGCACGCAACGCATGTTCTGCCGATATTCCCGGTATTGGACGGAATCTCCGGCTCATGAAGCACTATATTGATTTTTTTCATTTTTCTTCCTGTTCTGCTTCGGTCCCCGCCGGATTATAACCCGGGCGAAGCTCCTTTGGCGGCTTGTCCAGATATCTGATTATTTCCCCACTGAATAAAAGCCTGTCGTTAGAAGCATTGGCCCGGCCGCAGCAAACAGCCGGGATTCCACTTCGGCGAAGTTCACCGCAGAACGCTTCTCCCGATTTCAGCGCAAGCAAAAGAGAACCCCCGGATGGTATCATATAGGGGTTCTCTCCTGTCACTTCGCAGACTTCTATCGTATGCTGCAGCACGGGAATCCGGCGCATGTCAAGCTCAAGGCCTGTGCCGGAGGCTTCCGCCATCATCCACAATCCTCCGAGAAATCCGCTTATTTCAAGAGGGAGATACGCGTGTACGCCCGCCTTTCCGGCAGCTTCCAGGATTTGACCAAACCGGCTTCCCGGTATCTCCAAGCGGCTTTCAAGGCAGGCTGTGCGGGTCTCCTCCAGGAAACCTGCGGACAGTCTCTTCTGAAGTGTTTCGTAAGAGTTCTCCAGGATTTCGAGTGTCCCTTCCGTGCCGACCGGAAACACGACAGCGATATCATCTCCCGCTGCCATGCACCCGGTCACTTTTTTTTGAATTGCCAATCGTTCTGCTTTTCCTGGTCTCATATACGTTTTCAGATCAGGTATGCAATTACTGTAGGGATGACCATCGCAAGAACAAGAATAATCACAACAATGGCGGTGAGTTTCCTGCGGTTTCTCGGGTCAAACATCTTCATAGCTCTGCTCCTTTAATTATCCGATCAGCGGATACTTGTCTGTCAGTTCTTTTACAATCGCCCTCGCACGGTCCATATTGCTGCGGCTCTCTAAGGTGATTGCAATTGCCTCCGCAATTTTGTCCATGTCCTCAGGAACCATACCCCTGGAGGTAACCGCCGGGGTGCCGAGACGAACGCCGCTTGTCACAAAAGGTGATCTCGGGTCATTCGGAACGGTATTTTTGTTTGCCGTAATATTTACTTCGTCCAGAAGGTTCTCAAGCTCCTTGCCCGTCACCTCTGTTCCGCGAAGGTCAACCAGCATCAGATGGTTGTCCGTTCCACCGGATACGATGCTGATGCCGCGGCTGATGAGTCCGTTGCTCAGTGCTTTCGCATTTGCGACAATGCGTCTTGCATATTCCTGGAATTCCGGCTGAAGGGCCTCCTTAAAGCAGACAGCCTTGGCTGCGATGACATGCATCAGCGGGCCGCCCTGTGTGCCCGGGAATACCGCTTTGTTGAAGTTGAACTTCTTTGCGTTCTCTGCACTGGAGAGGATCATTCCGCCCCTCGGTCCGCGCAGCGTTTTATGGGTCGTCGTAGTCGTCACATCGGCATACGGAATCGGGCTCGGATGAAGCCCCGTCGCGACAAGGCCCGCAATATGAGCCATATCGACCATGAGATACGCGCCAACCTCATCTGCGATCCGGCGGAACGCCTCAAAATCGATGGTACGGGCATAGGCGCTGGCTCCGGCTACGATCAGCTTCGGCTTGCATTCCTTTGCGATACGGAGTACATCATCATAGTCGATTACACCGTCATCGTTGGTTCCGTAAGAAACTGCGTTAAAATAAGATCCGGAAATATTCGCAGGGCTTCCATGGGTCAGATGCCCGCCATGGTTCAGGCTCATGCCGAGAACCGTGTCACCCGGTTTCAGCATGGCATAAAAGACTGCCATGTTCGCCTGTGCACCGGAATGCGGCTGAACATTTGCATATTCGCACTGAAACAGTTCTTTCGCGCGTTCAATCGCAAGCGTCTCAACCTCATCCACGCAGGCACAGCCCCCGTAATACCTTTTTCCGGGATATCCTTCTGCGTATTTGTTTGTGAGCGGGCTCCCCATTGCAGACATTACGGCTGTACTTACCCAGTTTTCTGAGGCAATCAGTTCAATATGCGCGTTCTGTCTCGCAATTTCGGCACGGATGATATCCGCTATCTCCTTATCGACTTTATCAACTGCTTCGATCGAATACATTCCTTATCCTCCTGATCATAATAACTCAGTGCAATGTTCGAAACGATTATATCCAACTTTGAAATATCTGTCAACCCGGTGGCAGGCCGCTATTCCTCCAGCAGATATACATCGGTATAGTAAACTCCTTTTGCGTCGCTCTCCTCGTGGGTTTCGACATAGATGTCGATACAGTTCGTTTTGATTCCCCCGCCGCAGTCCTCCGCCACATAAACCTGGCCGTTAATGACAACCTTGGATCCGTAGGGAATCTGTGTCGGATCGACCGCAATGGTATGGTTTGTGGTTGCGACTGCCCCGGTTGATGTCGCTCCGTTGATATACGGGCCATTGCAGATGCTGCAGGGGCAGTAATGCGTGATCCGGAATGTCCCGAGCGGGATCAGCTTTGCATCGGAGCTTACGGCTACCGGATCTCCGACCATAACTCCATAGGAATTTTCGGACACTCCGGCTGTTATGTGGTCCTCAGCCTCGGCAAAGATTCCGCTCCCGCTGCTTTCGGAAATAGTCCCTGCGTCAACCCCATCCGCATCTGCGTTTTCATCCGCACGCCCGGCTTGCTGTTCGATCAGGGTCTGGGCGAGTTCTTCGGCCCCGGGAAGGATGTCGGTAAGGACATACCCCTCCTTTTCCTCCAGCTCATCATCCAGAAAGCGGATCCGTCCCCAGGTACTGCCGATCAGGCCGGTGAGTTCCACCTCATCGTACTCCATCACCTCGCCGATCACATCGCCGTCCCTCTGCCCCGGGTAGTCAAGGACTTCCGAATCCGCAGATACGGTAAGATACTCCTTGGCCGCTTCGATATTTGAAGTCCGGCTTAATGCAGAATCAACCACATATCCGTGAACTCTCTCACCGCTGGCATCGTTGGCCGTAACCAGGCTCCACCCGGCCCGCTCTGCCGGAGAGGCTTCCACCTTTGTCTCAAAGCGGAGGCTGCCGGCCACGGCTCCGTTCTCATCGGGAGATTCGTAGACCTGCACTTCTTTTAAGGATACATACTCTTTCTCCGTCGGATCGGTTTCTTCCCCTACCTCAAGCATTTTTTTCACTTCACTGAGTGCCTCATCAGTATCTTCCGGATCTGATACTGCACCGGTCTGCTCTTCCGGATCTCCGGAAGGGATTGTTTCTGCAGCTGCAAGGTGCCCCGCACACAATACGCAGGCGGCAGACAGTATTACAGCATGCATCAATTTCTTTTTCATACTCCCACCATCCAGTTACGTTCTAAAAAAACAATAAAAAAACTGTTGACACTGTAAAAGAAATGTAGTAATATAATCCTGTTCGAAAGAACACAGGCGATAGTGGCGTAGTTGGTAACGCGCGACCTTGCCAAGGTCGAGACCGCGGGTTCGAGCCCCGTCTATCGCTCTTCAGCTCTCCGATTTCGGAGAGCTTTTTTTTCAGTTATTTGTATTTGTTCAGCACCCCATGGACAAGATCGAAATTTCGAATGAAATGCTTGCATTTCAGGCAAATTTTGATCATGTCCATGGGGCGGGCAAGACGCGAAGCGTCTCTGACCGCACACATGAGGAATGCAAAGCATTCCGAATGGATGGGGGCGGGCAAGACGCGAAGCGTCTCTGACCGCACACATGAGGAATGCAAAGCATTCCGAATGGATGGGGGCTGAACAAAACCCGAAGCGTCTCTGACCGCCTTCATGAGGAATGCAAAGCATTCCTCATGAAGGGGTTCTGAACAGTTCCTTAGTGATGGAACAGACGGATTCCCGTGAACGCCATCACCATTCCATATTTATCGCACGTTTCGATCACGGCACTGTCACGGACAGAACCGCCCGGCTCAGCGATATATTTTACGCCGCTCTTCTTCGCTCTCTCAATATTGTCGCTGAACGGGAAGAAAGCGTCAGACCCGAGCGTAACATTGTCAAGCTGATCGAGCCATGCTCTCTTTTCCTCTGCAGTGAAAACCTTCGGTTTTTCCTTAAAGATGCCTTCCCAATTGCCGTCCGCGACAACATCCATATATTCATCCCCGATATAAACGTCGATCGCGTTGTCCCTCTCCGGCCTGGAAATTGTGTCCTTGAACGGAAGGTTCAGCACCTGCGGACTCTGGCGGAGGAACCAGTTGTCGGCCTTCTGCCCGGCAAGCCTTGTACAGTGAATCCTGGACTGCTGGCCTGCGCCGATGCCGATCGCCTGGCCGTCCCGGACATAGCACACAGAGTTTGACTGTGTATATTTGAGTATGATCAGGGAAATTTTCATATCCCTCGCCGCTTCGGCCGGAAGATCCTTATTTTTTGTAACAATGTTTGAAATCAGCTCATCGTTAATCGGAAGCTCCTGCCTGCCCTGTTCGAATGTAACGCCGAAAACTTCCTTGTGCTCGATCGGCGCCGGTACATATTCCGGATCGATTTCGATGATATTGTAATTGCCTTTCTTTTTCTGTTTCAGGATCTCCAGAGCTTCCTCCGTGTATCCCGGCGCGATGATCCCGTCGGAAACCTCATGGCGGATCAGCATGGCGGTGTCGGTATCGCATATATCTGAGAGTGAAATAAAATCACCGAAGGATGACATTCTGTCGGCTCCGCGGGCCCTCGCGTACGCGCAGGCGATCGGGGAGAAGTTCTTCCAGTCCATATCATCCACCCAGTATATTTTTGCCAGTGTCTCGCTTAAGGGGAGGCCGATGGCGGCTCCTGCCGGTGATACGTGCTTGAAGGATGTTGCAGCCGCGCAGCCGGTCGCATTTTTGAGGTCTCTCACAAGCTGCCAGCCATTAAAGGCATCAAGGAAGTTGATATATCCGGGCCTTCCGTTCAGGATTTTTACCGGGAGCTCGCTTCCGTCGTTCATATAGATTTTCGAGGGCTTCTGATTCGGGTTGCACCCGTACTTAAGTGTAAATTCCTTCATAATATCTCTCCGCTTATCTGTTTTTATTTACAATCCTTGTGGTGTATGTCCCTGATGCGATGTCGATATATCTCACAAACAGCGATACCTTGTTGTCCTCGTTCAGGCTGTTCCAGATCTGATCTGTAAAAGTATCGATATCATCCGGAACAGAGATCCTTTTCGGCTCTCCCTCAAAACTCGGAAGCGGGCTGCCGTCGCCCTGGTAGGTATGGATGAAACGGCCCTCTCCTGCCGCGGCATTGTCATAATCGAACGTGTATCTCAGGCACTGCTCCGGCCTTCCGCAGTCGCTCTTCAGGATGGAAAGGCTGTAACGGAAAAGCCCGTTTTCAACATGGAGAATGCCCGAGATCCTCGGTGTATAGTTTGGAGCATCCGGCTCAAACTCACGGGTTCTCAAAGCCTGTTCGAATGTCTGTCCGTTTTTGATTCCCTCGTAGACCGTGTCGGTCTGATCTCCGTTGGTCACAATCGTGTCGTTCCCAAGGACCCGCACCGGCGCGTAAATGATCAGGCTTGGATCCACCAGCTTTGCCGGGTCGAATGCCTCTGTCCGGATGCCTTCGCCCTCCTCTGTGAAGATCCTGTTGCGGCTGTTTTCACTCCTGCCCATGATAAAGTAGGCTGTGACAGCACTCTTTCCGTCAGCAGAGCGGCCGATCACGATACCGCGGCCCGGATAGGCATTGTTTTCCAGTTCCTTCATTAGCGACAGCATTTCCATGAAATGGTTCTCCTTTCGTTCCTTTGCTGTTTACTATGGTAAAACCGCCCGAACTGCTTTTTATCAGGCAGCCCGGGCGGTCGTTACAGGCTTTTTTACCGGTATCTGCTCAGTATTGAACAGTACTTTTATTCATCCACGCTGTAATTCGGTGCTTCTTTTGTAATGTGAATATCATGGGGATGGGATTCCTTCAGGGAAGCCGCGGAAATTTTGATAAACTGGCCGGTCGTTTTGAGCGCCTCGATCGTCGGCGCGCCGCAGTAGCCCATTCCGGATCTCAGGCCGCCGATCAGCTGGAACACCGTATCCTCAACATGTCCTTTATATGCGACACGGCCTTCCACTCCCTCAGGAACAAGTTTTTTGGCATCGTTCTGGAAATAACGATCCTTGCTGCCGTTCTCCATCGCCGCAATCGAACCCATGCCGCGGTACACCTTGTATTTACGCCCCTGATACAGCTCGAAGGTTCCCGGACTCTCGTCACAGCCTGCAAAGATGCTGCCCATCATACACACATTCGCGCCGGCCGCAATTGCCTTGGTAATGTCACCGGAATACTTGATGCCGCCGTCCGCGATGATCGGGATTCCATGGGGATCCGCCGCATTGTAGCAGTTCATCACCGCCGTGATCTGCGGAACACCGATCCCGGCAACCACGCGGGTTGTGCAGATGGAGCCCGGCCCGATGCCTACCTTCACGGCATCCGCGCCTGCTTCGATCAGTGCTTCGGTCGCTTCGCCTGTCGCCACGTTGCCCGCGATAACCTGGAGCTCCGGAAATGCCGCTTTGATTTCGCGGACAGTGCGGAGGATGTTCTCGGAATGGCCGTGCGCGGAGTCGACTACAATGACGTCGACCGACGCTTTCACCAGCGCCTCCACACGGGCAAGCACGTTGGACGTGATGCCTACGGCGCCGCCGCACAGGAGACGGCCCTGAGAGTCCTTGGCAGCAAGCGGATATTTGATCTGCTTTTCAATATCCTTGATGGTGATCAGGCCCTTGAGATTGTAATTTTCATCAACAATCGGAAGCTTTTCCTTGCGGGATTCCGCCAGAATCTTTTTTGCCCCTTCCAGAGTAATCCCTTCACGCGCTGTGATAAGATTTTCTGAAGTCATGCAGTCCTTGATCTTCCGGGAAAAATCGGTCTCAAATTTGAGATCGCGGTTTGTGATGATTCCCACAAGCTTATGGCCTTCTGTAATCGGAACACCCGAAATCCGGTATTTGCTCATGAGATCATTGGCATCCTTGAGCGTGTTCTCCGGTGAGAGGTAGAACGGATCTGTAATAACGCCGTTCTCGGAACGCTTTACTTTATCCACCTCTTCGGCCTGCTCCTCAATCGTCATGTTCTTGTGAATGATACCGATGCCGCCCTGCCTTGCCATGGCGATTGCCATACGGTATTCTGTCACGGTGTCCATCCCCGCGCTCATCATAGGGATATTCAATCTGATTTTTCTGGTCAGCCAGGTCGAAACGTCAACCTGATTCGGAATTACATTTGAATACTGCGGAACCAATAGAACGTCGTCGAAAGTAATGCCTTCCCCGATAATTATACCCAAGTTCGCTTCCTCCTGTTGTTTTTCTGTTTTTTGATTGTCCCATAGTGTAACAAAAAAGCAAATATGTGTCAATCCAAAAAAACTTTGCCCGGAGCTGTTTTTTTCATCTTGTCCTTCAGATTCTGGTCAGGCTCAAGAATCACTCTGCAGGGTTCTTCATTCACACGTGTAATAATTGCAAATGTTTCGCGGCCTTCCTCCCCAGAGGAAAAATCCATCACCTTCAGCTTTTCATTGTTATTGTAATAGTCCATGCGGTGGGATTTTACGGGAGCCGCGATGTCGCAGTCCTTCAGGCTGAAGCTGCATACCCTCTTCCGTTTCTGCTGTGACATTATTACATCAATGTCAAACTCTCCGTTCACAAACAGGTATTCATATTCGAGATCAGTACGGGGAATCAGAAAGATGTCGGCGATCACAAGGCCGACGGCTCCAACCAGAATCAGCGGATGGATCAAAAGGCCGGCAAGCGCAAACACGGCCGTCAGCACAATCAGCCCATACTTGATCAGGCTGTCGACGGGTCTCTTTTTCTTTTTCACAAGCAGTTCCGTATACAGATCACTCATATGTTTGTCCTCCAATCATTCTCATATGCAGTGCAGACCGGTCCCCCCGGCAGGGAATGGCCGGAACAGTTCATCGTGATGAACAGATACTTAAAAAAGTATACCACAGGATCTGCCTTTCATCAACTAAAACAGGGGACAGGCATGTGCCTGTCCCCCTGATGTCTTTCGACTTACATCATTCCCATTCCCGGGTTGCCTGCCGGCATAGCCGGAGTCTCTTCCTTGATTGTGGATACAACGGACTCGGTGGTCAGAAGGGTCGATGCTACGCTGGTCGCGTTCTGCAGAGCGCTCCTGGTAACCTTTGCCGGGTCAAGGATGCCGCTGTTGACCATGTCGACATACTCTTCTGTAAGAGCGTCAAAACCGATGCCGGCTTCGGACTCTTTTACTTTGTTTACGATAACAGAGCCTTCCAGTCCTGCGTTCGCAGCGATGTGGAACAGCGGGGCTTCCAGAGCCTTCAGAATGATATTCGCGCCTGTCTTTTCATCGCCTTCAAGATCTGCTGCTGCTTTCGCGACTTCCTTCGCTGCATGGATATATGCAGAGCCGCCGCCTGCGATGATGCCTTCTTCGACTGCCGCACGGGTAGCTGCCAGAGCATCCTCCATACGGAGCTTAGCTTCCTTCATCTCGGTCTCGGTAGCTGCACCTACACGGATTACTGCTACGCCGCCTGCCAGCTTCGCAAGTCTCTCCTGAAGCTTCTCGCGGTCAAAGTCAGATTTTGTCTCTTCGATCTGCATACGGATCTGAGCGATTCTGTTGTCGATGGCTTCTTTTTCGCCAAGGCCGTCAACGATAACGGTGTTCTCTTTTGCAACCTTAACAGATTTGCAGCGTCCGAGCTGAGCCATGGTTGCTTCCTTGAGATCCAGTCCGAGCTCATCAGAGATTACCTGGCCGCCTGTCAGGATTGCGATATCCTGAAGCATCTCTTTTCTTCTGTCGCCGTATCCCGGAGCCTTAACAGCTACAACCTGGAATGTACCGCGGAGTTTGTTGACGATCAGGGTGGTAAGAGCTTCACCCTCAACATCCTCTGCGATGATCAGAAGCTTGGCGCCGGCCTGTACGACCTGCTCCAGAAGCGGAAGGATTTCCTGGATATTGCTGATCTTCTTGTCGGTAATGAGGATGTACGGATCCTCGAGAACAGCTTCCATCTTCTCCATATCGGTAGCCATATATGCGGAGATGTAGCCTCTGTCAAACTGCATGCCTTCTACCAGATCAAGCTCTGTATGCATGGTCTTGGATTCCTCCACAGTGATGACACCGTCGTTGGAAACCTTTTCCATAGCGTCAGCAACAAGCTTGCCAACCTCTTCATCTCCTGCGGAGATGGCTGCGACATTTGCGATCTGCTTTTTGCCGTTAACCTTCTGGCTCATGTTCCTGATTGCTTCAACAGCAACATCTGTAGCTTTCTTCATCCCTTTGCGGAGGATGATCGGATTTGCGCCTGCTGCCAGGTTCTTCATTCCTTCATGAACCATCGCCTGAGCAAGAACGGTAGCGGTTGTGGTTCCGTCGCCAGCGACATCGTTTGTCTTGGAGGCAACCTCTTTGATCAGCTGAGCGCCCATGTTTTCAAAACCGTCTGCCAGCTCGATTTCCTTTGCAATTGTCACACCGTCGTTTGTGATGAGCGGTGAGCCGTAGGATTTTTCAAGAACAACGTTGCGTCCCTTCGGTCCAAGTGTAACTCTGACTGTATCTGCAAGCTGGTTTACGCCGCTCTCAAGAGCCGACCTTGCTTCTGCACCAAATTTAATCTCTTTTGCCATGATGAAAGTTCCTCCTGAATAATATTATGTTTCACTCGCCAAGAGCAGATTTCGGATTGTTCCTTACTTCGTGCTCACACAATCCTGCCCTCGATTCGCAATCCGTGGGGGCTCTGCCTCACTGCCTGCTCATGTCAGGCCACGCTCCAAGTCCGTTCGTCCACCTGCAGGCAAGCCTGCGTGGGTGAATGGACTTTTGGCGCTGTAATCAAATCATTTTACAACTGCAAGAATGTCGTTCTGACGAACAATAATGAACTCTTCGCCGTCAAGCTTTACTTCGGTTCCGGCATATTTCGAGTAGATAACCTTATCGCCGACAGCTACTTCCATTTTAATCTCTTTTCCATCAACCACACCGCCGGGTCCTACCGCAACAACCTCAGCCTGCTGCGGCTTCTCCTGTGCCTGTCCCGGAAGGACGATTCCTGATTTTGTGGTTTCTTCTGCTTCAAGCTGCTTCAGTACGACACGATCGCCAAGTGGTGATAATTTCATTTTATTATCCTCCTTATGATATTGATACCCAAGTTATTTGCTAGCACTCACTTTGTACGAGTGCTAATCACTGTGGTTATATTATTTTATTTGTTCCGTGAATGCAAGTCCACATAATAGATGTATTTCTCTTTTATTCTTTATTTTTCTTTCTCTATCTTCTTTTTTCTCTTATTTTCTTATTTGTAAATATTTTTTCATCACTGGGAAATAAAACAGGAGCCTGCTGTTACTTCTCAAAAGTAAGAGGGGACAGGTTCCATGACTCGTTTTAATAAAACGAATCATGGAACCTGTCCCCTATGTGACTCATAACTCTAACTCAAAGTGTGTGCCCCACCCTCCCCAGAAAAAAGCAAACTCGAACAGCATTTCGAAAAATAGTCTGAGAATATCTCAATCCTTTTTACGCTGTGCCTTTATCTCCTCCAGCTCATCAAATATCACTTCGTTCAGCACCTTTATATAAGTGCCCTTCATTCCGGAAGACCTTGACTCGATCACGCCCGCGCTCTCAAACTTGCGCAGCGCATTCACGATCACCGAGCGGGTAATCCCCACGCGGTCCGCGATTTTGCTGGCCACGAGTATGCCCTCAGGCCCGTCCAGCTCATCAAAGATATGGATGATCGCCTCCAGTTCGGAGAAAGAGAGCGTGTTGAATGCAGATTTCACGACCTGCTGTTTCCTGTCCTCCTCCGCGTTTTCTTCCTGGACAGCGCGCATCATCTCGAGTCCGACCACCGTTGTTCCATATTCACTCACAATAATGTCTTCAATATCATAGGGTTTTTCCTTACGATACATGAAGACCGTTCCAAGGCGTTCTCCTCCGATATCGATCGGATTGACAATCCCCTGGTATCCTGCATCAAGATGTTCGAATCCAAGAGTCTGAAGATTCACATTCTCCTTTGTCGACAGTACGCCGAGAAAGCGCTCATTCAGAAGAGGATCCACATGGCTTCCGACCTTATGGTCGAGCAGCTCCGTGATTTCATCCACGCCCGGACAGATACTGACACCCAGGATCTTTCCCTTCCTGCTGATTACAAGTATATTGGAACTCAGTGTCTCCATCAGAACCTGGCAGATATCGTTAAATACCACTTTGCTTGAACTGGTATTATGCAGCAGCTTGTTAATCTTTCTGGTCTTATCCAACAGTTGAACGCTCATCATATCCTCCCTTCAATGCCAAGTGGATTGCGGATCATCAGCTGTTTACTTATATATCACAGTGTACACGTTAATTTATTGTTTTTCAAGTAAAATTTTGCCTTTTCAGAAAATATTTATTGTTAGTAATATATTATTCCACAACTCTTTTCACTCATCCAATAAAAAAACAGAGAACAGCAGATCCCCTTCTGTCGGCTTCCGTCAGAAAGATTTCTCCGTTCTCTGTTTTATTCAAGGGGGGGTATTAAAGACCCTCCTGGTCACTCCCCGGACTCCCCGGATTTTTCACTGTAGCCGCAGGTCTTCTCGCTGCACACAATACGGTTTCCTTTTTCCACCATAAAGCTTCCGCACCGCGGGCAGCTTTTTCCTGCCGGTTTCTGCCACGACATAAAATCACAGTCCGCATTGACGCAGCCGTAAAAACGCCGGCCCTTTTTCGTCTGGCGGATCACAACATCACCGCCGCATTTCGGGCAGGTCACTCCTGTCTTTTCGTAATACGGCATGGTGTTCCGGCAATCGGGAAAGCCGGGACATGCCAGGAATCTGCCGTGCGGCCCGTACTTGATCACCATATGCCTTCCGCAGTTCTCGCAGACCACATCGGTCTTCTCGTCCCCAACCTCGACCTTTTCCAGCTGGCTTTCGGCCTCATCCACGCTCTTTTTCAGATCAGGGTAGAAATTCCTCACAACGGTCTTCCACTGGACCGTACCGGCTTCCACACAGTCCAGAAGCCCTTCCATCGTCGCGGTAAAGTTTACATCCACAATGGACGGGAAAGACTGTTTCATGATTTTATTGACAATTTCACCCAGCTCCGTCACGTAAAGGTTTTTCTGCTCTTTGGAAATATATCTCCTGCTGATGATGGTGCTGATTGTCGGGGCATACGTGCTCGGACGCCCGATCCCGAGTTCCTCCATTGTCTTTACCAGCGAGGCTTCGGTATAGTGCGCCGGCGGCTGCGTAAAATGCTGCTCCGGAGTCAGTTCCTGCATGCTGAGCTGCATTCCTTCACTCAGCTTTGCAGAAATTACATTGTCCTTGATTTTATCCTCCTCGGACATATAAACCGACATAAAGCCGTCAAAGACGAGCCGCGATGCAGCGACTGTAAAGATATATTCGCCCATCGAAATATGAACCGATGTCGTCTCATACCGCGCTGAAGCCATGCGGCTTGCGGTAAAGCGCTTCCAGATCAGCTGGTACAGCCGGAACTGGTCCCTGCTCAGTGAATCCTTCATCAGGACAGGCGTACGTTCGATGTCAGTCGGGCGGATTGCCTCATGGGCATCCTGGATTTTCTGGCCGTTCTTCTGTGCCTTTTCCGCCTTTGAAACATAGGTATCACCGTATTCTCTTCCAACGTACTCTCTCGCAAGGCGGTCAGCCTCCTCGGAGATTCTGGTGGAATCTGTACGGAGATACGAAATCAGGCCGACGCTTCCTGAGCCTTTGACCTCAATTCCCTCATAGAGCTGCTGCGCGATACGCATCGTTTTCTGCGTCGAAAAATTGAGCACCTTTGATGCTTCCTGCTGCAGTGTGCTGGTTGTGAAGGGCAGCGGCGCGTTTCGGGTTCTCTCCCCCGACTTCACCTCTGTGACTTCGCAGGGGCAGACGGAAAGCTGATCCAGAATCTCCTGCATCTCCTGTTTTGAATGAATCTCTGTTTTTTTGCCGTTTTTTCCGTAAAAACGCGCTTTCAGCGGTTTTTTCTCACCTTCGGCCAGAAAACTGCCTTCCAGAGTCCAATACTCTTCGGGGATGAAGGAGTTGATCTCCTCCTCACGGTCGCAGATAATCCTCAGCGCAACCGACTGTACACGCCCCGCCGAAAGGCCTCTTTTCACCTTTGCCCACAAAAGCGGGCTGATGCTGTATCCCACCATGCGGTCAAGCATACGCCTGGTCTGCTGCGCATCCACCAGATTCATGTCAATATCACGGGCATGCTTCAGCGAGTCCTTCACTGCAGTTTTGGTAATTTCGTTAAATGTGATCCGGTGCATCTTGGAAGGATTCTCTTTGAGAGCCTGCTGAAGATGCCACGAGATCGCCTCCCCTTCCCGGTCGGGGTCAGTCGCGAGGAAGATCTTATCCGCCTTTTTTGCCTCTTTCCGAAGTTCCGCGAGCAGTTCTCCCTTTCCGCGGATCGTTATATATTTCGGCTCAAAATCGTTCTCCACATCGATTCCGAACTGGCTTTTCGGAAAATCCCTCACATGGCCGTTGGATGCGGCGACCTGATAATTGGAGCCGAGAAATTTTTTGATGGTTTTCACCTTGGCAGGTGACTCCACTATCACAAGAT
This sequence comes from uncultured Blautia sp., assembly GCA_946629475.1. Lineage (GTDB taxonomy): Bacteria > Bacillota > Clostridia > Lachnospirales > Lachnospiraceae > Blautia_A. The sequence goes on along the minus strand of CAMOXX010000005.1, from coordinate 11,277 downwards.
TCTTTGCCATTCTTACACTTCTTTCTCAGCACGCATCTTCCTGTTTTTGCGGAAAATACGCCGCTCAGCTCTTCAGAGTCTGATATAGTAATGCTTTCCGACCTCCTGAGCAAACCCCATGAGGACAAGTTCCACAAGGGAGCTGCTGACTTTTCTCGCATCCATTCCGCTTTTTCTAACAATGCTGTCAAACGATATGGGTCGGCAATCCAAGTAACTATACAACAATTTTAAATCCGTTGCAAGAGCCAAGTTTGTGTTTTTATTTATCTTGTGTTCAATTTCTTCCGGTCCGGCGTTCAGTCCCCACTCATCCAGAATCACCTCCGGGCAATAGGCGATCCCCGCGCCGTCAAAAATCAGTTTATTGCATCCCAGGCTCAGGCTGTCCGTTACAGCCCCGGGTACTGCATACACAGTTTTTCCCTGGTCGAGTGCACACTCCGCCGTGATGAGAGATCCGCTCTTTTTCCGCGCTTCGACCACCAGCACCACATCTGACAGTGCACTGATAATCCGGTTCCTTGCGGGAAAGCTGTAAGGCATCGGTTTGGTTCCCGGCGCGTACTCCGAAAGGATGCCGCCTCCGCACCTGAGAATCCTCTCATAAAGGCTGCGGTTGGATGCCGGGTAGCAGAGATCCGGCCCGCCTCCCATCACCGCGAATGTTGGAGCCTCTCCTTCGAGAGCTCCTTTATGTCCCTCCGAATCGATTCCGGAAGCAAGGCCGCTGATCACCTGCACTCCGTGGGTGCTGGCCTCCCTTGCATAGCGGAAAGCCTGGATGCGGCCGTAGGGGCTGCAGGATCTCGCTCCTACGACGGCCAGCGACGGCAGGCTGTCATCCGGCAGTTTCCCGATATAGTAGAGCTGCTTCGGCATATTGGGCAGGTTCTTCATTTTTTCCGGGTAACCCGGTTCGCCCTTTTTGACACATTTTATCTCCGTACTGAAACTGTCCATATTCTCCCCCTATGCTACATGAGGAATGCACAGCATTCCGAATGAGTGGCCTGAGCCCCTACCAATACTTTCTATCAAGCCCTCTGTACGACAGCGCCTCTGCAATATGCGCGCAGCTAATCTCACCGCTGCCTTCCAGGTCGGCAATCGTCCGGCTGACCTTCAGGATTCTGTGGTAGGACCGCATGCTCAGATGCATACGGTCAAATGCCGAATGGATCAGCTTCCACGCGTCCTCTGTCAAAACACAGTGCTGATCCAGAAGCTTCCCGGACAATTCACTGTTATTAAGAATATCCGTCCCCCGGTAACGCTCCGTCTGTATCCTGCGGGCCTTCTCCACCCGTTCCCGGATGGCAGCAGAAGGCTCTGCCGGAAGGGGATTTTTGATATCTTCCAATGGCGTCTCGGAAATATCGGCGCAGAGGTCGATCCGGTCCAGAAGCGGCTGACTGATTTTTCCTAAATACTGATGCACTTCGTTCTGCGTGCATCTGCAGCGTTCCATATTGGGGTAGTATCCACAGGGACATGGATTGGTAGACGCCACAAGCATGAAGCTTGCAGGAAAGATGTAGCTCCCCGTTGCCCGGGAAACACAGATGAATTTTTCTTCCAGCGGTTGTCTGAGAATTTCTATTGTATGACGTGAGAATTCCGCGATTTCGTCCAGAAACAGAACGCCTCGATGGGCAAGAGTGATCTCACCGGGACGGGGGATGCGTCCTCCGCCGGCAAGCGACTGGGCTGTGCTTGTGTGATGGGGGCTGCGGAACGGGCGGGTCCGGATCAGGGGATCCCCTTCCGGCAGAAGGCCTGCTATGCTGTAGATTTTTGTAATTTCCAGGCTCTCTTCGAAAGTGAGCGGAGGCAGGATCGAAGGAATCCTTTTGGCGATCATTGTCTTTCCGACTCCGGGCGGACCGATAAACAGAAGATTGTGGAAGCCAGCCGCGGCAATCTCAGCGGCCCTCTTCGCTCCCTCCTGGCCGAAAACCTCCGAAAAATCGGGCCCGTCATTCAGGGAACTGCTGCCCTCGCTCTCCTCCTGCGGCGGATGGACATAGACTTCGGGGTTTGCAATGTAATCCATGACCTCACGGAGATTTTTCACCCCCAGCACCTTCATCCCCTTCACCAGAGAAGCCTCCCGAAGGTTTCCCTCCGGGATCATGCAGAAAGTGCAGCCGAGCTCCCGCGCGCGGATCACCCGGGCCAGAATGCCGGAAATCGGCTGAACCTCCCCGGACAGGCTCAGTTCGCCCATAATCATGCCTCCATGCAGATGTTTTTCACCGATCAGTCCTGCTGCCGCCAGCACTGCCACGGCAACCGGCAGGTCAAAGCCCGACGAATCCTTGCGGATATCGGCCGGTGCCAGATTTACAGTGATTCGTTTTGGCGGAAGATTCACCCCTATGTTCCGCAGGGCTGTCCGGACCCTGTCCTGCGCCTCCTTAACCTGGGAGGCCGCATAACCGACCATGATGAAGGAGGGAAGCCCGTCGCTCACGTCCGCCTCAACCTGAATCGGACTGACCTCCATACCATGGATCGCAGCGGTTAGAACACTGGCAAACAATGGTCATCATTCCTTTCCTGTTGATTCACCCGCCAAAAGTATCCGCGTGGGTTCAGGACTTTTGGCTTTGTGATCATCATTATAATAGAGAAAGAAATGATTCTCAATATCCCTTTCATCGCAAATTTCGACAAACGTAAAAACGCGCTCGCGCGGCTTGAATTTTACTCTTTTCCGCTCCAGCAGTAGGTGCAGAGCTTACAGGGGTCAATATTTATGGATTTTTCCAGATCGTCCAGCCTGTGGAACTTGAGCGAGGTAAAGTTCAGTTCCCGGCGGATTTCCTCCAGCATTTCATGGTATCTCAGTGAATCCGGATCCGTATACTCCCTCAGGATTTTTTCATCGGGATCCGGCCCCTCACGCCTCGCGATAACGCGGCGGGTGATCAGATCCATTTCCGACTTTGAGCGTGAGAAATTGAGGTACTTGCATCCGAATAAAAGCGGCGGGCACGCAGGCCTGATATGCACTTCCTTCGCCCCATTGTTGTACAGGAATTCTGTCGTTTCACGAAGCTGCGTCCCTCTGACGATGGAATCGTCGATCATGAGGAGGCTCTTGCCCTTGATCAGACGCTGCACCGGTACGAGCTTCATCCTGGCAATCAGATTTCGCTGGCTCTGATGCGTCGGCATAAATGACCTGGGCCAGGTCGGCGTATATTTGATAAACGGGCGGGCAAACGGTACTCCTGACTCATTGGCATACCCGATCGCATGGGCTGTCCCGGAGTCCGGAACACCAGCGACAACATCCGGATGCACTTCTCCCCTGTCACGCTTTGCCAGAAGCTCCCCGCATTTATAGCGCATCTCCTCTACATTGACTCCTTCGTAGGTGGAGTTTGGATAGCCGTAATACACCCAGAGGAAGGAGCATATCCGCATTTTATCCCCGGGAGCAACGAGCGTCTCCTCTCCCTCTGCAGTCACCTTTACCACTTCGCCGGGACCCAGCTCGCGCACGTCCTCATATCCAAGATTCACATAGGCGAAGCTTTCGAAGGAAACGCAGTACGCGTCCTCCTTTTTCCCCAGAATCAGCGGCGTTCTTCCGAGCCGGTCCCTCGCCGCGATCAGGCTGTCCGGCGTCATGACAAGAATCGTCATGGAACCGTCAATCACTTCCTGAGCATACCGGATTCCCTCTGCCATCGTCTCCTTCTGGTTGATTAAGGCTACTACCATCTCGGTAGGATTCACACCTCCGCCGCTCATTTCGAGGAAATGCGTGTGCCCTTTTGTCAGGGCATTTGCCATCAGTCCGTCCATGTTGTTGATCTTTCCGACTGTGGTGATGGCAAAGCTCCCGAGATGGGAGTGAACTAGGAGTGGCTGCGGCTCGTAATCTGAGATACAGCCAATCCCGATGTTTCCGGACAGTTCCGCCACATCCCGCTCGAATTTCGTGCGGAACGGAGAATTTTCTATATTATGGATTGCCCTGTCAAAGCCCTTTTCACGGTCGTACACTGCCATGCCGCCCCGCCTGGTCCCCAGGTGGGAGTGATAGTCGATCCCGAAAAAAAGGTCCTGAACACAGCTTTTCTTAGATGCAACGCCGAAAATTCCGCCCATATGTCCCCCTTGTCTTTTATACATGCACTGATTATTTCACGCACGTTAAGATACCACAAGTCGTATAGTTTGTAAATATGTAACTGTTCAGCACCCCATGGACATGATCTGAAAATCGAATGAAATGCTTGCATTTCAGGCGAATTTCGATCATGTCCATGGGGCGGGCAAGACGCGAAGCGTCTCTGACCGCCCATATGAGGAATGCAAAGCATTCCGAACAAATGGGGCGCTGAACAATCACATGAATTCAACCTGTGTAGTCGAACAGCGACATCTGGTTGGACTCCGGGATGTCGCCGAAAAGGTTCAGGCTGGCCATCAGCTCTATGACCGTCTTGCTGACTTTCGTTCTCTCCCGGAAGTCATCCTTCGAGAGGAACGGTCCGCATTTCGCAGCTTCAAAAACCGCGTCAGCTGCCTTGTCGCCCAGTCCTTCGATCGTATCCAGCGACGGCATCAGCTTGTCCCCGATGATCTGGAAGCGATGCGCTTTTGCCTTGTATATGTCGATCGGTTCGAAGGTGAATCCCCTTGCGTACATCTCCTGGACAATCTTCATATCCTTATAGGTATCCTGGTCCTTTTTGGATGCGGCGTCCCCCTTCTTACGGATTTCTTCCATATAAAACTCCAGCCGGTCGCGTCCCATGCACATCAGCTCATAGGAGAAGGCGGTCGCCCGTATGCTGAAATAGGCGGCGTAATAAGCCAGAGGCCTGTAAATTTTATACCATGCGATCCGGTATGCCATCATTACGTAAGCCGCCGCATGAGCCTTCGGGAACATGTAGGAGATCTGCTTGCAGGACCAGATGTACCAGTCCGGCACATTGTTCTCCTTCATGATCTCCTCCCACTCCGGGCGGAGTCCTTTGCCTTTGCGGACACTCTCCATGATGGTGAAAGCCTGGCTGCTCTCTACCCCCATCCGGATCAGGTATCCCATGATATCGTCACGCGTACAGATGGCGGTGGAAATGGTCGCCTTGCCTTCGCTGATCAGTGTCTGGGCGTTTCCGAGCCATACGTTTGTCCCGTGGGACAGTCCGGAGATCCGGATCAGGTCGGAAAAGCAGGTCGGCTTTGCCTCCTGCACCATCCCGATAACAAAGTCGGTACCGAATTCCGGCACGCCGAGGCATCCGAGAGGACACCCTCCGATATCCTCCGGCCGGATTCCCAGGGCCTCCGTACTGGCAAACAGGGACATAACCTTTTTGTCATCCAGCGGAACCTGCTTCGCGTCAGTTCCTGTAAGGTCCTCCAGCATACGGATGATCGTTGGATCGTCGTGCCCGAGGATATCCAGCTTCAGGAGGTTCCCGTCGATCGAGTGGTAGTCGAAATGGGTTGTGATGATGTCGGAATTGACATCGTTTGCCGGGTGCTGCACCGGCGTGAATTTTTCGATTTCCTCCCCGTGGGGAAGCACCACGATGCCGCCGGGATGCTGCCCTGTCGTTCTCCGGATTCCCGTACAGCCCTGTACGATCCGGTTGATTTCACAGTAGCGCTTATGCTGGCCCCTCTCCTCGAAATAGTTTTTCACATATCCGAACGCGGTCTTTTCGGCCAGTGTTCCGATGGTCCCTGCCTTGAAGGTATGGCCTTCGCCGAAAATGACCTCGGTATACTTGTGGGCATTCGCCTGGTATTCCCCCGAAAAGTTCAGGTCAATATCCGGCTCCTTATCGCCCTTGAACCCGAGGAACGTCTCAAACGGTATGTTAAAGCCGTCCTTTTTCAGCTTTGCGCCGCACTTCGGGCAGACGCGGTCGGGCATGTCGCATCCTACTTTATCGGCGTAGGATTTTACGATCTCGGAGTCGAAGTCGCTGTATTTGCACTCCGGGCACACATAGTGCGGCGGAAGCGGATTGACCTCGGTGATCCCGGACATCGTCGCGGCAAAGGAGGATCCCACCGATCCCCGGGAGCCGACCAGATAGCCGTCCTCGTTTGACTTCCACACCAGCTTCTGCGCAATGATGTACATTACCGCGTATCCGTTGGAGATGATCGAGTGGAGTTCTTTTTCCAGACGGGTTTCTACGATCTCCGGCAGGGGATCCCCGTAGATTTCGTGCGCCTTTTTATAACAGATGTCCTTCAGGTCCCTGTCGGAGTTTTCAATCACAGGCGGATATTTGTCCGGATGGATCGGGGATATTTTTTCGATCATATCCGCGATCCTGTTTGTGTTGGTGATAACGACCTCCTCGGCCTTTTCATGCCCGAGATAGGCAAACTCTTCCAACATCTCCTCGGTTGTGCGGAGGTACAGCGGAGCCTGGTTGTCCGCATCCTCAAAGCCGTTGCCGGCCATGATGATTCTCCGGTAGATTGCATCCTCCGGATCCATAAAATGAACATCACATGTGGCGACCACGGGCTTTCCGAACTGCTCTCCCAGACGGACGATCTTTTTGTTCAGGTCGATCAGGTCCTGATCGGAATGCACCCGGTCATTCTTTTCGTCCGCAATCATAAAGCGGTTGTTCCCGAGCGGCTGAATTTCAAGGTAATCGTAAAAATTCACCAGACGGGCAATCTCCTGGTCGGACGCTCCGCGGAGAAGCGCCTGATAGAGCTCCCCGGCTTCACAGGCACTGCCGATCAGAAGCCCCTCCCTGTGCTGAAGGAACACGCTCTTCGGCACTCTCGGCCTTCTGTGAAAATACTGGAGATGGGATTTGCTGACCAGCTTGTAAAGGTTGATCCGCCCAGTTTCGTTCCGCATAAAAATGACGGCATGGTAGGTCGGGAGCTTTTTGATGGTATCCGGCGACACGGTCCCCTCCCGGTTAAGACCGGTCAGGTCAGTGATTCCCCTTTCCTTCAGCATCTCCACAAACCGGACAAAGATCTCGGCTGTACAGGCTGCATCATCGACTGCGCGGTGATGGTTTTCAAGCCTTACCCCTACTGCTTTCGCAACGGTATCTAGCTTAAAGCGGTTCAGGGCCGGCAGCAGAAAGCGTGCCATACCGACGGTATCTACATAAGTAAATTCCCGCTCGATCCCCTGGCGGTGACAGTTTTCGATGATAAAGCTCATGTCAAAATCCGCGTTATGGGCGGCCATCACCGCATCGCCGCAGAAATCCAGGAAATCCGGGAGGACCGCCTCGATCGGCCGTGCGTCCGCCACCATCTGGTCGTTGATGCTGGTGAGCTGTTCGATCCGGAACGGAATCGGCACTCCGGGATTGACAAAGGTTGAGAAACGGTCCGTAATTTTCCCGCCGGTTACCTTTACTGCCCCGATCTCAATGATCTGGCAGTTCTGCGGTGAAAAACCGGTCGTCTCAATGTCAAACACCACATATGTGCTGTCGAGGCTCTGCCCCTTATCGCCCGTGACGATTCCTTTCAGGTCGTCGACAAGATAAGCCTCCATTCCGTAGAGGACCTTAAAGTCCGCGTCCTCCGGGACACATCCGCCGTATTTGTCGAAGCAGTGGTTTGCCTCGGGGAAGGCCTGCACAACACCATGGTCGGTGATGGCTAGCGCCTTATGCCCCCATTCATAGGCCCGTTTCACCAATGCCTTCGCATCGGTGACCCCGTCCATATCGCTCATCTTGGTGTGGCAGTGCAGTTCCACACGCTTTTCGGGGCTGTGGTCCATTCTTCTGGTCGTAAAATCCGAAATCTTCCGGATTCCCCGGATCGAGCCGATGGTCAGTTCCCCGTCGTAGCGGTCGATCGTGGTTACGCCGCGCAGCTTCAGGAATGCCTTCTTTTTTACATGCTCTGTGACAGAAGGAACCTGCTCGTTGACGAGGAACATCTTTACCACGATCGTATCTGTAAAATCGGTGATCGGGAAAATCAGGATCGTCTTTCCGCCCCGGATCTCACGTGCTTCCACATCCAGAACCTGGCCCCGGATCACCACCTCGCCAACCTCGCCCGTGATCGTCTCAAGCGGGACGGCTTCGCCGTCAAAATCTCTGCCGTAAACAAGATCCGGGTCGGATGACGCGGAGGGTCCGCCGGAATCTGCGCCCCTGCGGGGAGCGGCAGCTTCTTTTTGGGGTACGGTCTGCTCGGATTTTGGGTTTTCCTCCGGCTGCGTGGGAGTATCCTCCTCCCTGCCCGCTGCGGCGAATGCCCTGGCTGCAATCTCCCGCGCCTCGTCCTCAGCCATTTTTTCCGCGTTCTTCCGGCTTTTGCTCTCACCCATTTCCTTAAGCACGGTTTCTACCGTGAGGTCCATGCCGCAGCGCTCGCAGAAGACCTTTTCAAGGTATTCCGTCAAATCGTTCTTCTTCTGCTCCGCAATAAACGAAGAGGGAAGGGTCATGACAAGATGATTGTCGGAGGGAAAGGAGAATTCCGCCTTATGGAAGAGACTGTGATGCACATGATTGTACGCCTTCAGTTCCATCTCCATGCTGTCCCGGTAGATATCAAAAAACGTCCTTGGATTGTACTGTACGCTCAGGGTGAATTTTTCGATCACCTTCACATCCATGTTTATTCCGGCAAAAAACTGCCGGCGGATCTGCTCCTCCAGCTCCCGGATATACTTTTTGTGAATCCAGCGTTCACTCGTGATATAAATTCTCAGGTGTGTCCTGTTCCGGTCGGAAGATACACGCGTAACACTGACAAGCTTCATCAGCCCGGACAGTTCACTTTTCAGTTTCAGAGTGGGAAATACGTCATAAAATGCTTTTTCCATTTTACTTCCTGCTGTCTGCTATCTCAACAAGCTGCTCCCGGAGAACCTCGAGCAATTGGTCCTCCGGCACCTTCCGTATCACTTCACCGCCGCGGATCAGGAGGCCGACACCGTTTCCTCCTGCAATACCGAGATCCGCTTCCTTCGCCTCTCCGGGGCCGTTGACGACACATCCCATTACAGCCACCTTGAGATCCAGGTCGAAGGACTGCACCATCTCTTCCACCTGATTGGCAAGGCCGATCAGATCGATCTGGGTTCTTCCGCAGGTCGGACATGAAACCACCTCAATCCCGCCTTTTCGGAGCCCCAGCGTCTTCAGAATCAGTTTTGCCGCGCGGACCTCCTCGAGCGGTGAGCCGGTGAGGGAAACACGGATGGTGTCCCCGATTCCCTGGTACAGGATGGCTCCCAGCCCCACGGCGGATTTAATACATCCGGAGTACAGCGTTCCCGCCTCCGTGATTCCGACATGCAGCGGATAATCCGTCTTTTCCGCAATCAGCTCATGCGCCTTCGCGCACATCAGTACATTCGAGGATTTGATGCTGATTACGAGATTCTCATATCCCAGCTTTTCAATGATCCCTACTTTGTCAAGGGCGCTCTCCACGAGGCCTTCGGCTGTGACCCCGCCGTACTTTTCGATCAGTTCCTTTTCGAGGGAGCCGGAGTTTACGCCGACGCGGATCGGGATGTCTCTCTCACGGGCGGCGTCCACAACAGCACGGATACGGTCGGTCCCCCCGATATTCCCGGGATTGATCCGGATCTTGTCGGCTCCGTTCTCGATCGAAGCGATCGCAAGGCGGTAATCAAAATGAATGTCCGCTACCAGCGGAATATGAATCTGCTTTTTAATTTCGGAGAGCGCCTGTGCCGCTTCCATGGTCGGGACAGCGCAGCGGATAATTTCGCATCCTGCCCTCTCAAGTGCCAGAATCTGCTCAACCGTTGCCCGGACATCCTCCGTTTTCGTATTTGTCATTGACTGTATCAGGATTCCTGACCCTCCGCCGATCGTGCAGCTGCCGATGCGGATTTTTCTTGTATGGTCTCTGTACATATTTTTCTCCCGGATAGTGCGGGGCGCTGTTTTGCAGCGCCCCGGAGATAGTTCAGTAATTATTTACATTACTCAGCACTCACTCGGAATGCTTCGCATTCAGCACGAATTCTTTTAGTGCTGTATTTCAAGCAGCTTTTTGCGGAGATCGGCTTCCATCTTTTCCATCTCGGTCTCTGCTGCCCTGCGTTTTTCCTTTCCTTCCTTCTGGATCTTCAGCACATCGTCCAGCGTGTTGATCAGATCCTGGTTTGTCTTCTTTAATGTCTCAATATCCACAACGCCGCGCTCGGATTCCTTTGCGGTCTCAACCGATGCGGTATGGAGAGCCTCCGCGTTTTTCTTCAGGAGTTCATTGGTAAGGTTTGTGACCTTCGCCTGCGCCTTGGCTGCCTCTGTAGAATGGGCGATTCCGAGCGCAAGAACCATCTGGCTTTTCCAGAGCGGGATCGTATTCACGATGGTCGTCTGGATTTTTTCGACCATGTTGGTATTGTTGCTCTGAATCAGACGGATCTGGGGAGCAGTCTGCATCGAGATCGTCTTGGTCAGCTCCAGGTCGTGCAGCTTTTTCTCGAAGCGGTCGCACTTGTCCGCAAGATCCCTCGCCGCCTGGGCATCATCGGCATGTCCAGTTTCCGCAGCCCTTTTTTCGAGCTCCTTCAGTTTTCCTTCACGTACCTCCTGGAGCCTTGCCTTGCCGGCCAGGACATACATGTTGAGCTCCTTATAATAATTGAGGTTCTGCTCGTACATCTTGTCGAGCATTGCAGTGTCCTTCATCAGACGGATCTGGTGCTCCTGCAGCGCGTCCGTGATTTTGTCCACGTTCGCTTCGGCCTTTGTATAGCGGTTTTTCAGGCCTTCCATTTTGTTGGCCTGTTTTTTGAAGAAACCGAAAATACCTTTATCCTCACCTTCCAGTGCATCGAAGTCCTTGAGCTCGGTCACAACGCCCGCAAGCAGATTTCCCACTTCGCCAAGATCCTGGGTCCTCACATTCTCGAGGGCGGAATCCGTAAAGTCGGCCATCTTTTTCTGCGTACCCGCACCGTACTGGAGCACCTGGCTGGTGTTTTCAACATCGATCTTTTTGGAAAACTCCTCGACCGCCTTTTTTTCTTCGTCCGTCAGGGCCGACTCCGCGATGATATCTACCGGCGCCTTTTCTTCAGGAGGAGCCTGCTGAACTGCCGCCTGCTCCGCCGCGGGGGCATCCCCGAAATCCGGCTCGAGTGTCAATGTGGGTGCGCTGCTCTCAAACTCTTTGAATTCATCTGCCATGGTGTGCTCTCCTTTCCTTTTAAGGGTTTACAGGCTTTTGCGAAACTCTGTGTGCAATGGAATTGTATGAACAATTCAAACAATCTGCACAAGCCTTAGAACTTCTTCA
>CAMOXX010000004.1 GCA_946629475.1 uncultured Blautia sp. | reverse complement strand
ACAGGAATCTGTGAACCGTGTCAGGGCAGGAATGCAGCAGCACTAAGCGGAACCTCTTGTGTGCCGTGAGGGTGCCTGGGCTGAGTTAACTGTAGAGGTAACGTCTGTGGGACCATTTCGAAGTGCGGCGCGCAAAAAAGTATACGATTCTGCGAAACGCGGATTTAAAAAAAGAGCGAAGACTTTTGTCTCCGCTCTTTTTTATGATGCCCGCGCTTTACTGCCGGTGTATGACCGGTCCGATGTTCTCTCAAACTCCTTCAGCGCATGTCTCTGCTCCATTGTCAGATCCTTCGGAACCTCGATCCCGATCGTCACATAACAGCTGCCCACGGATTTCGGATTCGACATCGACACGATTCCCTTGTTCCTCAGCCGGATTTTACTGCCGCACTGTGTCCCCGCCGGGATCCGGCACAGCACCTGACCGTTCAGCGTGGGCAGATACGCCTCTCCTCCGAATACCGCCGTAGTGAAAGGGATATTCGCGGAAGTGTAGATATCCTGGCCCTTCCTTGTAAAGCCCGGTTTTTCCGCAATGTGGATTTTTATGAAAAGGTCTCCCCGCGTACCATCGTGCCGCATGTGGCCTTTTCCCTTCAGCCGGATACTCTTGCCCTCATCGATGCCTGCCGGAACTTTCACCTCCAGATTCTGGGATGATCCGTCCGGCGAAGAAATCTGAAGTGTTTTGGTGCAGCCGAATGCTGCTTCTTCAAAACGAACCGTCATCTCGGAGTGGAGGTCTGCTTCTTCTGAAGGCTCCCCAAAGCCTCCCATATGGCTTCTGCCGGAGAACCCGGCTTTTCGCCCGCCCAGAATATCGCCGAACAGGTCTTCAAACGAAACACCGCCGCTGCTGTAGGTGTGGAAGCTCTGGTAGGTTCCATCCCCAAACGGATTGCTGCCAAACCCCTGCGCATGTCCTGTGAAAGGACCGTAACCGCCCTGCTGTGCTTTTTTGTAAGCCTCCCCGGTTCCATCCTGGAACGCTTCGAAGCCGTATGTATCATAAAGCTTTTTCTTTTCCGGATCACTCAGGATATCATAAGCTTCCCCGATCTCCTGAAACCTCTTTTCCGCCTCTTTATTCCCCTGATTGGTGTCAGGGTGATATTTTTTGGCCAGTTTGCGGTACGCCTTTTTGATTGCCGCCGCATCTGCCGTGCGGTTTATGCCAAGAACCTCATAATAATCTCTTTTCATGATCTCACCTGCTTTCTGTATATCCGTAAAAAGGCTGCCCGGTAAACCGCCGGGCAGCCTAAAATAATCGTTCTATATAAATATTCCTGCAAAGCGGCTTACGCATATGTTCTATATGTAATATAACACACGCGTTTTCTTCTGTCAACACCCTTTTTTTCAGAACTGATGGCACACCACAAAATGTCCCTTTTCAACTTCTTTCTGTACCGGTGTCTCCGTTTTGCACTTTTCAGTACAGTACTTGCATCTTGTGTGGAACTTGCATCCGGATGGCGGATTGGCCGGTGAGGGGATAGAGCCCTCCAGCACAATCCTCTTCATGCCGGCTTTAGGATCCGGGATGGGGATCGCGGAAAACAGCGCTTTCGTGTACGGATGCAGAGGATTATCAAAAATGTCCTTTTTCTCGCCGTACTCTACCAGGCTTCCCAGATACATGACGCCGACCGTATCCGATATGTGCTCCACCACTGAAAGATCATGCGAGATAAACAGATAGCTCAGGCCTCTCTGCTGCTGAAGCTTTTTCAGCAGGTTGATGATCTGGGCCTGAATCGAAACGTCCAGCGCGGATACCGGCTCATCACAGACAACGAATTCCGGATTAAGGGCGAGTGCACGGGCAATGCAGATCCTCTGGCGCTGCCCGCCCGAAAACTCGTGCGGATATCTGGTTTTGTGAAAAGGCTGAAGGCCGCATTCGTCCATGACCCGGTCCAGATAATCATCATATTCCGCCTTTGGTACCAAGTGGTGCTCTTTCACGGCCTCTCCGATGATTTCCCCCACCGGGAGCCTCGGTGAGAGGGATGAAAACGGATCCTGAAAAATGATCTGCATCTTCGTTCTTGCCTCCCGGAGTTCTTTATCCGAGAGATCATATACTTCCTTTCCGTTAAACAGAACCTCTCCGCCTGTTTTTCCGCCGTTCAGCCGGAGGATCGTACGCCCTGTGGTGGTCTTGCCGCAGCCGGACTCGCCCACCAGTCCCATGGTCGTCCCTTTTTTCAGGCGGAAGGTCACGCCGTCCACCGCTTTTACCTGGCCGACCACACGGTTCATAAAGCCGCCCTTGATCGGAAAATACTTCTTTAAGTCGGTCACCTGCAGTATATCCATGCTATCTCCCTCCCTCGCCGTCCGGCGCCTGATCCGGCTTTCCGGCTTCATTCATGTATTTCGGATCGCACCGGTAGCAGCTGACCTTATGTGTATCGGAAAGACTGAATTCACAAGGATACTCCCCATCGCAGCAGGGCAGTCTCTTTTCGCACCGGTCTCTGAAATAGCAGTAATCCGGCATATTGACAGGATTCGGTACTTTTCCGGGGATAGAATAGAGCTCATCCGTCTGCCTGCCGACAACAGGCTTGGAAGCCATCAGGCCGATCGTGTACGGGTGGGTCGGATGGTAAAAAATGTCCTCGGCCGTCCCTTTTTCCACAATTTTGCCTGCGTACATGACTACTACATAATCCGCCATTTCGGCGATCACGCCCAGGTCATGGGTGATGAGCATGATGGAGGAGTTGATCCTGTCCTTCAGGTCACGGAGCAGGTCAAGGATCTGGGCCTGGATCGTCACATCCAGCGCTGTGGTAGGTTCATCGGCAATGATCACCTTCGGGTGACAGGCCAGGGCCATAGCGATCATGACCCTCTGCCGCATTCCGCCGGAGAGCTCATGGGGGAACATCCGGTAAACACCCTGGCTGTTCGCAATTCCAACCATCTCCAGAGCTTTGATCGTCTCTTCCTTAATCTGTTCCTTTGTCTTTCCCTCACCGTTGTGGAGCGCAATTACCTCATCCACCTGATCTCCGATCCGAAACACCGGATTCAGGGAGGTCATCGGCTCCTGGAAGATCATCGAAACCACATTTCCTCTGATTTTCTGCATCTGTTCGCGGGGAGTGTTCGAGATTTCGATCGCCTTGTCCCCGAGGTTCAGCCGGATGTGGCCCGAAACGATCTGTCCCTGCGGCCGCTGAAGCAGCTGCATCAGGGAGAGGCTGGTCACGGATTTTCCGCAGCCGGACTCGCCCACCACGCCGATCGTCTTCCCGATCGGTACATCAAACGTGACACCATCCACGCTTTTTACCGTACCGGCGTCCGTAAAAAACCAGGTATGCAGGTCTTCAAACTCCACAGCATTCTCCGGGTTTTTCATCTGGGTCAGATATTCACTTTCCGGAACATGCTTTCTTTTCCATTTTTTCTCAAGTTCTCCGGTGATTTTACGGTTCTTCCGGGAAATTTCCCGGATTTCACGCGAGGAGAGATAACCTTCATTCTTTTTTGTATTCTTTGCCATCTTTTCTCCTCCTACCGTTTCATCTTCGGGTCAAAGGCATCCCTGAGTCCGTCGCCCACCAGATTGAACGCGAGAACCGTGGCCAGCAGACAGACGCCGGCGGGAATCCAGATAAACCAGAAGTTTGTCAAAACATAAGTGTCATTTACGTCATTGATGATGTTGCCCCAGGACGCGAACGGGAACTTGACGCCGAGTCCCAGGAAGGAAAGTGTCGCTTCCGTCAGGATGGTCGAACCGAGGCTCATCGTCATCGTGACGATCAGCTGCGGAATGACGTTCGGAATCAGATGACGGAAGATTCTCCTCGACGCGCGGATGCCGTTCGCTTCCGCCGCGGTCATAAACTCCTGCTCGCGAAGCGACAGGATCTGCCCTCTGACAAGCCTTGCGATGGAAGGCCATCCGAGGAAGCCAAGTATCAGCATCAGGTACAGCATACGAATCTGAGGGTCCACCCTCAGGGCATCCATGGCAGCGCCGAGGATGATGATGATCGGCATGGACGGAATGCAGTAGAAGATGTCGACAATCCTCATGATCAGGTTATCGACCCAGCCGCCGCAGTATCCGGACAGGCCTCCCAGAATCACGCCCAGTACCGTCTCGATCAGGACAACGATGAAACCGATATAGAGGGATACCCTGCCGCCGTACATCAGCCTGGTCAGCATGTCCATTCCGTTCCGGTCGGTTCCGAGCCAGTGCTCTTTTGTCGGTGTATGATACTTGTCAAAGACCTTGGTCTCGACGGTCTGGAGAACCGCATAGCTCGTGTTCGCGGCATCATAGGTAACCGTGTAGTCCGCCTCGGTTCCGTCCTCGTCGGTAAAGTGAAAATCCATTTCTCCTTCGGAGATGCTCGTAACCAGCTCCTCCTTGAAGCTTCTGGAAAGAAATACATCGGACATAATCGGCTGGACGATATAGCGGCTGGCATAAGCCACCTCCTCATCCCCGATGAACACGCCTCCGTCGGGGTTCACCGTGTATTCTTCATCCTCCCAGCTGAAGCTTTCCTTTCCGTTCAGGAAGGCGCTCAGGATCTGGTACTGCAGCGCAAACGGTACATCGGCGTCGGAAACGCTGGAGCTCACGATCTCATACGCCGCGAAGCCTGCCGGCTCCTCCTCGCCCTCCACATAAATTACGTAGAATTCTTCGCCCTCTTCCTTGTAGGTATATGTGGTGCCTTTTGCATCAAACGTATCCTTGCCGGTTTTTCTCGCCAGAACAAATTTTGCCTGCGCGACAGACGGAAAACTTTTCTTTGTAGCGGAAACATATCTCAGTTCTGTATTTTCCTTGACGGCCGCGTACTGTTTTTTCTGCTGGTCATACCGGTAGAACAGCTGGTCCTCCTTGTACGGCGTAATCAGCCCTCCCACAAAGGAAAACAGCGCCATCGCAATCAGGATAACCAGTCCCGTCACCGCCACTCGGTTCCGCAGAAAACGGCGGACCACCAGGGCGCCGGGGGACAGAGTTCTGACACGTCGGTCATCGTTCAGGGAATACTCTTCTTCTCGATTCTCAGAATTCAGATCCATCGAGGAGATTTTCTCCGCCGGATTTTCCTTCTGATCCTTATTCTCATAGCCCATCTCTTGTCCTCCTTACGCGATCCGCACTCTCGGGTCAACCACGGCATACAGGATATCCGCGATCAGGTTGCCCAAAAGCGTGAGTATCGCCAGAAATACCAGGTAGAACATGGAGAACGGTATGTCGCCGGCCACCATCGACTGATATGAGACATAACCGATTCCGGGAATGGAATACAGTGTCTCGGTGATCAGCGCTCCCGAGAACAGGCCCGGCAGGGAGCTGCCCAGCATGGTCACAAGAGGAATCAGCGTGTTGCGGAAGGCATGGTGATAAATGACCTTCCGTTCCGAAAGGCCCTTTGCGCGGGCGGTACGGATATAGTCCGCGTTCAGCACCTCAAGCATATTGGTCCGGGTATATCGCATCAGGTACCCGATATTGATCACAACCAGGGTGATAATCGGCAGTACCAGATGGTGCGCCTTGTCCGCCAGCTGTCCTGCCGCGGACAGCTGCTCATAGTTCCGCCCTACCAGGCCGCCCAGGTCAAACCATCCAAGCTTGACCGAAAAGACCAGCTTCAGCAGGGAGGCGAAGAAGAATGTCGGCAGGGAGAAACAGGCAAGCGCTACCACCGTGATCGTGTAGTCCACCTTTGTGTACTGTTTGGTTGCAGCGATGATGCCGAGAGGAATGGCAATCAGGATTTCCAGAATAAAGGCGATTCCTCCCATTACAAATGAAATCCATACGGAATCATTGAATTTTTCGAGAACAGGAACGGTCCACTTCCAGCTGTCGCCGAAATCGCCGTGGATCGCTCTCCCGCACCAGGCGAGAAAGCCGGGGATGATTCCCTTGTCCATCCCGTAGGTCGCGGACAGCTGTGCCATCCACTCATCAAAGCTTTTTGATCCGGGCTGCATGGATTTCTGGCGGGCCACCTGCTCCAGATAGGATGTGGGCAGGCACCGCATCAGCACATAAATCAGAAAGGCCACGAATATCAGGATTACCGCCGACATCAACAGCCTTTTCAGAATATATTTTTTCATAAAAGACCTCTCTTCCGTCCGACAGAACAAACGGGGCTGCCGCTAAAAAGCAGCAGCCCCATGATTCCTCAGATGCGAATCAGCTGTTCCGTTTTTACGGACGCTTATGTCAGTTCATCTCAACATTCTGGATCTCCTGGAGCCAGCCGTAGAATGTTGTGATATCCGGTGTCATGGTATCCATATTGACACGTTCGGTGCTGAAGATCACGGCGTTCTGTCTCTGGTATACCGGAATCTCGCAGGCCCAGTCAATAATGGTATCCAGGCATGCCTTGTACATTGCTTTCCTGTATTCCTGATCAGTGGAGGTTCTGGCCTCAAGGATCATGTCGTCGAGGTCCTCATCCTCAATCTGGTACTGATAGTTGGAGCCGCCGGGCTCTTTTCCGCCGTTCGCGATATCAGAGTAATAAATCTGATACATATCCGGGTCCACGGTTGCCTGCCATGCGGCGCACCACATATCAACCTGGTGTGCTTCCAGCCCTGTCCACAGGTCAGAGGAATTGGTAAGATCGGTTACGATCAGATTGATTCCCAGATCTGCCAGAGCCTCCTTTGCCAGGGTCAGAATCATAAAGGAAGGATGGTCGCCGGTACCGTCGCCGGGGATCTGAACCTCATATTCCAGAGCTGCGCCTTCCGGTGCCGCTGTCACTTTTCCGTCTTCCACAGTGTATCCTGCTGCCTCAAAGAAGCCAAGGGCCGCTTCCTTCGCAGCTGCGTATTTGTCGTCCGCGCTCATTCCGGAGGTGTAAATCGGCTCGCCGTCGACATCCACGGAGAATGCGATCTCATAGTCATCATCCGTCGGCTGCGGTGCCGCCCAGGAGGTATTGGAGATCGGATAGTTGATGACAGAAGCTCTCTCGCCATAGTAAGAGTCGATCGCGACATCACGGTATACCGAGAAGATGGTCGCGAACGCGCGGCGCAGGTTTTTGGATTCTTCGGAGGCAGGATCGCCGCCCACGCTGACATTGTGCGAGTTGATGCCGATATAGCCGTAGCCGAGATTGTCAACGGTGCTGGTGGTGATCACATCGCCCGTCAGCTCTCCGCCGTTTGCCTGCTCCACCGCGTCAACGGTATCGCCGCTGAAGGACGGATCGGTGATATCGATTGTGCCGGTAATTACGCCGTTCAGCTTGTCGGTCTCCTGCACTTCACGGAAGTTCAGGTGTTTGGTCTTCGGCGCACCGAGATAATAGTTTTCGTTTGCCTCGTAGTTGATCACGCCGTTTTCAAATTTGATAAACTTGTAGGGGCCGGCGCCCAGCGGCTCGGTTGTCTTTGCGCGAATGCCGGAAAGATCACCCTTGGGGAAACCAAAGGAGTTGTTGTCATAATCATAGAGAGAAGTATCCCCATAGTAATGAAGCGGGGCAACTTCAAATGTCAGCTGGTAGATCATGGTCGCGTCGACCTGTGTGGCTACCACGCGGAGCTTGTTGTCGTCAATTTTCTGGATTCCGCTGATGTTTACTGCGGATTCGCCTGTTTCCACACCTACCGTATAAGCGTCATAATCGCTCATCAGGTCGGCAAGCGAAGACCCGGCCGTCTCGGTGGAAACCATGGTACTGATATCCCCATCGTATGCTTCGACCATAGTGTTCCAGAAATCCATCGCCTCGGCGTCATCGGCAAGCTCATAGCCCCAGTTGGCCGCGCATGCCGCGACAGAATCATCCTCAGCGTTATATCCGGCTGCCTTGCAGTAATCCACGATTTCCTGTGCGAAAGCTTCAGCGGCCTGATTGTAATCCGCCCAGAAAGCCGTCTGCTGGTCTTCGGTCCAGTTAGTGAAATCGGTGTTGTCCTCTCCGGCCTCAACCAGCAGGTTGAAGAGAGTATCCATACCCGAACGGTACTCGGAAAGACCCTCGATCGGCTGGGAATACAGCGTGAGGGAACCGTCATAGGTCGGGTCGCACAGAACATACATATTGAAGATAACATCATCGATGGTCATCGGTTCGCCATCGGAAAACGTGATGTCATCGCGGAGAGTGAAGTCGTAATAAACGGTTCCGTCCTCGTTTTCGGTCACTTCGCAGTCCGCCGGCCCGTAATAGGTGTAATCGGTGCCATTGTAGTTGATTGTCTCGCCCTCGATTCCTTTGTAGATGATCGCGCCTGTACGGTCGCTGGAAAGAAGCGGAATCTGGGTTATTGCTTCGGCATCCCTGTCGTACGCGGTCTCCTCGAAGAACGGGGAAAACTTACTGCTGAACGGCGAATAACCGACTACCAAAGGGGTATCTCCGCCTTCCTCCTCCGCATACACGGGCACCGCTACTGCCGCTGTGCTCATCACCATCGCTGCAGAAAGCAGCACGGATAGCCATCTCTGATGTTTTCTCATATGTGGACCTCCCATCCCAGTGTGTTTATTATGCCTGAATACAGGCCTCAATGGGGATATTATACAATCGAACAGGCAGAGATGTCAATTTTATCAGGCAAATTTTCTCATTTTCCAACTTTGCTCATGTTTGTATCATTATTATTATCTGATTTGCCGTTTTCACGTATCTCTTTCCATATAAATATACTTTTTTTGCGGAAGATATACAGAAAGCCCGGCAGGCATGCAGCAAAGGAAACGGCAAGCAGCCAGGCCCCCGGACCATAACCTGCATGTATCCCGCGGACTAACGAAAAGACAAGGCCAAGGAGCCCTGCACCCGTTCCGGCAATCCCTTCCGCCGACCGGCGGCTCACCGCATAGACAATCTTTTCATACTGATACTTCCGCAGGACCGTACCGCTTCTTCTCATCTGGAAGAGAGACCAGGTCAGCAAAAGGGAAGCCCCAAGTGACAGCGTATAGGGAAGCAGCAGAAACACATTTCCCTCCATCCCGGTATGTGGAAAGCACCCCGCTGCGATCAGCAGAACCGCAGCGGCGGCAGAGACCGCGAGCATCCTGGTGCAGACTGTCCGGTAAACATTTTCATCAGTTTCGCAGGCCATATAGCTTCCACTGTAGGCGTACTGTCCCTCCTCCCGAAGGGAAAAGCCCTCCAGGTGTTTCCACCTGCGCGGGCTTTTTTTCGTTTTTTTATCACCGTATTCCATTTTTTATTTCTCCAGACGTGCCGTAACACGGCGGATACAGCCGTCCTCAAACGGATTGTCAAGGCCGGCTTCCGGAAGCAGCTCTGTAAAGAATTTTGAAGCCGACAGGCGGCAGAGCTTCAGATAGCTTTCCCAGGCCTCGCGGTAGTTCCGGTCCATCCAGGTTTTGTACTGAAGCGCGTCCACCGAGGCAATGCAGTAATCGATATAGTACAGAGGATGGTTGAAAATATGGTGCTGCTTCTGCCAGAAGGCTCCCTGCTCATAGTAAGCGCTGCCGGTATAGTCCATATGCGGGCGGTACTGGCGCTCCAGATCACGCCACACCTGGTTTCGCTCTTTTGGAGAAAGGCCCGGATTGCTGTAAACAATATCCTGGAACTCGTCAACCATGGTGCCGTAGGGCACAAAGATGACAGAGTCCTCAAAATGCATCTGTACATAGTCGGAAGCGCGGTCCCCGAAGAAATATTTCATCCAGGGTTCCGTAAAGAACTCCATCGACATGGAATGGGTCTCCGCAGTCTCCATCGTGATGTCCGCGTGTTCGCGGATCGGGTCCTTCCCCGAAAGATAGCCCTGGAAGGCATGTCCGCACTCGTGGGTAATGACGTCCACATCGCCGCTGGTTCCGTTGAAGTTCGCAAAAATGAACGGCGCATTGTAGTCCGGAAGATAGGTCATATATCCGCCTGTTTTCTTTGTCTTCCTTCCCAGGACATCGAAGAGCTCATTCTCACACATGAAATCCATGAACTCTCCCGTCTCGGGAGAAAGCTCACGGTACATTTTCCTTCCGGATTCGAGGATCTGCTCCGGTGTGCCTGCGGGGGCGGGATTGCCCTGAAGGAAGTAGACGCCCTCATCGATGTAGGAGAGGGACGGCAGATTCAGCCTCATCCTGCGGGTTTCATGCAGTTTTTCCGCGAAAGGCACCAGATCCCGCTTTACCTGGTTCCGGAACTCCTCAACCATCCGGCGGTCGTAGCAGTTCCGCTGCATCCTGTCGTATCCAAGGGGAAGATAATTATCGTACCCCAGCTTTTCAGCCTGCGCCGTGCGGTTCCTGACCAGCCGGTCATAGATATCCTCGATCTCCTCCTGGTTTTCCGAAAAGAACTGTTCATATTTCTTCCATGCTTCCTTCCGGACCGCGCGGTCCTTATTGTGAAGGTAAGGCGTCATCAGGGAAAGGTTCAGCACCTCATCCCCCCAGGGGATCTTCGCGGACGCAGTGAGCTTATTGTAGCGGGTAGTAAGCGCGTTCTCCTCCTGCATCAGTTCCACCAGTTCCGGCCGTACCGACCGCATGGCAAGCTCTATGTTCTTAAAAGCCACCGGTCCGATCTTCTCTTTCAGATACGGAAGATACGGTGATTCATAGAGCTTTTTCTGGTAGGCAACGGTGAGGTTCTCGTACACCGGCATGACCTCATCGTAGTATTCCTTTTCTCCATTATAAAACGTATCCGTCACATCGATGTTCTGCCGGATCTCGGCGATCGTAAACAGTGTCGACGCATGGTCCGTGATACGGTAGTACTTTTTGTGAACCTCAAACTGTTCCTCGCCGCTCTTTGCGGAATCCAGTTCCTGCATCAGCCCGGCAAAATCGCTCTTCAGTTGTTCAATATCCACGCGTGAATAAGGCATTTCCGAAAATTTCATTTGGTTCTCCTGTGTTTTTCCGGGACTGTTAAAGATCCCTGAAGTGAAATTCGCTCTTTCCGGAGGCATAATCCCCCACAATCTGTCCATTGCCGTAAAGTCTGTATTTAACGGTCACAAGGCCGTCCAGCCCCACCGGCCCTCTGGCATGAATCTTGCCGGTGCTGATGCCGACCTCGGCCCCGAAGCCATAGCGGAAGCCGTCTGCAAATCTGGTGGAGCAGTTCTGGTATACGCCCGCCGAATCCACCAGCTCCATAAATTTTTCCGCCGCGTCCGGGGATTCCGTGATGATGCAGTCCGTATGGTGGGAACCGTACCGGTTGATATGTTCGATCGCCTCATCGAGGGAAGAAACCAGCTTCACCGACACGATCAGGTCAAGATACTCGATAAAGCCGTCCTCACCGATCGTTTCACCGCCGATCAGATCCGTCACCTCTTTTGTTCCGCGGAGCTTTACGCCCTCCTTTTTCAGCGTTTCGGCAAGCCGCGGCAGAAATGTTTCTGCTGCAGAACGGTGGACAAGCAGCGTCTCTACCGAATTGCAGGCAGCGGTATACTGGGTCTTGGCGTCCACAATGATCCGGAGCGCCTTTTCCTGGTCGGCATCCGCGTCCACATAGATATGGCAGATGCCGTCGGCATGGCCCATCACGGGGATTCTCGTATTGTTCATGATATAGCGCACAAAGCTGTTGGATCCCCTCGGGATCAGCAGATCCACCAGTCCGTCGCACCGGAGCAGCTCATCGATCTCATTGTGCTGCTCCGCCTGAAGCATGCAGTTTTCCGGATAACCGGCGTCAAGCAGACAATCGTATATAATACGGAAGAGGACCCGGTTTGTAAACGTCGTTTCCCGGCCACCCTTCAGAATAGCGCAGTTTCCGCTCTTGATGCAGAGCGTTGAAATCTGGACCAGCGCATCCGGGCGCGCCTCAAACACCACACCGATCACGCCGATCGGACAGGTCACCCTCCGCAGAATCAGTCCCTCGTCGAGCTCCCGGTTCAGGGTAATTCTGCCCAGAGGATCCGGCAGGGCCAGCAGCTGATCGATCCCCTTTGTCACGTCACGAAGCTTTCCCTCGTCAAACTTCAGCCTTTTCATAACCGCTGCCGGCAGTCCCTCCGACTCCGCAGCAAGGAGATCTTTTTTGTTTTCCTGAAAAATCTCCTCCTTCCCGGCATTCAGGCCGTCACGGATCAGGGTAAGGGCATGATTCCGGGTTTCCAGCGGAAGTGCTGCTGTCATCGGAGATATCTTTTTCATTTTGCTTACTTCTTCTCTAATGTTCATCTTTCGCTCCTCTTTCAGGAAGCCCGTGCGGCATATACAGCCGGGGGCTGTTTAAGCGCTGTAATAACGAATCTCTCCCTCCGCAAAGACCACCATATACGCCGATACCGCCAGCAGAAGGACACTTACTATCGCTGTGAAAATCCACAGGAATCCTGACGCTACAAAAGCTCCGCTGAGTGCGGCTGCAATCACGTGAATAATCAGAAGGACCGACAAAACCGCATCCTCCAGATCCAGGATCCTGAGGCCTGCCGTATAGGGTCCTTCCGTCTTTGCGAACAGCCTCATATCCAGGACAAGCGCAGCAATCCTGAATACTGCATACAGTACTGTGATAATCATAACCGGAAGAGGATAGAAAAATCCTTCTTTTCGTTTAACAATGGTAAACACAAGCATCGCAAGGTAGAAAAAGGCAAGAATCATGCCTGACAGGCGATACTTTTGAAACCCTTTCAATAGTCTGCTTCGTTTTTTGCCCGGTCTGTGCGCCGGAAGCATAAGGCATCCCCGCGCAAATGCGCCTGCCAGTATAACAATTCCCAGCATGATCAGCCAGTCCGCCCTGTACCATCCGCCGGCAAAAAGCATTATGGCCGCAGCCGCCGTACTCACGATCATCCCCGCCGTCAACATCTGGTTGATCCGTACAGCTGCCGGATCGATCCTTTCCCTCGGTTCTGCCTTTGCCCTCATCTCTGCCATGTCCAGTGCCCCCTTTCTTCAGGGCTAAGTATACCACACCTGCAAAGCTCCCTTCAACTGTTTATCTCAGTGGGCGTCAATTTCCCACTGAGATAAACACTCCGCGTGGATGCGCAATCCCGCGCCAAATCTCGTGAACGGGACTTGAACGTCAATCCGTCGCGTCACTCACAATATACCGGGGTTCGTTTTGTACCTCCTTCAGGATTACATTCCCGATGCTGATCAAAAATGCCTGTTCCAGGAAGACTGCATGCAGCAGAATATCCCCGGATCCCGGCATCTTTTTGGGATCTCCTTCGATCAGCCGAAATACGGAATCCATGAGCAGGACAGCAAATGCAGCAGCCGGCGCCAGAAGCGAAAGCTTTTTCATCCCTCCGCTCCGCATCAGGCCGCTGACCGCAAGATGAACCATCTTGCCCGGCGAATACCCGCTGCTCCCTGCCGCCCGTTTTCTTCGATCATAAAAAACTACGGATGAGCGGAATCCCATGTTCGGCAGGATCCCCCGAAGATACAGCTCCTGCCCGCGGTATTCGCAGAGAAGGTCCATGACCCTGCGGCTCATCAGCCGGAAATCCGCATGCCCCGGAATGGTATCCGGCTCAAAAAGCTTCATAACACGATAATACCACTCTGCCGTACTTCTCTTTATCAGAGAATCTCCTTTTCTTTCTTTTCTCACTCCATAGACAATTTCATTTCCCATCCGGTAGCGGCGCATCATCTCCGGCAGAACACCGATATCATCCTGGAGGTCCGCATCTATCGTAACCGCAATATCACATTTTTCCCGGGCTTTCATAATCCCGGCATACAGAGCATTCTGCTGCCCGAAATTGCGTGAAAGACGGATTCCCCGGATCTCTGTGTGCTGCAGATGAATGTCCACGATGTATTTCCATGTCCTGTCCGTACTGCCGTCATCAACCAGAAGCAGACAGCTGTCCTGCCGGATCTCTCCGGCTTTTTTGAGGCCGTCAAGCACATTGAGGAACACCGGAAGGCTGACCGGCAGTGCTTCCTCTTCATTATAGCAGGGAATCACGACAGCAAGTCTTGGTACCATAGAGCCCTCCTATCCGATCCGGAACAGACGCCAGATCTGGTTTCTCCCGCCGGTGGGGGAGAACATTCCGACCTTTGTGCCGCTCACTTTTCTCTCCTTATACACATCCAGTACTGTCCCCAGACCAGAGCGGATCTGATAATATCCAAATTCTTCGGCCGGTATAATCTCCCAGCGCTGTCCGATTGTCCCATCATAGGATCGCAGCTGCAGCACAGCTCCGGGCTCAGCGGAAGCATCCAGCACATCCAGAGACAGGCCGTCAGCATCCTCTGCCAGAATGCTGCAGGTTCCGTCCTCCTGTTCCGCGATCTGAAAGATTCTTATTCCTTTTGCGGAACTGTCCGCAATTTCAAGCCCGCTCCCATCTTTCGGGCCCTCCTCTGTGCAGAGCATCAGATGATCATCCAGCCCGCTGGTGATTATATATCTTCCGGAAGGCACAGCTCCGGTAATGTTTGTCCCACGTTCCAGCTCCGCTCCGGACGGAATCTCTCCATTCCTGATCAGATCCCATTCCTGGTTGAGGCCTCCGTTCCTGCTGCACAGAAGGACCGCAGTCCCCTCATCCGTCCCCGAGCCCGCCAGATCAAGCACTGTGCCCAGCTTTGACGCTACCACAAAATGTCCGTCCGGAAGGCTCTCGAAAATCCACTTCTGCGCATCCTCCCCCGTAAACGCTCTCTCTTCCGCCCTCACGCCGGACTCCGGGGAATTGTTTTCCGGTGCCAGATAAAGCCCGGTGCTCCGGTTTTTCAGATAAACAGCCCCTTCTCCGGCACTCTCCGCAAGAAACAATGTGGCGTCATCCCCGGTATAGTCTGACAGAACAGCCTCATGGCCGCCGTCAGAGGCGAACGCGACCGCGCTGCGCAGATCGACCGCCGTGATGATTGAGACTTCTTCTCCTTCCTTCCGTTCTGACGCAGAACAGATACTCCCGGCCGCGGCAGATAATATGAGCACTGCTGCCACTAAGAGCTTCCCTTTCAGGATTTCTCTTATCTTTCTATTCATTGGCTCTCTCCTCCCAGCGAAAGACCGCGCTCTCCGGCAGTCCGTACATCGCTTTTATATATTCCTCGATCCATCCATACCCTTCCATGTATGGCATCATATTTCCATAAGTATCATCATGGTGTTTTTGCAGAATCACCAGGCCGTTCTCATCCTTCTGTGCATCGTAGTCCTTCAAAACGGACGCATTGTACTCTTCCGAGCCGGAATTGTGCCAGTATCCCTTCAGAATGCTGTCCTGGTTCATCCCTCCAGCAGCAAGCAGAATTCCGAAAAAGACAGCCCGGAACACGCAGCCGGCGTCCCTGCCGAAAGCATACAGGGGCTTCCTTCGGAGAAAGATGCCCCTCATGAACACGGTTCCGATCACGGGGAGCATCAGCAGGGCTGACGGAAGCATCATCCGGGCGGAGATACCCGGTGAGGGCAGGGCGCAGACAAGCGATGCTGCTGCTCCGGCCATCAGAATCAACGCACAGTTCTCTCTTAACAGTAGAAGGTTCCATAGTATTTCAAATCCTCCTGCAGTCAGTAAAACCAAAAGAAAAGGATTACCGGCCGGGTTCAGCTTTTCCAGGTCTGCTTTTCTCAGAAGCCCCTGCCAGACAGAGGTCAGCCCTCCGCCGGTGATCAGCAGGGCGATGGAAAACACCGACAGCAAAGCGGCTGCCATCAGATGCATCTTTGCTCCCCGGCCTCCCCTGCAAAATAAACACATTCCGGAAACTGCCGCCGCGCATGTAAAGAGGAACAGATACAAGTGCGTCCCATCTGAGCAGAGCATTCTCAGGAGCGACAGCGCGTTTGCCGCAGGGCTCTGCCCTCCGCCCTCCCTCAGCCGTACATAGTTCCCGGGGGCTGCAAGCAGGAGTAAAGCTCCGGACAAGAGGGAAATCCAAACCATTATCCCATAGATTCCCGGCCCCGAAAGCTTCTCTCCGGCTCTTCTTTGTACCCGGGCGCTGATTCCTGCCATCAGGAGGACAGCAGTGCACACCTGCTCCTGCGACGAAGCCGCCAGAAAAAGCAGAACGCAGGACACAGCTTTTGACAGAATGTGTCCCTTCCTGCCGCGATTCTTTTTCCAGAGCCGAAGCCCTGCCAGTGTCCCATAAACCGGCCATAGATAGAGAATTGCTGCCGTGTACCACCATGCTCCATCCCTCTGGATTTCCAGATCAATGAAACACCACAGTACAACCGGAAAAACGGCTTCCAGAACCGTAAATCGCGTTTTCCCTTCTTCCTTTTCCGGTTTTCTGCCCATAAGAATCATCATTTCTTCACAGAGTCCGGCAAGAAGCGCGCTCTCAGCAACCCTGAGCAGGGTGAGGCTGCGTCCGGCCATGATCTCGAGAAAAAAAGCGGTAATTCTCCCTCCCCATTTCAGATAGTGCTGAAACAGAAAAGCGGCAATCTCCGGGAAACCGTAGGAAAGTCCCCTCTGAGCATAAAGGTTCCGGTAGGTCAGTGAAAGGTACCCATAGTCGTCAAATGCGAACCACGTGTTTCTCAGCTGCATCATAAAAAACAAAAACCTGCACAAATATATGACCGCCCTGCCCCTGCTGCCAAGCCCTTTCCCGGCCGCAGGCAGCCCTACACACACAAAATACAAAAAGCTCATCAGGATCAGGGCATTCCATGGAAAAATCTTCCGCGCACCCTCCCGGAACAGGGCCGCCCCGGTCAGCCGGAATGTGACCTTCCTGTCCGGAATAAGGACCAGTCTCATCGTCCCTGTACCCTTTACCGGTGCAAACGAATTCCATCCGCGCGAAAGGAAAGCCGGGAGTCCTTCAGTCTCATTTCCGCAGTAGAGGATCGCCGGGATTCCCTCCCGGTTAAGTTCTCCGATCATCACGGCCGCTTCCTGGATCTTCTCCGCGCTTCCCAGGTCAAAAGCATAGGCTTTCTCCGCCTCCATGGTATAAACGCCCGGACTCTCCGCTTTCACCGGAGGACCGGATATTTGCGTGGACAAAAAACCGGCTCCCGAAATGATCCGTACGCTGTCCTCCGGGTATCTGCACAGTGCTTCGGGTCCCGTTCTTCCATAGAACAAAAGTACAACCGTTATCAATGCCGCATATCCTGCCATTCCGGCAAGAAACCTGTGCAGGAACCCTGCGCTCCAAGCCAATCCTCCCGCCTTGTTCTCTGGACTCGTCACTTCAGGACCTCCCGGTAGACCTCCAGATATTTCGCGGCAGCTGCCTCCATATCAAACTTTTCCGCCGCGCTCCGGCACCTGTCCTTCAGGATTCTGTAATGCTCCCGGTCCTCTGCCAGCTTTTTCAGTTTCCCGGCAATCTCCCGCGCGCTCACTCTTCCGTGCTTCAGGTGCAGCAGCTCGCCGGCAGGAAGACCGTCCTCCCCCGCAAGCTGGTTTTTCACTTCACCGATATCTGTTGCAAGCACAGGCCTTCCGGCCTGCAGGCACTCGATAACCGTAAGCGGGCTGCTCTCTCCCTTAAAATAGGTCGGAAGAATTCCAAGATCTCCCATCGCGAAATAATCCCTCACATTTTCTTTCACACCCATAAACACGACATACGGATCCCGGGGATTTTCCAGGCGTCCTTTCATCTCACCCTCACCAAGGACAGCCAGTCTGATCGGCCGTATGCTCTCCAGGTTTGCGATGTGGACTGCCTCAACCGCCTCCGCCCAGCCTTTTTCAGGGATTCCCCTGCTTGCCAGGACGCACACAAAATCCTCCTCCGAAAAGCCAAGCTCCTTTCTCTCAACCGGTACTGCCGGTATCCTCGGGAGCGCATTCCCGATCTTTGTGAACAGCCTCTCGCGATAACACCGGCATCTTCGAAATGGCTCCAGATTTTTGTCCGCAATGTACACGAACTTCCTGCATGTCCGTGAAAGCAGCCGGATCGTTCTGGTCCTGTCCTCCCGGCGGATCGTCTCGTACATGCCATGCAGTGTCACTACATGCACAGGTGCTTTTCCTTCAACATCCTTCAGCCAGTCCGCAACTGCCCCGTCCACGGATGCGTGATGCGTGTGTACGATGTCCGCTCCGCACTCCTTCATCGCCCTCATCAGGTCGTCGGTAGAGGACAGGGTGATCAGGGGGATATCCGGCCGAAGCAGGCTCCGGATCCGGTCGTCCCTTTTTTCTCCCCCAAAATCCATAAAGGTTACAGTGATGTCCATCTTCTTCAGCTGGTTTGCGAGATGAATCGCGAAGGTTTCACCGCCTCCTGCCCGCAGCGAAAAGCCGCACATCAGGATATGCGGTTTTTTGCACCCCCTGGCCTTTATAATTTCTGATTCACCGATCAGTTTTTCCGTCTCTTTCTCAGCTGTTCGTCTGCTGGTACCGTGAAATTCCAGGTAATGCTCCGTGAGTTTTTTTACTGCAAGCCGAAAGGTCTTCTCCCGAAAAGGATAGTACAAGGCCGCTGTTCTCATGGTTCTTCCGTATTCCACGTAATACCGGTCGGTTTTCTGCACCTCCAGCGACCTGCTGTCCGGATGAACACGGTAATAGTTTCTTGTCGCTGCCGAGTACGCCGCGTATCCTCCTCTTAAAACAGAAAGATAAAACAGCCAGTCTCCGCAGAGGCGCATCCCGGACATGCAGCTGGCTGTCTCCTCTGTGATTCCAGGAGGATTCCGGAACAGGCACGCACTGACATTCGGTATCAGGTTCAGTGCTCCGAAGCCTGCATTTACAAGCTCAGCGGAGGACAGGATAAAGTCGCTGTCCCATGAGAGTCCCGGCAGCTCAGCCAGATATTCCTCAGTCGTCCAGATGGTTTTTCCGTCCTTTACAAAATCACACCCGGTAAATGCCAGCATGACCGATTCATGGGCCATGAGAGGCACCAGCATCTCCAGAAAATCCGGGCGGCAGCTGTCATCACTCTCAGCGATCCAGATCAGGCTTCCCCGGGCCATCCTGATGCCTTTCATCCATTGGGCAAAGATGTCTCCCGTATTATGTTCGTTAAACAGGATCCGCGTATCCGGGAACTGTTCCCGGAAAGCTTCCAGAATTTCCCTGCTGCCATCCGTTGATCCGTCATCCAGAAGAATTACCTCGGTCCTGTCGTAGGTCTGGGAGAGGATGGATTTCAGGCGCTCCTCAAGGTATTCCGCATGCTGATAACAGGGAACGACCACCGAAACGAGAGGGCGGTACGGCGATACCGGCCTGTCATAGTCCCGGAGCAGCCGCTTTTCTTCCGCATGCCGAGGCTCTGGAAGCGCCTTTTCTGCCGCTCCCGCGGCCCCGTCATTTCCGTTAGTCCGCATCCCCATCATTCTCCGCAGGGCAGTTCCTGCGGCACGGCATGGCTTTGTTATGCGCCATGAGGTGGAATTCCGGTAAATCTCGATCTCCCTCTGCCGTAAAACCGCGTCCTTCTGCAGAATATCCTGCGTATGTTCCATGCTTCTGATAACCCGCTGCAGATGCTGGATATTATCGTCCCTCTGTTTTGAAATCCGCTGAAGCCGTCTCCTCTCCTTCTGAAGTTCACGGATTTCGGCACCCATCTGCTCCTTCTCCTCCAGAAGCTTCTGTTCCCTTCTGCTCAGGAATTCCTCTGCTGTTCTGTCAGCCGCAGGCATGGCTGAGATGACCCACTGGTAGACCTCTCCGAACTCTCTCTCCTTAAAAGAAGCCAGAAGAGAACCGGGACCGGACTGTTTTCCAGCCATCTGTTCCGTTCCCCCGGTTGGCCTTGTCACATACATGATTTTCTCCTCTTTCAGGCCGCATTTTTTCAGAAAAGCTCTTATTCCATGATAGGTGAAGATCGTTATGTGCGTATAGTCCATGATCCCGGTTTCTGTCGGCATCAGTTCATCATGAAAAAGCTGCAGCAGAATATCATTATGACCAAAGTTCGGGACGGAGATCAGCAGCCGTCCGCCGGGATTCAGCAGCGGCACGCAGGTGTTCAGAATGTCCGCCGGGTCAGCCAGATGCTCCAGGACATCCGCCAACACGATCCTGTCAAAGCGGCATTTCTCGTAGTATATCCTCCATTCATCCTTTTCCAGATCATCGCAGATTCCGTCCGAGGCGTAAGCTGCTGCCTTCTGAAACAGGAAGCTGTCCTGGTCCACAATGCTCACGCGGCAGCCCTTCTCCTCCGCAAGGTGTCTGGTGAGTCTGCCATTTCCGCACCCGAGTTCCAGTACCCTGCTCTTTTCAGGGATTTCCCTGCCGATCAGGGTCAGCGCATCGTCTGCATTCGTATCCAGGCCTATATCATATCTATGCACTTCTACCTACAACTCCTTCCATATGATTCAGCTGTATATCAATCTCCGTTTCCGCAGGGATATCCATCACAGCAAGGCAGGGCCTGTCGTTGCGGACAGTGACCGACAGAGCCCCATAGCACCACGCCAGCATCTCATTCGACATGACCGACGGGCCATTTGCAACCGCGCAGTCAACAAGATATTCGTCCTCGTACAGTTCCGGAAGCGTAAACGAAAAACAGACCCTGCACACGCTCCCCGCCATAACACGGAAGACACTTCCTCCCCGCACGGTAAGCGTATTGCTGTTCACGATCGACATCCCTTTTTTATTCTGGAGCACATACCCTGCTATGCATTCCGGCAGGTCCATGCCGGTCTCAAACAGAATCACCAGCCGGTATGGTTTTCCGCACCAGATTTCCCTTACAACGTTTCCGCCGGAATCCTCGAAACAGCAGGAGATGATTCTGACTTTCGGGTGTGTGATATCTCCCACGCGCCCGGTGATGACCGGGTATTTTCCGGGATTCCACTCCGCCGTGTCCGGCGCCGCAGACGGCAGATCGGAAGTATGCTGCGCCTTTTTATAATCAAGGTTCTCCTTCTTGTGAATTTCAGCCGCATACGCATTGCATACCATTCGGCTCTCGCCGTACATGCGCACCCTTCCCTGCTCCAGCCACAGACATTTCTCCGTCATCCTGCGCATTGTCTCCAGATCGTGGGATACAATAAGGAGAGTTGTTCCGCCCGCCTTCAGCTCCTCAAATCTCCGGAAACAGCGGTTCTGGAAATATGTGTCCCCCACGCTGAGGGCTTCGTCCACGATCAGAATATCAGCATCGACGCTGGTGGCCGAAGCAAAGGCAAGCCTTGCAAACATACCGCTGGAGTATGTGCGGACAGGCTGGAACGCATAGTCTCCGATATCCGCAAATGCGAGGATCTCCGGAATACGCTTTTCCATCTCAGACCGGCTTACTCCCATGATTCTCCCCGTCAGAATCACATTTTCGACACCTGTATAATCCGGGTGGAATCCGGCTCCGAGTTCCAGAAGAGCCGCGGCCTTTCCTCCCACCCGGACCGCTCCGGAGTCCGGCTGTACCACGCCTGCGATAATTTTCAGCAGAGTGGACTTTCCTGCCCCGTTGGATCCCACAAATCCCAGTGCCTCACCCCGTTCCGCCGAAAAGGAGACATCGTCAAGTGCTCTTCTTTCGTTCGTGCGGTCACGCCTGAAAAGGCCTGCCGCATCCAGAAGCCTTTCACGGGGGCTGCTGTACAGCGGATAGGTCTTTGCGATTCTGACCGCTTCTATCACTGTTTCCGGTTTCATGAATCCGCCTTTCCTGATTTCAGAGTATCTGTTCTGAACAGTTACCTTTCAGAGCACATCTGCCAGATGATGTATCAGTTTTCGATACGCCAGTTCGGTGCAGCACGCCAGCAATATACAGTGCAGCCAGAACAGAATCCCCGACAGCCGGAACAGTTCCTCTCCGCCGCACCCCAGCCCGCGGCGGTAGCCCTGAATGACATGAAACAACGGATTCCAGGCAAAAACCATTCGATAAGGACCGGGAACCCGGCTGAAATCCCAAAGAATCGGAACCATCCAGATTCCTGCCTGTAAAAGCAGCCCGATCAGATCGGATACATCCCGGAAGAATGCCCGGATCAGAGAAAAGACAGAGACCAGCAGTCCGGTATACACGCACAGGCACAGCACCGCGTAGATAAGAAACACCAGCGAAATCCTCATGAAATGGTTGCAGAACACGGACACTGCACTGAAAAAGGCCAGAAAGAAAAGATGAACACACAATCCGGAGAAGACTTTTACAATCGGAATCAGGCGGACTGGAAAGCGTATTTTTTTTACCAGGCAGCTGTATTCCTGATAGCATCCGGTTCCACCCCCGAGCGTCTCGGCAAAGAATATCCACGGAAGCATTCCGGAAAGGAACCATAAAGCGTAAGGAGCGCCTGAATTTGTCTCAGACATCCCGAAAAATACCTGAAAAACGATATAATAGACAAGAACCGTAACCGCCGGCTTTGCAAACAGCCAGACATATCCTCCGGCCGCATCCCTGTAAGATGATGAAAGATCTCTGACCGCCATATCCGTCAGAAGGGATGCTGTCTCTCTGATGTATCCTCCGCTTTCTCTCAATTGCCGGCATCCGCCACCCTGTAAAGACTCCATTGCTGATCCTCTTTTCCTGTAAACTCCCGGAGACGGATTCCCGCAGAACCCTCGTCCGGATCATAATCACAGTCAAGCCATGTACCTGCAGCGGAACAAACATACACATTCTGATGAATGTCTTCAAAAAAGCTCCAGTACTGCCATTCGCTCCCGTCCTCCCGTCTCTGGCACAGCCATGCCCCGTTCTCCGGTGAATCGTCCATGATGCTGAGCCAGTATCCGTTTCCTGTCCTGTTTCCGGTACATTGAATCGAATACCCTTTCTCCCGCGCCTGAATCCTGAAAACTCTGGATGCTCCTTCTCCCCTGCTCAGGTCAAAAAGAGCTCCTTCCTGAAGACTGTCATCCATGACATGGAGCGAAGCGCCATAGCCTTCTTTGGAGACCAGCCGGTAAAGTCCCTCTCCAGGAAAAATCTCGCGGAGTGTACCTGAAACAGGACTTTCAGTTTTATCATGATCCGTATTTCCTGCAGCAAGGTTCTCTGCCTCCTCCTGCTGCCCGATGTCACTGATTACAGTATTCTCTGTCAGGGACGAACCCGCTGTACCGGTCGAAAAGCAGAGGAACGCGAAAGATACTGCCGCAGCGGCCGCACAGATACCTCCAATCATAAAGCGGTGCAGTACCGTATTCCTGTTATTCTTTTTTGTTCCTGCCGTACGCGGCATGAGTGTAAACGCACTTGTCCGAAGCTCGTCCCAGAATTCCCGGGCATCGCCGTACCTTCGGTTCTGTCTCAGATCCATCGCCTTAAAGAGGACCCGCTCTGTCACCGGCCCCGTCTCCGCGCCAAGGTTCCGTGGAGAAATCAGGCTCCTGCCTTTTTCCCTCTCCGGCGCATCCGGGGGCGTTTTCCCGGTCAGGCAGTAATATACTGTAGCCCCAAGCGAATAGACATCCGTCCTTTTATCCGTCTTCCCATCAAAGGAATACTGCTCAGGGGCCGCATAGCCTCTTCGGTATGAGAGCTGCAGGGGTCTTCTGTCAGAAGAAAGCCGCATGGCACATCCAAAATCCAGAAGCCTGGCTTCGTTGTCCTCAGTCACCATGATATTGTCCGGGCTGATGTCCTTATGGATGATATCCCTGTCATGCATCGAGGAAACTGCCGTCACCGCATCATTCAGCAGCATGCAGATCCGGGAAAGCGCAATGCGGCCGCCCTTTTCCCTGACATATTCCCGGAGCGTAACACCTTTCAGGAGATCCATCACAATATAGGCTGTGTTGTTCTCCTCAAAAAACTCACGAACACGGACAATGCCCGGCAGTTCCCTGCCGTTCAGCTGCGCAAGCACCCTGGCTTCGTTCAGGAAGCCGGTCCGGTTCTGTTCATATATCTCCCCATATTCCCCTGGAACCCAAACACTTCCGTCCGGATCTCTCCGGCAGATTTTCCGCAGAAAGAGTTCTTTTACGGCCACGCTGATCTGGAGATTTTCGTCATACGCCTCATAGGTTATTCCGAATCCTCCATGGCCGATTACTGCCCGGATTGTATAGTGCGAATTGAGAACACAGGCGGCTTTTAGAGCATCTTTTTTTGCATCAAAAAAATCCCCCACAATGCTGTCCTCCTGATTCCTGTTTTGAATCAGTATAGCATTTGGGGGATTTTAATTCCACAAATTATCAGATATTTCGATCGCAAATTATGTCATATTTCGACATTTTCCGACAAATCAGCTGAGCTCGACGCACCAGATTTTGCAGTCTCTAGTGCCGACCACCGCACGGTTTTCATAAACCGCAGGAGAAGCTTCGATTACTCCTTCTGACAGAGAAAGCGCGTCGTGCTCCGTACCGTCAGCACCATCGAGCAGGTACATGTTGCCGTCACTGCTGCAGTAGATCACTTTTCCGGGATCCGCCTGGCTGTACACGCACACTGGTGAAGACCATGCGTATCCGGAAGAATGCTCCCATTTCACAGACCCGTCAGCTTTTGCGATGCAGGCCAGCACGCCGGCATAGCTGCCTCCCGTTCTCGAAACTGTGACATAGATGTTATCGGAAAGGTCATATTCGCCGCAGGCGATCGTCGATTGCACACCTCCCGAAACACCATCCTCCGTCTCACAGGTATAATCCGTATGCCAGACAATCTCGCCTGTCTCGGCATCGATCTTCCAGATCGGAATCGTTGCCGTGTCGTAGCTTCTCCATCCCAGATGGAAAGAAGTACTGATGTAGAGATACAGATGCCCGTCCTCCACCGATGCAACCGGTGATCCGTTGGTGTCATCAAGCACGTCCTGAACCCAGACAAGTTCGAGGGTGTTCAGATCGATGCACATCAGATTCCCGCCGTTGTCGGCGACAAACAGATAGCCTTCGTATGCTACAGCGCTGTCCTCCATGCCAAGCCAGTAGCTGTCATCACTCGTCCTGGTTCCCCAGTATCTCCACTTGGTGACATGTGTCGGATTGATGGAAAGAGTTCCTCCAGCCTCATCATAGCTCGTGTTCAGCTTCATCATATAAAGGATGCCGTTCTCACCGGGATAGATCAGTGTGTCGGTCTCGGCATCCACAAGCGCCGATGAATCGAAAAAGGTCACACTCCGCAGCTGATAATCATAGTCATCGTGGCCGAAGGAGTACATAGTGCTGCAGTCAAGCAGATTAATGATAAAGACTCTTGAATAACCCTGATCACTGTTGATTCCTGATCCAAGGTACATAATCGGGTAGCCTCTCGGGTCAAGCGCCCCGGCGCCTTTGAACGTAAAGCCAAGGTAAAGAGGATCTCTCGTCTTTTCCCCCGTCTCCAGATCAAGGAAGTAGACATAGCCGTCCATGCATGCATAGATTACTTCGACCAGGTCATCCTTGTTTTTCGCCGAGTCATACATGTTCATGTGCGCCTTGACTTCCTTTGGCCACCTCTGCATCAGCGGCTGTCCGGTCCATCCGCTTCCGGTCCAGTAATTCCCGTTATACGAAAGCCCGCCGGTATCGATCGACCATACAGACGAAAGCTTAAGATTCTGGTACGACGCAAAGCCGTATGACGGCCGGTTCCGGAAATTGTTTCCGCGAAAGCCGATAATTCCGTCCACATCCGTGTACTCGCTGCCGGTACCAAAGCTGATGTTTCCTTCGGACTGATATTCCGATGTGTCCGAAAGCAGCTCCCCGTCCACCATAATATTAGTATAGGAAATGAGGTTGGACGGCTGCGTGGAATCCACGGCATGGGGGTGGAACTCCGTCGGAGCCGGATCCACCGCTGCGGTTCTGAGCTCCGGAACACTCTCCTCTACGGTCTCCTCCTCTGTCTCGGCTTCTTCCTCCGGACCGGTCTTTTCTTCGACCTCCTTTTCTTCAAAGCCGGGTACAGCTTTTCCGGGTGTCCCTGCATTCACCGAAGCTTTTCTGGATTCTGCCGTGGTAATCCTGCCCGGACGGATATTGTTCGCAATGGCCAGTATCAATGCTGCTGCAAGCAGTACCGCTTCAATCATCTGCAGAATTCTCACTGTTTTTTTCTGCGCGCGGTACTGGTCCGCCCTGCCGTTCCTCTTATTCGCCATTTCCACTCTCCCGCGTTCTCCGGGAACGCTTTGTCAATGCCTGCTTACACCGCGTATGTACGGTAGATTTTCGCATGGTCACTAATGCAGTTGTCATCGCTGTCAGAATGTACCGTCACACAGATATATGGAACTCCGCTGTTTGATATGAAATAGCTCACAGCACAGTATCCGGCCTGCTCCACATAACCCGTCTTGGCTGCAAGCACTGTACCGCCGCAGTCCATCTCTTCAATCTTTCTCAGGAACCAGTTGGAAAGCACCAGGTCTTCCTTTCCTGCCTCTGTTGCGGGAATCGTGTAGACTTTCGATGTAAGAACTTCGCGGGCGGTATCATTCACCAGCGCAGCCTTCATAATCGCTGCCATATCGGTAAGTGTGCAGTAGTGGTTCACATCATAGCTGCCGGCACAGTTCGTGAAATGTGCTGAATCGGAAAGACCCGAATCCGTGAGTTTCTGATTCATGACGCCCACGTAGTCCTCCTCGCTGCCGGCACCTGTGATTGCAAGAGCTGCAACAGCCTCTCCACCGGAGGGAAGAATCGCACCGTACATCATATCGCGTACAGTATAGGTTTTTCCAAGCTCAAATCCGGCCGCGCTGAGTCCGTTATCCGCGCAGTACTTGATCATCTCATCCGTAATGGTCACCGGGGTATCCGGATCCATATACTCCGCCGCAACCATGAGTGTCATAACCTTTGTCATCGAAGCCGGGGAAATTCTTTCTTCTTCTCCCTGGGCAAGGACAATACTGTCATCCTGCAGATTCACAAGAATACAGTTGGTACTGGTCAGTTCTCCTGCAGCCGGCGCTCTGGTAGCCGCTGTTCTCGAGAATACAATGCCGTTGTTTACCTCTTTATCGCCGATCATCAGCACTCCGGGATCCGCGGGTTCCGCAGGTACTTCCGCAGCTGCCCCGGCTTCTGCCGCAGCATCTTCCGCCGCAGCCGGTGCTGCTGTCTCTGTCTCACTGGTCATGGCTGTCGTCTCTGCCTTATCCTTATGCGAAAGGAAAGTAATGCCCCTCTTTTCCAGAAGCTCTGCAGCCTTACCGGTACCCAAAAGCGCGATTGCCACCGCAATCAGGGCCAGAAGAATCACAAGTATAATTGTGACAAAAATTTTCATTCCTTTGTTTTCTCTCATACCTCTCCCCTTTCTATCCGGGAAATCCGTACTCCCGGTCACCCTCTGTTCGTATATTTATGACTCTGTACGGAACAGATAACAACTTTTCAACTCTCTATTATACACTTAGTAACCTCTGTTGTCACTTATATTTTTGATGAACTCGCCAAAACCATACTATGGATTGTTTCGTGCTGAGTGCTTAATCAATCCTGGCTTTAACCGTTTTTTACCACATCTCTGTACCATTTGCCCTCGGCACTCAGGTCACCGTCGGCAAATCCAGATGTTCTGGTGCAGCTGCTCTTTAACAGACTGCTGCTCTCTCCCTTGTTCGAAAGGTTCCAGCAGACATAGCTGATTTTGTTTTTATTAAGGAAGGAAATCCACCGGTTCCCTTCCTGCTTATCCACTGCTCCGTTTCCGGACGCCTCGCTGATGCCGAATTCACTCACAAACACGGGAAGGCCTTTGCCGAGTGCGGTCTCCACCTTTTTCCGGTAATCCTCCCCATGAGTGGCAGCATAAAAATGGAAAGTGTACATGATTCCCTGATATCCCGTGATCGGATTGTCCGCAGCGGTATCCACATCCTGCGACCAGTTCGGTGTTCCCACCAGGATCACCGCATTCTTATCGTTTGCACGGATGGTTTTTATGACAGAACGGGCGTAGGCTTTTATTGTGCTCCATGACGTTCCGCCGTTCGGCTCATTGCAGATCTCGTAGATGACATTTTTCTGATTTTTGTATTTCGCAGACATCTCCTTGAAAAAGGTCTTCGCATCAGCCTGATGCGCAGCGGGGCTCCCATCGCTCAGAATATGCCAGTCGATGATCACATACATTCCAAGCTCCGTTGCATATCTGACGCCGTCTGTGAGGGTCTTTTTCAGTTCCTCACGGTTCCCGCCCGAACAGTACCCGTTGTATTCCTCTGTATACATTGCCAGGCGGATACACTGCACGCCCCACTGATCCCGGAGGGTCCGGAAGGCTTCTTTGTTGACAAACTGCGGAAACCAGTTGATCCCGTGCGTGCTCACTCCTTTCAGGACCACCGGGCTGCCTTTTTCGTTCACCAGGTACGTGCCCTTGACTTTAAGGCGTCCGTTTTTCTGAAGAGGTGTTTTTGATGTGTCTGACGAACCGGATGGCTTCGGAGTCGGGGCTGGAGCTGATGTTGGTTTTATTTCGGGCTCCGCAGCTGTTGTCCCGGTCTTCTTTCCCACATTTTTCGAAATCTTATGCTTTTTTTTGCCGTTCCAGACGGTGCCGCTCACGGTTTTGCAGGCAGCCTTTCCCCGGGCCTTGATGATAAACCCGAGCTCGCAGGAACCTCCAGGCAGAATCTTTTTATTGTAACCGGCCGGGCGCACCTTCAGCTTCCGTGCGCTGACGGAATACTTCGCGTTCCATCCGCTCACAAACGTAATCTTCCGGTCCATATTCAGAGTCAGATTCCAGTTTGTGATTTTCACTGACTTTGGATTTCTGAGCGTGACAGTCATCTGAACATATGTATCGCCTCCCTGCTTCCAGGTGTTTACGGTGCGGAATGAAGTTTTCATCGCCGAAGCCGCGCGGGCAGGCAGGGCAGGCAGGATCAGGACTGCCAGGAACAGCGTAAGCAGCAAAAGCCGGCGTAATCCGTGATGCTGTTTCATAGGAACCTCCTTTCTTTCGGCATGCTCATGCCGGGGACCGCCTCATGAACAGTTACATTATAATAAGGAATAATTTTTACTTCAAGAGATTTATGGAGATTCATCCGCAAACAAAAAAACGCTTCCAGAATCAAATATACCTGAAAACGTTCTTTAATAAAAAGATTATTGAAAAGCGTGCCCGAGAGGGGTGGGGCCTGGGGAGGGGCGCTGCGTTCCCTCCCCGAAATTTATCTCCTCACCCTGTAAAACATACACCTCATCGCATTCAGCACCGCCAGCACCAGTACCCCCACGTCCGCGAAGATGGCTGCCCACATGTTTGCAACGCCAAATGCTCCGAGCGCCAGGCATCCCAGCTTTACGCAGATGGCAAACCAGGTGTTTTCCTTTACAATGCGCAGGCACTTCCGCGAAATCTGCAGCGCCGTCGAGATTTTCAGAGGATCATCGTCCATAAGAACGATGTCCGCAGCTTCGATCGCGGCATCCGACCCAAGGGCGCCCATTGCAATGCCGATATCAGCCCGTGATAGAACAGGCGCATCATTGATGCCGTCACCCACAAAGGCGAGTACATCCTTGTCGTTTTTCTTCTGCCCAAGCAGTTCTTCAACCTTCGAAACCTTGTCTCCCGGCAGAAGGCTTGCATACACACTGTCGATGGAGAGCTGCGACGCTACGGCTTCTGCCGCGTCCCGCGAATCACCTGTCAGCATAACGGTCTTCTCGACGCCGTGCTTTTTCAGCTCCGCGATCGCCTCGCGGCTGTTCGGCTTGACGACATCCGAAATAACAATATGCCCGGCATACACTCCGTTGATGGCAATATGAAGAACCGTGCCGCCAGGATGGCGATGGCACTCGTGCCATTCGGCTCCGATCCTGTCCATCAGTTTTCCGTTTCCTGCAGCTACCGTATCGCCATTCACCTTAGCGATGATCCCATGGCCGGCAATCTCTTCGACACTCTCCACACTGCAGTCGTCCGCCTCATCCGGGTATGCCGCCCGCAGCGAAACCGCAATCGGATGGAGCGAGTATCTCTCAACATGTGCAGCCAGATGCAGCAGCTCATGCTCATCCAGCATATCAGGATGAATCGCAGTCACCTCAAAAACACCTTTTGTGAGTGTACCCGTCTTATCGAACACCACCGTTCTGGTGTCTGACAATACCTCCAGATAATTGGAGCCTTTTACCAGTACACCATTGCGGCTGGCGCACCCGATCCCCGCAAAAAACGAGAGAGGAATACTTACAACCAGAGCACACGGGCAGCTGATGACCAGGAATGTGAGCGCCCGGTAGATCCAGGTTCCCCACATCGGAGCACGTCCCATCAGAAGCAGAATGAGCGGCGGAAGGACTGCCAGGGCTGCTGCCGAACCGACGACTGCCGGAGTGTATACTCTTGCAAATTTCGTGATAAAGTTTTCTGATTTGGACTTCCGGGAGCTTGCGTCCTCGATCAGCTCCAGGATTCTCGAAGCGGTCGATTCTCCAAATTCCTTTGTAGTCTCTATCCGGAGCACGCTGGTCAGATTGATGCAGCCGCTCAGCGCTTCGTCCCCTGCCGTCACATTCCGGGGAGCCGACTCACCGGTCAGCGCAGCCGTATCCAGCGACCCTGAGCCTTCCCGGATAATCCCATCGATCGGAATCCTTTCTCCCGGCTGGACTACGATGATTGTTCCAATCTCCACATCGTCAGGATCCACCTGGCTGAGCTGCCCGTTCACCTCTTCGATATTCGCGTAGTCCGGAGCGATATCCATCAGCTCGGAGATATTCCGGCGGCTTTTTCCGACCGCATAGCTCTGAAACCACTCTCCGATCTGATAAAACAGCATCACCGCGATTGCCTCGGTATAATCCCCGTTTTTCTGGTAAACCGCGAGAGCGATCGCCCCGAGCGTCGCGACAACCATGAGCAGGCACTCATCCAGCGGCTGGCGGTTTTTTATCCCGTGAAATGCTTTTCTCAGAATGTCATTTCCGATCAGCAGATATACTGCCATGTACAGTACAAACCGCGGCACTCCCACGATCGGAAGAAAGTGGAACAAAATCACGAAAAATGAGGCGGACAGAATACGGATCAGGTTTTTTTTCTGCTTCGCATTCATTTAAATCGCCTCCTTTTACAGGAAGATCTCGCAGTCTGCTTCCACCTTTCTGCAGTTATCCCGCACCTCCTGCATGACTGCGGCAGGATCCGCACCTTCGTCAAATTCAACCTTCATTTTCAGCGTCATAAAACTGACGGAAGCATTTTTGACTCCCGGAGTTTTGTTTGCGGCAACCTCCATCTTATCCGCGCAAGCTGCACAGTCGACATCAATTTTATAAGATTTTTTCATCATTGCACCTCCACTATTAAACGTTTACTTAATCGTTGATTCTATGTTAACACTACTTTAGAGGACTGTCAATATAAAAATCCCGCAAACTGT
>CAMOXX010000003.1 GCA_946629475.1 uncultured Blautia sp. | reverse complement strand
CGCCCACATGAGGAATGCAAAGCATTCCGAATGAATGGGTTCTGAACAGTTACGTATAATGTAACAAAACACGATTCATACAGGAGGATGCGATATGAAGATTCTTGATACTAAATTTGTCAGGGGTTTTGTCAAGATGGCAGACGATGGTTTTCAGCAGGGCTGGCATGAGAGAAACGGCGGAAATCTTTCCTACCGCCTTAAGGACGAGGAGGTTCAGGAGATCAAACCGCGTCTCAATGACCACGGTGACTGGTATCCGATCGGCACCAGTGTTCCGGGCCTCGCCAATGAATTCTTCCTGGTGACAGGCAGCGGCAAGTATTTCCGGAATGTCATCGTTGACCCGGAGGCAAGTATCGCGATCATCGAGCTGGATGACAAAGGTGAAAACTACAGAATCCGCTGGGGCCTTGTCGAGGGAGGAAAACCGACCAGCGAGCTTCCGGCCCATCTGATGAACCATGAGGTGAAGCAGAGGGTGACGAACGGGGAACACAGGGTCATCTATCATGCGCATACCACGAACATTATCGCGCTGACCTTTATCCTGCCCCTGAAGGATGAGATTTTCACCAGGGAGCTGTGGGAATCCGCAACCGAGTGTCCGGTCGTGTTCCCGGACGGCGTCGGCGTTGTGCCGTGGATGGTTCCGGGCGGCCGTGATATCGCGGTAGCCACAAGCAAGCTGATGGAACAGTATGATGTCGCGATCTGGGCGCATCATGGAATGTTCTGCTCCGGAAAGGACTTCGACCTGACCTTCGGCCTTATGCATACGATTGAAAAATCGGCCGAAATTCTCCTGAAGATCTATTCCGTGCGTCCCGACAAGCTGCAGACGATCACCGCGGATAACCTCCGCCAGGTGGCTGAGGGATTCCATGTGACGCTGCCGGAACGCTTCCTTTATAAAAAATAAGACCAGATAAAAAAAGGCCGGTTCTGTATCCTTTGAAAAGATACAGAGCCGGCTGTCTGTTTTAACGAATCGGTGTATATCCGTACCCGTTGCAGAGCGCGTCAACTTTGATGCCTTTTTTGCAGAGGGGGCAGTCCTCGTGATTGTAGGCGGAGTAGTCCGGAAGGTCCATGGGGGAGAACAGGGAGTACACCGGAAGCCCCGCAATCTTGGTGGCAACGGAGAACAGCGCGGAAATCCCTACGATCTCGGCACCGTAATATTTCAGGGATTCCACTGCCTGGGCGACCGTTGTGCCGGTGGTGGCAGAGGCGAGAAGAAGAAGCACATTCTTCTGTGTGATCCACTGCTGGAGGTTATTGCGGAAAATCATCTGTCCGGACATATTGTACTCAGGGGTAAGTACATAGAGGGATTTATGGCGGTTGAGGGACATGACCCCGACCCGCGTAAGCTCCTCGGCAAGGTAGGCACCGATCACTTCGGTTCCGTCCATGCAGACGATGGTGTCAACCGGGTGTGAAGTATAGTACACCTCACTCAGAGCGCGGGCGGCAGCCCTGGCCTCGGTCATTCTCGATTTGAGCGCGGCCATATCCATATAGTAGTTGACATGTGAGTTTGGCGTTGCAAAGTGACCGGGAATTACCCGGAGAATTACATCATGCACACGCTGAGAGGTCAGTTTTACATATTGTTCCATACGGTTGCCTCCTTCGATGAGAATTATCTCTGTATCCGTTAGGGATTCTGAACAGTACACACAGATATTTATGGAAAATGTGCGCTTTGTTTCTTCTATTATAACAGGTGGTTGGCATTTTTGCACTATAAACCGATAAAAAAAACAGAAATAACACTACCATTTTATAAGAGAATCTGCTAGAATAGCGTTGTGAAATCAATTTTTTGAATGGAGGTACTCACATGAAAATGAAGAAAGTTATGGCATTGGCAATGACAGCATCGATGGTTTTCGGCATGGGCGCAATCGCACAGGCTGATGAGGGAGCCCATATTTATGTGCTTACCGCATCTGAGGATCATGGCTGGACCGGTTCCGTCGCTACCTTCGCAAAGGAAAAAGCGGAAGAAGTGAACGGAGAGGGAACCTACACAGCAGAGGTCATCACTGCAGCCAGCGCATCCGATCAGATCACCCAGATCGAGGACATCCTCGCGGGCGAT
Source organism: uncultured Blautia sp. (assembly GCA_946629475.1). Classification (GTDB taxonomy): domain Bacteria; phylum Bacillota; class Clostridia; order Lachnospirales; family Lachnospiraceae; genus Blautia_A. The sequence continues at coordinate 37,371 of CAMOXX010000003.1, read as the reverse complement.
ACCAGCAACATCGCATTTGTTGTTATGCCTCTTGACGATACCGTACAGTCCGCGATTCAGCAGATCGTCGACGCGGAAGTTCCGTATGTCGCATTCGACCGCATCATCGACGCCGTTGCTGACACTGCAGTGTCAAACGTAAAGGGTGACAACAGCGGTATCGGCGCGGGCTCTGCAGCGTACTTTGTATCTCTCGGCATGCAGCCGGGCGATAAGGTTTATGTATATGAGGGAGACACCTCCTCTGTTACCACACTCCGCGACAACGGCTTTGTGGACTATCTGACAGGCGAGGCGGAGTTCGACGGCGAGAAGATCGCTGACGATCTCAAGTGGAGCGAGGATGATATCGCTTCCATCACCTACTCCGGAGCCATGAACTGGAGCCGTTCCGACACCAAGACATCCTTCGAATCCCTGATGGGCGACGCTTCCAATGCAGAGATCAAATGGTTCTACGCAGAGGATGACGAGCTGGCAATGGGCGTTCTGGAGGCTCTGAACGGCGGCGGAATCGATGACAGCGTAAAGGAAAGCTTCCTTGGCAACGCACCGGCCATGACCGGATGCGGCGGACTTGATGAGTATTACGAAGTGCTTCGCGGCAACTCCTATGCAGACCTTGCAGAGAGATTCAGCGGACTCTGCTCCGTAACCTACAGCCCGGCCATGATTCAGACAGCAATCCAGGATATGGTTGATTATCTGAACGGCGAGGAAGTTGAGCAGGATCACGTGATCGCATGCGAGAACGTAACATCTGAAAACGTTGACGAATATCCGTCCTTCTAACTGATGCAAGCAAAAGGCCGCCGCGGATTGCGGCGGCCTCTTTTAATAAGGGGAACAGGAGGATTTCACAAAATGCTGCTGGAAATGAAAGAGATCGACAAGGCCTTCAGCGGAGTGCCTGTGCTGAAAAAGGCACAGCTTGAAGTGGAAAAAGGTGAAGTTCATGCGCTTCTGGGCGAAAACGGTGCCGGAAAATCCACTTTGATGAACGTGCTGACCGGCGTTCACCCGCTGGACCACGGTACCGTGGTCTTTGACGGAAAGCACATGGACCATATTACCATCAAGGGGTCGGAGGATGCCGGCATTGCGTTTGTCCATCAGGAGCTGAACCTCTTCAACGAGATGACGGTATGGGAGAATATTTTTCTCAACAAGGAGATCGTGAAGGCGCTGGGACACTGCGATAAGCGGAGTATGGTCGCGAAATGCCGCGAGCTGTTTGAGCGGCTTGATGTTTCGATCGATCCCGAGGAAATGGTTGAGAATCTGAAGACCAGCGAGAAACAGCTTCTCGAGATATCCAAGGCGCTTTTCTTTGAAGCGAAGCTTCTGATTCTGGATGAGCCGACAACCGCGCTGAACAATGACGAGATCGATCATCTGTTTCAGATTATTGAAAACCTGAAAAAGAACGGAACATCATTCATTTTTATCTCCCATAAAATGCCGGAGATCTTCCGCATTTCGGACCGCTACACCGTACTGCGGAACGGGGAATATATCGCGTCGGGCAATATCGCGGATACGAATCCGGAGGAAATCACGGCTCTGCTGGTCGGAAATACGGATTCTTTCAAGGACATTTATGAAACCCGTCCGGTGGGGGAAACCGTGCTGAAGCTGCACGACTACAGCGGACCCGGGTTCGAAAATATCAATCTGGAAGTGAAAAAAGGCCAGATCATCGGACTTACCGGCCTTCAGGGGGCGGGAAGCTCGGAACTTATGCAGTGCATGTTCGGTGTTACCCGGGCAACCGGCGGAACCCTGGAAGCAAATGGGAATACAGTGCCGCCGGCCTCTACACACCGCGCCATGAAAGCGGGAATCGCGATGCTGGCCTCCAACCGGAAGGAGAATTCGGTCATTCCCGACATGTCGCTGCTTGAAAATATGTATCTGGCAGAGCATACTCTGTCGGCAGGGCGCTTTGCCATCCATAAAAGGGAAGAAAAGAATAAATTTGAGAATTACCGCCGGATGCTGAACATCAAAGCCCAGGACAGCGGGGATTCGATCCTCTCACTGTCCGGCGGAAACCAGCAGAAGGTGTTTCTGGCCAGATGGCTGAATACCAACGCGGATATCCTGCTTCTGGATAACCCGACTCAGGGAATCGACGTTGGGGCAAAAGCGGAAATATACAAACTGATCCTGCAGATGGCGGGGGAGGGAAAGACGATCCTGATCAATACGCTGGAAATTCCGGAGCTACAGAAAATCGCGGACTACTGTGCGATCTTCTACGAAGGAAGGATCGTGAAGATTCTGCAGCATGCCGAGCTGGATGAACAGACGGTTATGTACTATTCGACAAATGCTGCGAACATTTGATGTCAGGAGGATAAGATAATGGTTTCGAGTAAAAATTCAGTCGGTCGGATAATCTCACAATACAGCTTTGTCATTGTGTTTATCGCGATATTTGCGGTGTATGCGGTTGTTTCGAACGGCCTTACCTGGAACGGAGTGATGAATATTCTCAGGCATTCGGCGGTGATTGGAATCATCGGCATCGGCATGGGGATGGTCTGCATCACCGGTGAGATCGACCTGTCAGTCGGATCCATGCTGGCCCTGATCAGCGGATTTGCGGTCGTGATCTTCAATATCACCGGGAGCATCGCCGTTTCACTCCTGTTCTGCCTGGGCTTCGGTGCCCTGTGCGGCGCGATTAACGGTGTCCTTGTCGGCTATGTCAAGATGCCGGCTTTCATTGTGACACTCGCCACAATGCTGATCTACCGCTCCTTTGCCCAGTATTTCTGCCAGATTATCCCGAAGGATCTCTGCGGAGGCGGGAGCTCTGTATACCGGATGATCAACAGCAAGGATTCCTATCAGTCCTTCTACGGCTTCGGAAACGGAAAAATCGCGACGGTACCGATCGTCGGCGTTGTGCTGATCCTTGTGGTTGTGCTGTTTACTTATATCACAACAAGTACAAAATTCGGCAAAAAGGTATATGCGATCGGCAGCAACGAGAAGGGCGCTGCCATGAACGGTATCAATGTTAATCTGATGAAGACCTGTGTGTTTATCATTACCGGAGCCCTGGTCGGCGCCGCCGCGTTCCTGTGGATCGCGATGAATGCTTCTTCTGACCCGGCAACCACAGGAAAGAGCAACGAGATGTACGCGATTGCCTCTGCAGTGCTCGGAGGCATCAGTATGAGCGGCGGACGCGGAAAATGCCTTGGGATACTGTTCGGTGCCATGTCCTACACGGTCATCGACAAGATCATCGTAGCCCTCAAGATGGACTCTCTGATCAATGACGCAATCAAGGGTATTATCCTGCTGGTGGTAATCCTGATCCAGCTTGCGGGTCCGAGACTGAAAGAGCGCTTCAGCAAATAAACGTAACTGTTCAGAACCCTGACAGGGAGGAAAATACGATGAAACTGAAAATCGGTATTATAGGCTGCGGAATGATCACAAAAGTCCGGCACGCGCCGGAGTATATGGAAAACCCGAACTGCGAGATCATTGCGTTCTATGACAATAACAGAGCGCGGGCGGAAGCCATGGCGGAGGAGTACGGGGGAAAGGTGTGCGATACGGTCGATGAGCTCCTTGCCCTGGATATCGATGCGGTGAGTGTGTGTACGGCAAACGCGTTCCACAAGGACATCACGGTTCGGGCTCTGAATGCCGGAAAGCATGTACTGTGTGAAAAGCCGATGGCGATGACGCTCGAGGACTGCATCGCGATGACTGAGGCCGCTGAGGCGAGCGGGAAGGTCCTCATGATCGGGCATAACCAGAGATTCGCGAAAGCACACCAGAAGGCGTACGAGCTCATCAATAAAGGGGCGATCGGAAAGCTGCTTTCATTTGAGACGAAGTTTGGGCACGGAGGGCCCGAGATCTGGACCCAGACTCCCAACACCTGGTTCTTTGACAAAAAGCAGGCAGTGTTCGGCGTGATGGCGGATCTGGGAATTCATAAAACCGACCTGATGCATTACCTCCTCGGAGAACCGGTTACGAAAATCCAGGCGATGATCACGACACTGGATAAAAAATGGCCGGATGGAAGGCCGATCGATGTGGAGGACAACGCATTCTGCCTGATGCAGACCGACAGCGGCGTGACCGGTATCATGCATGTCAGCTGGACTTTCTATGGGAATGAAAAGAATTCCACGGTGATCTATGGAACAGAAGGCGTGATCCGCTGCTATGACGATGAGGAATCCGCGCTGATCCTGGAAAAGAAGGGCGGCGATATGGTCCGCTACAATCTTCAGAAGCTGAAAAAGAATACAGACCAGACACGAGGCGACCGTGAATCCACCGGAGTGATCGATGAGTTTGTGGAGAGCATTCTGGAACACAGGGAGCCGCTTTCGAGCGGACCTGAGTCCCTGAAGGCCATGCGCGTGATTTTTGCCGCGTTCGAGTCGGCAGAGACCGGAAAAGCCGTCACAGTAAATCACGGAGCATGATGACAGGAGACATACCATGGAAGTATGGGAAGCACTGGACGGTTTGAAAAAGAAAGCACGCTGCAATCCTGCCCTGAAGGAAAAGCTGCTGGGGACAAAAAAACACGAAAATCCGGTTTCGACATTCTGCCGGATCAGTACGGAGGAGGGGTTTCCTCTGTATGAGATGGATCTGATCGCCTGTGGAGAGGACAGCTATGCGTCGATGAAGCGAAGCACAAACGGGGGAGGCGAGAATTCTCCGATGCTGCAGGGCGAGGATGATTATTATGAACTGTTCCTGACGGAACTTGAACAGGAGTGACAGGCGATCCCGGTTCCGGAATTCGCGGACCGGGAAGGCGGCGCATCTTCTGACCGTGAACGGGCGGATGTTCTGGTGGTTTGAAATCCTCTACAAGCTGCTGGGTGTTACGCTCTTTGTCCCGCTGCTGTACGGCGCGTTCGACCTGACAATGAGTGCAGCGGGATATCACTACCTGACACTGGAAAATCTGAAGAAGTCTCTCCGGCATCCGCTGATTCTTCTGATCCTGTTGATAATTCTTGCTTTTATCGGGTTTTATACCCTGGTTGATATGAGCGCGGTCATCTATATGGTGCACTGCTCACGGTCGGGGCGGCGGACGGATATCCTGGATACGATCCGTTTTGCGGTCCGGAATGTGGCCGGCCTTTTCCGCAGGGGGAACAGGAGGCTGATCTTTATCGTGTACCTGATGCTCCCGTTTTTCAGTGTGGGGCAGATCCCGGAGATTATGTCCTCCTATTCGATGCCGAACATGATCATGATCAGCATGAAGAACGGAAGCCTTTACGCTGGCGTGATCTCTGTGATACTGGCTCTTTCGATCCCATACGGAAGACTGATGTACACGTTCTGGTATTATACGCTTGAGAATGCGGACGGAAAAACCGCAGTCCGGAAGAGTGTGAATCTCGGAAAGGGAAGCCGGATCCGGGATCTGCTTTCCGCACTGGCGGCCCAGCTTTTTCTGTATGTCCTGTACATGCTTATGCTTGCGCTCGGCATACTCTCCGCGGTTCTGATCGGGCGGTTTTTCTCCCGACTGTTTCTGCTGTCCCAGATTCTGTTCTCGATCGTAAAGATTGTTCTTGTGGTCCTGCTGGTTCTCTTTACCGTGCTGGGGCCGCCGGTCACCTGTCTGATGATCAGCCTTCTTTTTTATAATCACAAGACCATGAAGAAGGAGCCTGAGACAACCATCAGAGAGGTGCATGACCGAAAGAATTTTCACCACTCGGCGCGGGAGGACCGGTTTCGGGAGAAGCACCGGAGGGCATTCGGTGTCCTGCAGAGTCTTTTGTTCCTCGCAGCGGTGAGTGCCTGTACCTTCTATGTGTACCAGGTGCACCGGGGGGAGATGAACAGGAGCATTGAATTCTTAAAGACGATGGAAGTCACTGCCCACCGCGGGGCGTCCAAGCAGTTTCCTGAAAACACCATGGCGGCCTTTCAAGGCGCGTTCGATGCGGGAGCGGACTGGATCGAGCTGGATGTCCATCTTTCACGCGACGGACAGATTTTTACCATGCATGACAACTCCTTTTTCAGAACGACCGGCGTAAGGGCGATGGCCTGGGATCTGACCTATGATGAGATCATGAAACTGGATGCCGGCAGCTTCCTTGGGGAGGAGTTTGCGGGGGAAAGAATCCCGCTCCTGTCAGAAGTGATTGACTTTGCGAAGGAGACAGGAATCCGTCTGAACATTGAAATCAAGCCGTCAGAACAGGAAGAGGGGCTGGAGGAGGCCCTGGTTGAGCTGCTGCACGAGAAAGAGTTTACGGATCGGTGCGTGGTGACATCACAGCAGTATCAGTCCATCTCGAAGGTGAAGCAGCTGGACGAAACAATTACCACGGTCTATGTCACGGCATTTGCCTATGGAAATGTAAACCGGCTCATTTATGCGGACCATTTCAGTGTGAAGCAGAGCAGCATTACCCAGAGCCTGGTCCGAAGGGTACACAATGCAGGCAAGCAGATCTATGCCTGGACGGTGAACAGCAGGGATTCCATCAACCTGATGATCGACCGCAAGGTCGACAATATCATTACAGATAATGTGGCCCTGGCACAGCGCTGCATTGCCCAGGAGATGGCCAGTGACACGGTCAACGGACTGATCCAGTACCTGAACCGCAAAATCCGCCTCGGAAGCTTCCGCTTCGGAGGATAGACCCAAAAGGAGGGAATACTGGTATGAATTGTGTGATTGATGTAGGAGGAGGGCTCCGCGGCATCTACGGCGCGGGTGTTTTTGATACCTGTATGGAGGAAGGGACGGAGTTCGATACCTGCTACGGTGTTTCCGCAGGAGCCGCGAACTGTGTGAGCTTTCTTGCGGGACAGAAGGAACGCAACCTGAAGTTCTACACGGAATACGCGTTCCGGAAAGAATATATGAGCTGGGGCAATTTTTTCAGAACCGGCTCCTACCTTGGACTTGACTATATCTACGGGGCGCTCAGCAACTCGGACGGAGAATACCCGCTGGATTTCGACCGGGTGATATCCTCCGGAAAAACGTTCTATGTGGTGGCGACCAATGCGGAGACGGGAAGACCCCGCTACTTTACGCTGGACGATATGAAGCAGGATGACTACGGAGTCATCAAGGCTTCTTCCTGCGTGCCGGCGATTGACAGGCCTTATAAGATTGACGGAATTCCCTATTTTGACGGAGGACTTTCCGACCCGATCCCCATCCGGCACGCGCTGGCGGAAGGGTATGATAAGATCGTGCTGGTTCTGACCCGCCCCAGGGACAATTACCGGAAGCCCGGGAATGATATCCGGATCGCGAGAGGCCTGTTCCGCAGATGGCCGAATACCGCAAGAGCGCTTTACCGGCGCGCGAGCTATTACAACCGCAGCCTGGAGATCGCGAAGCAGTATGAAAAAGAAGGGCGGGTCCTGATCATTGCCCCGAAGAGCATAGGAAGTATGAAGACACTGACCAGGAGTAAAGAATCCATCTGGATGATGTACGAGGAGGGCCGCAGGGATGGTAAGGCCATCCGGGCTTATCTCGCGGAGGAAAAAACAGCTCCGAAAAATAGTTAAAAAAATTTTAAAATCCCTCTTGACTTTTATAAGCGCTTTTTATATAATAGCACTTGCGTTAAGAGATGCGTCTTTAGCTCAGCTGGCAGAGCACCTGACTCTTAATCAGGGTGTCCAGGGTTCGAACCCCTGAAGACGCACTGAAAGTACCGTTTCTGGCTTCATGTGAATGCCGGGGGTGGTGCTTTTTTTATTAGGAGGTATATGAAGTGAAAAATGCAGGCAAGTATATACAGCTTCACCTGAATATTCTGCTGTTTTCTCTGACGAGCGTGTTTTCCAAGGCAGCTTCGGTACAGTACAACCGGGGCGGCCTCACGGCACCTCTTCTCTATGTCTTTCTGGCACTGATGGTGCTTAACTGCGGGGTGTATGCCATCTGCTGGCAGATGGTGATCAAAAAATTCCAGCTTTCCACCGCCTACGCGCACAGGAGCGTCTATCTGATCTGGTCGCAGATCTGGGCGGTGATCATCTTTAAAGAAACCCTTACATGGAAAAATATTCTGGGAATGCTGATCGTGGCGGTCGGCGTACTGGTGGTGACAGGCGATGAGTAATTTGATCTATCTTATGGTGGCGGGTACGTTCCTGACTGCCATTTCACAGCTGCTTTTAAAACAGAGCGCCGATGAAAAGCATGAGAGCTTTCTCAAAGAATATCTGAACTGGAAAGTGATTGTCGCTTACATTCTGTTCGGCACCGTGCTGCTCTGCAATACCTACGCGTACACAAAAGTGGACATGAAATACGGCGCCGTGATTGAGACGCTGGCATATGTCTGGATTTTTATCATGTCGGTTGTGTTTCTGCATGAAAAAATCACCCGGCGGAAACTGATCGGGAATCTTCTGATCATCACAGGGATCCTGATTTACCGGCTGTAACGGGTTCCGGACCGGCGAAGATGCGCTGCACTGAAGATTAAATAGAAGGAACATAAAAAATGACAGACCAGAGCAAAATCCGAAACTTCTGTATTATCGCACATATTGACCATGGCAAATCCACCCTCGCGGACCGCATCATCGAAAAGACGGGGCTCCTGACAGAGCGGGAGATGCAGGCGCAGATCCTCGACAATATGGAACTGGAGCGGGAGAGAGGAATCACGATCAAATCCCAGGCCTGCCGCATCGTCTATAAGGCGAAGGACGGAGAAGAGTATATTTTCAACCTGATTGATACACCCGGACATGTGGATTTCAACTATGAAGTATCCCGGAGCCTTGCGGCCTGCGACGGGGCAATCCTTGTGGTGGATGCCGCGCAGGGGATCGAGGCCCAGACTCTGGCCAATGTGTACCTGGCTCTGGACCACGATCTGGATGTGCTTCCCGTCATCAATAAGATTGATCTGCCGAGCGCGCAGCCGGACCGGGTGATCAGTGAAATCGAGGATGTAATCGGCCTGGAAGCCGAGGATGCCCCGCTGATCTCCGCGAAGACAGGCCAGAATGTGGAAGAGGTCCTGGAGCAGATCGTCACAAAGATTCCGGCTCCGAAGGGAGACCCGGAAGCGCCTCTGAAAGCTCTGATCTTTGACTCTGTCTATGACTCCTACAAGGGAGTGATCGTTTTCTGCCGGATCATGGACGGAACGGTCCGGAAAGGAACGCCGATCAGAATGATGGCGACGGGATTCACAACAGAAGTCGTTGAAGTGGGATATTTCGGCGCGGGTCAGTTTATTCCCTGTGACGAGCTGTCCGCCGGAATGGTCGGATACCTCACGGCGAGCATCAAGAATGTCCGGGATACCCGTGTGGGTGACACGGTGACCAACCGGCTGAACCCGTGCGCAGAAGCCCTTCCCGGCTATAAAAAGGTGAATCCTATGGTTTACTGCGGGCTGTATCCTGCGGATGGAGCGAGATACGGTGACCTCCGGGACGCGCTGGAAAAACTGCAGCTCAATGATGCCTCGCTGTTTTACGAGCCGGAGACATCGGTGGCGCTGGGATTCGGATTCCGGTGCGGTTTTCTTGGCCTCCTGCATCTGGAAATCATAGAGGAGCGCCTTGAAAGGGAATATAATCTGGATCTGGTGACTACAGCTCCGAGTGTTATCTATAAGGTGCACAAGACGAACGGAGAGGTGATGGATCTGACCAATCCGACCAATCTGCCGGATCCATCTGAGATCGAATATATGGAGGAGCCGATCGTTGACGCCGAGATCATGGTAACGACGGAGTTTATCGGCCCGATCATGGACCTCTGCCAGGAGCGGCGGGGCCAGTACGTGGGGATGGAGTACATGGAGGAGACCCGTGCGCTGCTGCGCTACAGGCTTCCCCTGAATGAGATTATCTATGATTTCTTTGACGCGCTGAAATCGAGATCGCGCGGATACGCATCCCTCGACTATGAGCTCTCGGGCTATGAGCGAAGCGAGCTTGTGAAGCTGGATATTCTGGTCAATAAGGAAGAGGTGGACGCGCTCTCCTTTATCGTTCATGGCGGAACCGCCTATGAGCGCGGAAGGAAAATGTGCGAAAAGCTGAAAGAGGAGATTCCGAGACAGTTGTTCGAGATCCCGATCCAGGCCGCCATCGGCAGCAAAATCATCGCCAGGGAGACCGTAAAGGCCATGCGGAAGGATGTTCTTGCAAAATGCTACGGCGGTGACATTACCCGTAAAAAGAAGCTGCTGGAAAAGCAGAAGGAAGGCAAGAAGAGGATGCGCCAGATCGGGAATGTGGAAATCCCCCAGAAAGCCTTCATGAGCGTGCTGAAGCTGGATGAAAATTAAAGGGGTATTTTGGCACTGTAATCAATCATATAATTGAGGAATGGAATGACAGGAAAGATACACTGTATGCTGGGCGGGCTGATTCTGCTCGCGGCACCTGTCCTTACCGGATGCGGAAAAGGCGCTGAAGTGGATAAATACGCGACCGAGGTCGTTAAGCTTACCATAACTCCGGCGCCCTCGCCGACACCGGCGCCGGTTGTGAAATACCCGGCGGCGACCACCGCGAAGGACGGGATTACCATGGTAAACCAGTATCTGGCAGATGCCGCGGACGGGAAAAACCCTTATTCCGGCAGAGCTTCCGAGGTAAACCGGATGCCTGATGAGGAGGAAATCCCGGTGACGGACAATGCGGAAGAGGCTTCTGCCGAATCTGCTGCTTCTGACGAAAACTACGGCTATGACGAGAGCAGCTACGATGAAAGCTCCGGTTATGACGAGAGCTACGGCTACGATGAAAGCTCCGGTTATGACGAGAGCTACGGCTACGATGAGAGCTACGGTTACGACGAGAGCTATGGTTACGACGAGAGCTACGGTTACGACGAGAGCTATGGCTACGACGAAAGCTACGGATACGGCGAAAGCTATGATTACAACTGGAACTATGACTACGGCTATGATGAAAACTACGGCTGAGATGAAGGACGCGGAAGGAATCGGCATTTACATCCACATTCCGTTCTGCGTCCGGAAATGCCTGTACTGCGATTTTCCTTCCGGCCCGGCGGAAAGCGGCAGGATCCGGGCCTACATGGATGCCCTGGTCCGCGAGATCCACATGTGCGGCGAAGAGGGGACCAGGGCAGATACGGTTTTTATCGGAGGAGGAACCCCGTCCATCGTGGATGTGTCCCTGATGGAAAACGTTTTTAATGAACTATACAGAGTATTCAGGGTATCCCCGGAAGCCGAGATTACGATGGAGGCAAATCCGGGGACTTTGTCTGAGGAGAAGCTTTTTGCGTACAGGCAGTTTGGCGTGAACAGGCTCAGCATCGGACTGCAGTCGACGGACGACCGCATTCTCAGGCGTCTGGGAAGAATCCATACCTGTGAGGACTTCATCAAAAGCTATGGATGCGCCCGCTCGGCAGGGTTTGACAATATCAACGTGGACCTGATGTTCGCGGTTCCGGGGCAATCATCAGAGGACTGGCGCAGAACACTGCATTCTGCCGCTTCCCTGGCTCCGGAGCATATCAGTGCGTACAGCCTGATCGTGGAGGAGGGCACCCCTTTTTCAAGAATGGATCTGGATCTTCCGGATGAAGATACGGAATACCGGATGTACGATGATACGGCGGAGATACTGGCAGGATACGGTTACCGCCAGTATGAGATTTCGAATTATGCGCTGCCGGGCAGGGAGTCCCGGCACAATTCGGCCTACTGGACGGGGAAGGATTACATAGGCTTCGGCCTGTCGGCAGCATCCCTGCGCCGGGATGAAAGATACCGTGTGACAGATGACATGGAAGAATATCTGGTGAATGCCGGGAACAGGGAAAAAATGCTTGCTGACCGGCAGGAACTGACCGATAATGACCGGATTTCCGAATTCATGTTTCTGGGCCTCCGTATGACCGGAGGGATCAGCAAAACGGAATTCCGGAACCGGTTCGGACACACCGTCCGCGAAATATATGAGCCGGTGATCCGGAAGCACAAAGAGTACGGACTCCTCTGTGAGGAGGGCGACAGGATTTTTCTCACCAGGCATGGCATACATGTGAGCAATCAGGTGATGATGGACTTTCTGCTGTCCTGAGAACGGTAAAAGAGACAGGAAAACCGGACCGGGATCAGAGATAAACGGAGGATAGTATGACAGAGGACAGAAAAGGGAGTAAATTTATCCGCATCCGCGGCGCCAATGAGAATAATCTGAAAAACCTGAATGTGGATATTCCGAGGGATCAGTTTGTGGTTCTGACAGGCCTGTCCGGATCAGGAAAATCATCTCTCGCTTTTGATACCATCTACGCAGAGGGGCAGCGAAGGTATATGGAGTCGCTCTCTTCTTATGCGAGACAGTTCCTGGGGCAGATGGAAAAACCGGATGTGGAAAGCATAGAAGGCCTTCCGCCTGCTATCTCGATCGATCAGAAGTCGACAAACCGCAACCCCAGGTCTACGGTCGGAACGGTAACGGAGATCTATGACTATTTCCGTCTTCTTTATGCGAGGATCGGAATTCCTCATTGCCCGAACTGCGGGAAGGTGATCAGCCGGCAGACGGTGGATCAGATGGTGGACCAGATCCTGATGCTGCCGGAAAAAACGAGGCTTCAGCTTCTGGCGCCGGTGGTCAGGGGAAGGAAGGGAACACACGCGAAGGTGCTCGACCAGGCCCGGAAAAGCGGATATGTCCGCGTTCAGATCGACGGCAGTATGTATGAACTCTCGGAAGATATCCGGCTGGACAAAAACATTAAACATACCATTGCGGTTGTTGTGGACCGCCTGGTTGTAAGGCCGGGGATCGAGAAACGCCTTGCGGATTCGATCGAGACGGTTCTGGGCCTTACGGACGGACTTCTTGTTGTCGACCTGATGAAGGAGGATAAGGATCCTTCCGCTGCGGGAGAAAACGGCAGATATCTGAATTTCAGCCAGAGCTTTTCCTGTCCGGACTGCGGCATCAGCATCGATGAAATCGAGCCCAGGAGCTTTTCGTTCAATAATCCCTTCGGCGCCTGCCCGGACTGTGCCGGTCTGGGATATAAAATGGAATTTGATCCGGAACTGATGATTCCGGATGAAGACAAGAGCCTGGAGGAGGGAGCCATTGTTGTGACGGGCTGGCAGTCGAGCGCGGAGAAGGGCAGCTTTTCCCACAGCATTCTGGAAGCCCTGGCGAAGGAATACGGCTTCAGCCTCAGCACCCCGTTCCGGGACTACCCTGAAAATGTCCGGAAAATCCTGATTTACGGGACGGACGGCCACTCTGTCAAGGTACACTATAAGGGACAGCGGGGAGAAGGCGTTTATGACGTGGCATTCCCGGGCCTGATCAAGAACGTGGAGCAGCGCTACCGTGAGACGGGCTCCGATACCATGAAGCAGGAGTACGAAAGCTTTATGCGGATCACTCCATGCACGTCCTGCCATGGCCAGAGACTGAAAAGGGAATCCCTGGCGGTTACGGTTGCGGATCGGAATATCTATGAGGTGACCCAGCTGTCCGTCAGCCAGCTCCTTGTTTTTCTGGCTGAGATGGATCTGACGGAACAGCAGAAGCTGATCGGCAGGCAGATCCTGAAGGAGATCAATGCGCGTGTAAGGTTCCTTGCGGATGTCGGCCTTGACTATCTGTCCCTCGCGCGGGCAACGGGGACGCTCTCAGGCGGAGAAGCACAGCGCATCCGTCTGGCCACGCAGATCGGCTCCGGTCTGGTCGGAGTCGCCTATATCCTGGATGAACCGAGCATAGGCCTTCATCAGAGGGACAACCAGAAGCTGTTAAATTCCCTCATGAAGCTCCGGGATCTCGGAAACACCCTGATCGTGGTGGAGCATGATGAGGAGACCATGCGCGCCGCCGATGTCGTGATCGATATCGGGCCGGGTGCCGGAGAGCATGGGGGATCCCTGGTAGCCATGGGATCTGTGAATGACCTGATAAACACCCCCGAATCGGTGACCGGAGCCTATCTTTCCGGACGTCTGAAGATCGAAATACCATCCGAAAGAAGGAAACCGACCGGCTTCCTGACGGTCTGCGGCGCTTCCTGCAACAATCTGAAGAATATCGATGTAAAGATTCCTCTCGGCATTATGACATGCATCACGGGAGTTTCCGGATCAGGGAAAAGCTCGCTGATCAATGAGATTCTGTACAAGGCGCTGGCGAGGAAGCTGAACCATGCGCGGACCACGGCCGGAAAGCATGAGCGGATTCTGGGCGTGGAGCAGCTTGACAAAGTGATCAATATTGACCAGTCGCCGATCGGGCGGACGCCGCGGTCGAATCCTGCCACCTACACCGGTGTTTTTGACCAGATCAGGGATCTTTTTGCATCGACTCCGGATGCCAAGGCGAAGGGATACAAAAAGGGGAGATTCAGCTTTAATGTCAAGGGCGGAAGATGCGAGGCATGCTCCGGCGACGGCATTATCAAAATCGAGATGCATTTTCTGCCGGATGTCTATGTGCCGTGTGAGGTATGCCGGGGAAAACGCTACAACCGCGAGACTCTGGACGTGAAATATAAGGATAAAAGCATCTACGATGTGCTGAACATGACGGTGGAGGAGGCTCTCCCCTTCTTTGACAATCTGCCTTCCATCCGGCGTAAAATTGAAACCCTGAACGATGTCGGCCTTTCGTATATCCGGCTGGGACAGCCCTCGACAACTCTGTCGGGAGGGGAAGCCCAGCGGATCAAGCTTGCGGCCGAGCTCTCCCGAAGGAGCACCGGAAACACGATCTATATCCTGGATGAACCGACGACCGGCCTTCATTTCGCGGATGTGCATAAGCTGACCGACATTCTGCGGAGGCTGTCGGAGGGCGGAAATACGGTTGTAGTGATCGAACACAACCTTGACGTAATCCGCACCGCGGATTACATTATAGATATGGGCCCGGAAGGCGGCGACGGAGGCGGAACGGTGGTTGCGTCGGGAACTCCCGAGGAGATTAAAGAAAACCCCGCTTCCTATACAGGACGATACATTTGAGCAGAAAGGAGAATAGCCATGCCGGCTGCAGATATCGGAATCGATCTTGGAACCAGAAACAGCCTGGTTTATTCGACTGCGCGTGGTATTATGCTGGCGGAGCCCACGGTGGCCGTGTATGACCGGAATGCCGGAAAAATCCGCGCGATCGGGGAGGAAGCCAGGCAGATGACCGGGAGGCTGAATTCCAATCTTGAGGTCATATGGCCGATCCGCCACGGTGTTGTATCCGATTATATTGTTCTCGAAAAAATGCTGAAATACTTTATCTCAAAAGCACTGGGACGCCGGGCTTTCCGGAAACCCAGGATCACCGTGTGCGTTCCTGCGGGGATTACGGAGATCGAGTGCCGTGCGATAGAGGAGGCGACCTATCAGTCAGGAGCAAGGCATGTTTATCTGGCAAAAGCCCCTGTCGCGGCGGCGATCGGCTCCGGCATTGATATACGGAAACCGTTCGGAAACATGATTGTGGACATCGGGGCAGGAACCACTGACGCGGCTG
Source organism: uncultured Blautia sp. (assembly GCA_946629475.1). Classification (GTDB taxonomy): domain Bacteria; phylum Bacillota; class Clostridia; order Lachnospirales; family Lachnospiraceae; genus Blautia_A. The sequence continues at coordinate 21,864 of CAMOXX010000003.1, read as the reverse complement.
TGATCTCCATCGGCGGCATGGCTGTACAGAATTCTTCCCAGGTTGCGGGCGACAGCTTCAACCAGGCGATTATGCGGTATATGAGAGAAAATCACAATCTGTTTATCGGAGAGGAGACCTCCGAGACGATCAAACTCAGGATCGGCTCGGCCTTTACCGAGACAGAACAGAGAATGATGGATGTCAAGGGGAGAAATGTCGTTACCGGTCTGCCGAAGGTGGTCCGCCTGACTTCCGATGAAGTCAGGACTGCGGTTGCCGAGCCGGTATCCCGGATCGTGGAGCTGATTCATGGGGTCCTCGAAAAAACACCGCCCGAGATGGCGGCGGACATAGTACACCGGGGCATTCTTCTGACGGGGGGTGCCGCCCAGTTTTCCGGCCTTGACAGGCTGATCGAGGACAGAACCGGTGTGCATACGATGACTGTCCATGAGCCGATGACCGCGGCAGTGGTCGGAACGGGAAAATATGCCGAGATAATGGCGGAGCTTTAAAGGAGACCGGATTTGACAGAAACCGTAACAGGTTATATTGACCATATCATTTTCCGAAATGAAGAAAACGGATACACGGTGATGGTCCTCGTCGGTAAGGAGAGCGAGGAGATCACATGCGTAGGTTATTTCCCGGATATTTCTCCGGGAACCGTGATTCTGGCGGAGGGCAGCTTTATCAACCATGCCTCGTACGGAAAACAGTTTCAGGTTGCCGCTTTTACAGAGCAGATCCCGGAGGACAGCCTGGCAATGGAGCGGTATCTCGGGAGCGGCGCAATCAAGGGGATCGGGGCAAAGCTGGCCGCCCGGATTGTGCGCGCGTTCGGCCCGGATACCTACCGGATCGTCGAGGAGGAGCCGGAGCGTCTCTCCGAGATCAAGGGGATCAGCATCAAAATGGCGCGGAGCATCGCTTCACAGATGGCGGAAAAGGCGGAGATGCGCCGTGCGATGATGTTCCTTCAGAAATACGGCATATCGTTGAACCTCGGCGCGAAGATCTATCAGAAGTACGGACAGTCCCTGTACAGCGTCCTGCAGGAAAACCCGTACCGCCTTGCTGAGGACATCACAGGGGTCGGATTCCGCATCGCGGATGAGATTGCCGGCAGGATCGGGATCCAGCCGGATTCGGAGTACAGGATCCGGAGCGGGATCCTGTATACGCTGCAGCAGGCATCCGGGGACGGGCATATGTGCGTGCCTAAGGACATTCTGGCTGAAAAAGCCGGGCAGCTGCTGATGATCGACAGCGGATTTATGGAAAAGCATCTGACGGATCTTTCTCTCGACCGGAAAATCATACTCCGGGAGGAGGAAGGGGAGACGTTTGTTTATCCTTCTGTACATTACTATACCGAATTGAACACGGCCAGGATGCTCTGCGCACTTTCGGTGCGCCATCCTGCGGATGAGGCCTTAAGGGAGAAAAGGATCGCGCTGATTGAAAAGGAAACCGGTTTTCCTCTGGACGAGATGCAGAAGAGAGCGGTGCAGTGCGCTTCGGAAACCGGCCTTCTGATCCTTACCGGGGGTCCGGGAACCGGAAAGACCACTACGATCAATGCGATCATCCGGTATTTTGATGACGGCAATACGGTGATCAGTCTCGCGGCGCCGACCGGAAGAGCGGCGAAAAGAATGACAGAGACGACAGGGTACGAGGCTATGACGATCCACCGGCTTCTGGAGCTGACCGGACTTCCCGTGGAGAATGATGACAAAAGCACCGCGCGGTTCGAGAGGAACGCAGAGAATCCTCTGGAAGCGGACGTGATCATCATCGATGAAATGTCCATGGTGGATGCGTTTCTGATGCATTCTCTTCTTCTGGCAGTGCCGGCCGGCGCACGGCTGATCCTGGTGGGGGATGAAAACCAGCTTCCGAGCGTCGGGCCGGGGAATGTTCTGCGCGATATTATCAGCAGCGGGTGCTTTCCGGTAGTGACACTGACGAAGATATTCCGCCAGGCGATGGACAGCGATATCGTGGTGAACGCGCACCGGATCAACAAGGGTCTTCCGGTGGCCACAGATAATAAGAGCAGGGATTTCTTCTTCCTGAAAAGGTATGATACCGACAGAATTCTCCGCGTAATGATTGCGCTGATCCGGGAAAAACTTCCCGGTTACGTGGAAGCACAGCCTTCTGAGATCCAGGTACTGACTCCGATGAGAAAAGGCGTCCTGGGTGTGGAACAGCTGAATCTGGTTCTGCAGAAATACCTGAATCCTCCGTCCACGGGGAAAAAAGAAAAGGAATCGGGCGGCAGAGTCTTCCGCGAGGGCGACAAAGTGATGCAGATCCGGAACAATTACCAGATGGAGTGGGAAATTCTCGGAAAATATAATATTCCCGTGGAGAAGGGGTTGGGTGTGTTTAACGGAGACACAGGAATCCTTCAGACGATCAACGGGGTGACAGAAACGGTAACCGTGAATTTCGAGGATGGAAGAACCGCAGTTTATTCATACCGGCAGCTGGAGGAACTGGAGCTTGCCTATGCAGTTACGATTCATAAGTCACAGGGATCTGAGTATCCGGCCGTGATTCTTCCTCTGCTTACGGGCCCCCGCATGCTGATGAACCGCAATCTGCTCTATACAGCGGTTACGCGGGCCAAAAGGTGCGTGGCAGTGGTCGGCAGCGAGGAGACCTTTGCCTCGATGATCGCGAATTCACAGCAGAGCAGGAGATACAGTTTCCTATATAAAAGAATCCGGGAGTTTGCCAATGAGCTCAAAAAGCAGTAAAGGCGGCGCGCCGGTAATCACTGCCGGAAAAAAGGCGCTCGATATCCTCTATCCCAGAAGATGTCCGCTCTGCAATGAGATCCTGAGGGATCCGGCCGGTCTGATCTGCCGGGAGTGCGCGCGCGTGATAAAGCCCATCAAAAGCCCGGTATGCATGAAGTGCGGTGTTCCTGTGCCGGAAGAGGAAGAATTCTGTCCGGAGTGCAGAAGGCATATCCATCTGTTCCGGCAGGGCAGGGGGATTTTTGTATACAATGAAGGATGGAAGGCCTCCCTGGAACGGTACAAGTATTACGGGAGCCGTGAATTCGGGGATTTTTACGCGGCGGCCATGGTAAAATGGGGCGGCAGCGATATCAGAAGATGGGGGATTGATATCATTACCGGCGTTCCGCTGCACATCCGGAAGGAGAGAACACGCGGGTTCGGCCAGGCATGGTATATCGCTGAGCGGATCGCGGCACGGACGGGAATCCCCGCGTCGAAGAAACTTCTGCGGAAAATCCGCAGGACGGATTCACAGAAAAAGCTGGATTATGTCCACAGGCGCAGCAACCTCGCAGGGGCTTTTGAGGCGTCCCGGGAAGCCGTGGGCAGACACGTTCTGATCGTAGACGATGTATACACGACCGGGAGCACGATAGATGCCTGCGCCGAAGCTCTTCTGAGGGCCGGCGCGGCGGATGTATGCTTTCTTACATTCTGCATCGCTGTCCGGTGACAGCGGGAAGAAAAAAGTCCTTTTCACGGTACACGTTCTATGCTATAATGATTCGATAATAACGACACGTTTTCGGAGGTGCAGGTAAAGTGCTGAACGAAGAGAAAGTCAGAAGCATGAACCGGCTTGCGCTGTATGAACAGACCGACGGACGCAAGTATCTGCCGGTGAGCAAGTATTACAGGAGCGACTATATCGGCCTTGCCCTGATCAGGAACTTTTTTCTGGTTACGATCGGGTACGGGCTGGTGGTCGGTTCCGCATGCGTTTATTATGGCGAATACCTGATGGACAATATACATAAGATGAACCTGATGGAGATCGGCATCGATATCCTTCTCGGATACGCGATTGTGATGGCGGTTTATACGGTACTGACATATATTCAGTATTCGGTAAGGTATCATCTGGCAAAAAAGAGTGTCAGGGGTTATTATGAAGAGCTTACCAGGCTCGAAAAAATGTATAACCGGGAGGAGAAAAAACCGTCCGGGGCAAGGAGCACGGGAGGAATGGGCGTATGACAGCGCTGCTTGAATTCAAACAGAAGATCAAAAACCTGTACGGACGTCTGGAATTATACCTGATGCCCGTGATCAAGTTTGCTGTTGCGCTTGTGTATTTTCTGTGGATCAACGAGAACATGGGATACCTGACACGGCTGAACAGTGTTTTTGTCATTGTGATCCTGGCTCTGATCTGCTGTATACTGCCCCCCGGGGCGACGGCTTTTGTGGGCTTTGTACTGATGATAGGCCATGCATACGCCCTTGGAATCGAGGTCGGGGCGTTTATGCTTGTACTGATTATCCTGATCGCGGTACTGTTTCTGCGTTTCTCGGGAGGGCTGTATCCGGTTCTGATCTGCACCCCTCTCTCTTTCGCGTTTGAGGTCCCGGTGCTTCTGCCGATCGGTTCGGGACTGCTCGGAAACGCATTCGCCATTTTTCCGTCGACAGGCGGGGTGATACTGTACTACTTTATCCGCTTCCTTCGGACTCAGTCCGAGGCGCTGGTAGATCCGGAGCTGGAGATCCTTCCGAAGCTGACCATGATGGCTGACGGGCTCGTCCAGAACTGGGTTATGTGGATGACCGTGATCGCTTTCGCGGCTGTGATCCTTCTGGTTTATCTGATCAGGACAAGGGCGTTTGACTATGCCTGGAGGATTTCCATTGTGGCAGGAGGAGCAGCCTATGTCCTGGTCTTCATGCTGGAGGCCTATTATCTGGATATCACGATCCTTCTGAGACCGCTTCTCATTCAGGCGGGTATATCCATCCTGGTAGGGCTGGTCATAGAGTTTTTCTTCTTCGGCGGGGACTACAGCCGGACGGAACGGCTCAATTATGAGGATGATGAATACTACTATTATGTAAAAGCCGTTCCGAAGGCAACGGTTTCTACGTCAAAGCGCAGCATAAAAAGAATAACAGGACAGCCTACTGGGTCCGAGAGAGCTACGGCGGACCCGATCGTGACCTACGAGCCGCATCCCGGAAAGGAGAACCGGCCGGGTATTCTGCCGGTCAGACGGCCGGAGGAAGCAGCTCCGGTGGATCTGGTAGATCAGATCGACCAGGTTGATTTTGAAAAAAAACTGGAGGAATCGCTGAAGGATCTATGACAGCAGCGGATGGATAAAAAGGCTCAGCCTGTTCAGCACCCTGTCGGGGAAACCCCAGGTACAGTGAGGTGGAAAAAGTGCAGAATGTACTGTCATTTCTGCTGAATTATCTCTCCCGGATGACGATTCCCGCCATCGGGGTTACGGATGTTCTGGAAATCATTCTGATTTCCTACTTTGTATACCAGTTGTTTATCTGGATCAAATATACCAGGGCTTATTCTCTGCTCAAGGGAATTCTGGTCGTTGCACTTTTCATTTTTCTGGCATATATTCTCAGGATGAACACGATTCTGTGGATATTCAGAAATCTGGCAAGTGTACTTATCATAGGCCTGATCGTAATATTCCAGCCGGAGCTCCGCAGGGTTCTGGAGCAGCTCGGGCAGAAGAAAATCTTCGCCGCGCTGATCCCGTTCGACACGGGCAGGGATGTGAAGGAGCGGTTTACAGACCGTACTATCAACGAGATCGTCCGGGCGGCCTTTGAAATGAGTGCTGTGAAGACCGGAGCTCTGATCGTAATGGAGCAGGATGTCCGGCTTTCTGAGTATGAGCGCACGGGGATCAACATCGACGCGGCACTGACGAGCCAGCTGCTGATCAATATTTTTGAAAAGAATACTCCGCTGCATGACGGCGCGGTCATTGTGCGGGGCAACCGTGTTGTCGCCGCAACGTGCTATCTCCCTCTCTCGGACAGCACAACGCTCAGCAAACAGTTGGGAACCAGGCACAGAGCGGGAGTCGGCATCAGTGAGGTCAGCGATTCTCTGACGATCATTGTTTCGGAGGAGACGGGCCATGTGTCTGTTGCGAAAAGAGGCAGGCTTACCAGCAATATCAACAATCAGCAGCTCAGGCATGAACTGGTGGAACTTCAGGACAAGAAAGTTGTGGATAACGGAAAGATTCTCCATGTGCTGAGAAGAAAGCAAAAAAACAGGTAACCTGTGTCTGCTGAGATGAATACGGGCAGTGAGGCAAAGATGAAGAGAAAACTGACGGACAATATAGGGCTTAAGATTATCTCGGTCCTGATTGGAATTGTCGTCTGGCTTGTGGTAGTCAATATTGACAACCCGGGAATCACAAGGAGTTTCACGATTCCAAATTTTGAACTTGTGAATGAAGCCTATATTGACGATACCGGGCTGGTATGCCTGAGAGACGGCGAGGAAACTCCTGTCCGGGTAACTGTTACCGGTGAGAGAAAAAAAGTGAATGCGATATCCGTTTCGGATATCAAGGTTGTAGCTGACCTGCAGCAGGCGGTAAGCCTTGAAACTGACCCCGTTATGATTCCTGTCACTGCGACAGTGGATGGGATTCCTGCGGGAAACATTTCGGTCTGGCCGCAGAATGTGAGCGTGACGCTGGAGGAAAAAGTGACCAGCGAGTTCATGGTGGGGGTCAACAGCGGGGACAGCAAGCCGGGTGCGGGGTATGAGGTAGGAACCCAGACAGTGAGCCCGGAAAAGGTCCGTATCACAGGGCCTGAATCGTTGATCCGAAAGATTGACAAGGTCAGCGTCAATGTCAGCGTGGAGGGAGTAACGGAGGACTTTTCGGAGACGGCGGCATTCTCCGTGATTGATAAAAACGGTGAAGCCCTGAATTCCGTACAGATGAACAATCTCCGTTTTGACAATAATGGTAAAGTGACGGTAACTACCAGACTCTGGAAGACCCGAAGCGATATCGGGCTGGAGGTACTGTATGACAGCGCTCCGCAGAACGGCTTTATGGTGGAAAGCGTCAGTACGGTTCCGGAGAGTATCAGCGTGGCCGGAACAGCGGATGCCCTGTCGCACCTGAAGGACAACGGGAACATCATCGTAATTGATGACGAGGCAGTCGACATTTCAGGGGCATCGTCCGACAGGGAATTTAAGGTTGATATTACACAGTTTCTTCCTGAGGGACTTCGGCTGACCAGCGGCAGCAACAATGAGATTCTCGTGAATTTCCGGATTCTGCCGGAAGAAGGAAAGCGCCTGTCCATCCCGACCAGCAAGATTATTGTTGAGGGTAAGGAAAAAGGGCTGCAGGTTTCCTTTGAGATCGATAAGCTTGAGGTGCGTATCAGAGCTGACGAGGATCATCAGATAAATGACTTCGGTACGAAGGAAGAGGAGCAGGTAGAAGCTTCCATTGATGTGAAGGGAATGGAGGAAGGCAACTACAGGATACCGGTCAGTATTGTACTGCCGGAAGGTTTTGAACTGCTGGAGGAAGCTTCCACCGAGATTGTTATATCCAAAGTATCTGTAACAACTGAGACTGTAGAATAAAAGGGGAGGTATCTATGGTCAGCAAAATGGTTACGGTGATCAATGCAACGGGACTGCATCTTCGCCCCGCCGGAATTCTCTGTCAGGAGGCAATGCGCTTCAAGTCAAATGTTTTTTTTCGGTATGAGGAGGGAGAGGCAAACGCCAAGAGTGTTCTTTCGATCCTCGGTGCGTGCGTAAAACGGGGGGATCAGATTGAGATCGTCTGTGAAGGCGAGGATGAGCAAGAGGCACTTCGTTCTATTGTGGAAGCGATAAAAACAGGACTTGGAGAGTAAAACGCTGGTAACTGTACAGAAGCTGCACAGTGTCTTTCAGACAGGGTGCAGCTTCATATGCGTGTTATAAGGGAGGACATTTATGAAGAATAACAGCAGCATCTTCCGTGCAGTCCGTATCACTTTACTGACTGCTTTGATCTTCTGCCTGTCTGTTCCGGTGATGGCGGCAGCTGAACCGCCCGGAAAGAACACGGGAGCAGTCCTGGAAAGCGCAAAGGCTGTCAGCGCCCGAAAAAAGGGCATCGAGAGCAGGGCATGGAAGAAAATCAACGGTGTATGCTATAATGGAAGCGGCGAAGTCATCCCCGGGGCAATCACCAGAGGAATCGATGTTTCGGAATGGCAGGGAACCATCGACTGGAAAAAGGTGAAAAACTCCGATGTGGATTTCGCGTTTATCCGCCTGAGCCACAGCCTGAAGCATGAGGATGTGCAGTACGATTACAATATGAAAAACGCCATTGCGAGCGGGATTCCGGTCGGGGTTTATCTTTACAGTACGGCGACGACAGAGGCTGAAGTCCTGAGAGAGGCACAGTATCTGATCCGGAGAATCAGAGGATATAAGATATCCTATCCGATTGTCTATGATATGGAGGATGAATCAGCATCCGGCCTCACGGTCGCCCAGAGAACGAATCTTGTGACAACGTTCTGCGAAGAGATAAAAAAGGCCGGCTATTATCCGATGGTGTACACCAACATATACTGGTACCTGACGCAGCTGAATATGGCAAAACTGAAATCCTACGATGTATGGCTTGCACGATACGGAGATACGATCAACAGGCCGAGTTCGGAGTACCGCTATACGATCTGGCAGGCGACCGGCGGCGACTACACTCCGGGGATGAAGACGACGAAAGGCCTGATTGACGGAATTCCGATCGTGAACAATGCGGACGTCAATTTCGGTTTTGTCGACTATACTAAAATTATCAACCCCCGGACACAGCCGCTTGATTCGTATACAGAAACAGTTGTGGTTGAAAACGGCTGGGCTGTGGAAGACGGGGAGACCTATTACTATGTGAATGGCAAGAAAGTAAAAGGCGCTCTGAAACTTGGAGACAAAGAGTACCGCTTCTCAGCAGCGGATGGCCGCCTGTTTGTGAACAAGCTGCTCTACTCCAGCAAAAGCGGGAAGACGTATTACTGCGGTGAGGATGGCGCAATTGTTAAGAGCCGCTGGGTTACCTGGAAAGGGAAAAAGTACTATTTCGGGAAGGATGGTCTGGCCTACAAGGGATCACGGAAAGTAAAAGGAAAGTTCTACTGGTTTGACTCCAAAAAAGGCTTTATGAAGAAAAATGTGAAGTACATCTCAAAGGCAGGAAAGGTGTACTATTATGGCAAGAACGGAGTCCGTGTTAACTCGGGCTTTACAGAGATCGTCGAGAACGGGAAGACCAACACATACTACTTCAGCAAGAGCGGTGCCGCCTACAAGGGCTGGCACAGGATCCGCGGGAAACAGTACTATTTCTATGGAGGGATGGACAGCCGGACCGGCGTCCGCGCGGAAAATACTACCATAAATATCAAGGATGAAATATGTACCTTTGATGAGAACGGCGTCTGTGTGAGCAGAGAGCCGGCATAAATAAAACAGACAGGAGATAAAAATGATTGTATTTAACAAACCGGCGTATACCGGAAAAGAAACGGAGTATATTGAGGATGCCGTAAAGCGGGGCATGCTGTGCGGCGACGGTGCCTATACCAAAATGTGCAACCAGTGGATGCAGGATAAATTTGACGTGAGGCATGTCATGCTGACTACCTCCTGCACCCATGCGCTTGAGATGGCCGCTTATCTGACCGGGATCAAACCGGGGGAGGAAGTCATCATGCCGTCCTATACTTTTGTCTCCACTGCGGATGCCTTTGTACTTCGCGGGGCAAAAATCGTGTTCGTGGATATCCGTCCGGATACGATGAATATCGATGAGAAGAAGATTGAGGACGCGATCACGGATAAGACACGTGTAATTGCTCCGGTTCATTACGCGGGAATCGGATGCGAGATGGACACGATCATGGACATTGCGGCGAGACACAATCTGAAGGTGGTGGAGGATGCCGCCCAGGGAGTCGGTTCTTTTTACAAGGGCAAAGCACTCGGTACCATCGGGGATTTCGGCTGCTACAGCTTCCATGAGACCAAGAATTATACGATGGGTGAGGGCGGCGCTATCGCGTTTAACAATGATGAGATGCAGGAAAAAGCGGAGATCCTCCGTGAAAAAGGAACCGACCGGAGCAAGTTTTTCCGCGGCCAGGTGGATAAATACCGCTGGCAGGACTTCGGCTCATCCTATCTCCCGAGCGAACTGAATGCCGCTTATCTGTACGCGCAGCTGGAAGTCAGCGACACAATCTGCGCCAAACGGCAGCAGATCTGGGAATACTACAATGAGCATCTTGCGCCGCTCGAGGAGCAGGGCTTTATTGAGAGACCGTTTGTACCGGAACACTGCACCAATAATTATCACATGTACTATCTGAAGGTGAAGGATATCAAAGTGCGGAGCCGTCTGCTTGCCTGGCTGCGTGAGCATGGAGTTGCCGCGGTGTTCCACTATGTACCGCTCCACTCGGCGCCGGCAGGTCTGAAGTTCGGAAGGTTCCACGGTGAGGATCAGTACACGACCAGAGAGAGCGAGAGGCTTTTAAGGCTCCCGATGTTCTATAACCTGGATATGGAGGATGTAAAAAAGGTGACGGACCTTCTTCTTTCTTATCCGTATTACGAAGCATAATAATAATCAGTCAGAATAAGTAAAATGGAGAAAGCTATGGGAAAAATCAAAGTTACACCTTGTGGATCAATTGAAGGCCTGAAGGTTATTGAACCTCAGGTGTTCGGGGATGCAAGAGGATACTTCATGGAGACATACAATTACAATGATTTCCTCGAGGCCGGAATCGATGTGAAGTTTGTACAGGACAATCAGTCCAGCTCACGCTACGGCGTGCTGAGAGGTCTTCATTTTCAGATCAATTATCCTCAGGACAAGCTCGTCAGGGTCGTGTCCGGTGAAGTTTTTGATGTGGCGGTAGACCTGAGGGAAGGCTCTAAGACTTACGGACAGTGGCACGGGGTACATCTTTCGGCAGAGAACAAAAAACAGTTCTTTATCCCGAAAGGATTTGCCCATGGCTTCCTGGTATTGTCCCCGATTGCGGAGTTTACCTACAAGTGCTCCGATTTTTATCATCCCAATGATGAAGGCGGGCTGATTTACAATGATCCCGAGCTTCAGGTGCTCTGGCCGATTCCGGAGGATATGGAGCTGACGCTTTCCGAGAAGGATACCAAATGGGGTACGTTTGCGGAGTATAACAGGGCAAAAGCTCTCTCCGGAGGAAAATCTTGAGAATGATGAAGTCAATTCTTTCTCTTCCTGCCGAGATCATAAGAAGCCGGCGGCTGATCGCGAAGCTTTCCTGGAACGACTTCAAGACACGCTATGCCGGCTCATACCTGGGGATCATATGGGCTTTTATCCAGCCGGTTATTACGATCCTGGTATACTGGTTCGTTTTCTCGGTGGGATTCCGTGCAGGGACCGGCAATCTGCAGATTCCGTTTGTGCTGTATCTTGTAGCAGGCATTGTGCCCTGGTTCTTTTTTCAGGATTCGCTGATCGGAGGAACCGCTTCTCTCCTGGAGTACAACTATCTTGTAAAAAAGGTTGTATTCAATATCAGCGTCCTTCCTGTTGTAAAGATCCTGTCGGCTGCTTTTGTGCACTGCTTTTTTGTGCTGTTTACCATTATTCTGTACATGGCATACGGAAGATTCCCCGACTTTTATTATCTGCAGATCATCTATTACAGCGGCTGTACCTTTGTGCTGGTGCTTGGCTTTTCTTATTTTACCTGTGCGGTGGTGGTGTTTTTCAGAGATCTTTCGCAGATTATCAGTATCCTCCTGCAGGTAGGAATCTGGCTTACCCCGATTATGTGGGTGGCGGAGGACGCTCTTGCAGAACATGAACTTCTCCGGAAGATCCTGAAGCTGAATCCGATGTATTATATCGTTTCGGGATACAGGGATACTTTTATTAAAAAAGTGTGGTTTTTCGAGAGGGCGGAATGGACACTGTATTTCTGGATTGTAACGATCCTGTGCTTCCTGATCGGGGGGACCGTGTTCAAGCGTCTCAGGATTCACTTTGCGGATGTGCTGTAAGCCGCTGCGGATAATACCGGAGGTTATTTTTGAGCGAGAAAAAAGTCATTCAGGTGCAGAACCTGACAAAAATGTACAAATTATATGACAGGCCCAAGGATCGTCTTTTTGAGGCGCTGGGCCTGTCGCGGAAGAAAAGATACCATGAGCACTATGCCCTCCATGACATCAGTTTTGATGTAAAGGAGGGAGAGTGTGTCGGGATTATCGGGGTGAACGGCTCCGGGAAATCCACAGTACTGAAAATCATTACAGGCGTCCTCACGCCGACTGCGGGTACAATCACCGTGGACGGCAGGATCAGCGCTCTTCTGGAACTCGGCGCAGGGTTTAACACAGAGTACACAGGGCTTGAAAATGTGTACCTCAACGGGACGATGATCGGATTTTCCAAGGAGGAGATCGACCGCCGCCTTGATGAGATCCTTGCGTTTGCGGATATCGGGGATTTTATTCATCAGCCGGTGAAAACATATTCAAGCGGTATGTTTGTCCGTCTTGCGTTTGCTGTTGCGATCAATATTGACCCCGAGATTCTGATTGTGGATGAGGCGCTGTCGGTAGGGGACGTCTTTTTTCAGGCGAAATGCTTCCATAAGTTCGAGGAGTTCAAAGAACAGGGAAGGACGATCCTGATCGTGAGCCATGACCTTTCCAGCATCGCGAAATACTGCGACAGGGTAATTCTGTTGAATCAGGGACATCTTCTGGATCAGGGCTCTCCGAAGGCTATGGTGGATATGTACAAGCAGCTGCTGGTGCATCAGGACCCGGTGCGGCAGCAGGAGGAGGCACCGGAGGATGAACTGTCCGAATCCGGAAAGGACGACGAATCCTGGAAACAGGGAATGGTCCTGAACCCGAACATGCTGGAATACGGCGATAAGCAGGCGGAGATTGAGGCGTTCGCAATTATTGATGAGAAGGGAAGAAAGACCAATATCCTGGAAAAAGGCAGTTCATTTGATATCCGCGTAAAGGTGCGGTTTAATACTGCGATTCAGGATCCGATTGTCGCATATACCTTCAAAAATATACAGGGGACGGAAATCACCGGGACGAATACAATGTATGAAAAAGCGCACATTGAGCATTCCGGCCCGGGAGACGAATGCATTGTTACGTTTCACCAGAAAATGGATCTGCAGGGAGGAGAGTACCTCCTGTCATTCGGCTGTACCGGATACTGCGGAGGAGATTTCACAGTGTTCCACAGGCTGTATGACGCCTGCAACGTGACAGTGGTTTCTACAAAAAATACAGTCGGGTTTTACGATATGAATTCCCGTGTGACGGTGGAGGAACTGAAAAAATGATGCAGGAAAAAATCGGAAATGTCACATTGGATCTTTTCTGGTACTCCGGAAGGGACAGCTACACCGACGGCCCGGTGGAGGATCAGCTTCTCGAAATTGCCCGGTCCTCCCGCGAGGAGGATCTGAACAGAATCATAGCCGAGAGAAAAGACTGGTCGGTCATGTACCATTTTTCCGAAATACGGCAGAATATAATCTCCTGGCTCCCGATTGGAAAATACGATCATGTGCTGGAGATCGGTTCGGGCTGCGGGGCAATTACCGGAGCTTTATCCCGTATGGCAGGGGCGGTAACGTGTATCGAGCTGTCAAAGAAACGCTCGATGATAAATGCGTACCGCAACCGTGACCTGGATAACCTGAGGATCATCGTCGGGAATTTCCTGGATATCGAACCGAACCTGACGGAGAATTATGATTATATCACGCTGATCGGCGTGTTTGAATACGCGGAAGGCTACATGGGTGATTATAAGCCCTACGAGAAGATGCTGGATTGCGTGTACCGGCATCTGGCACCCGGGGGAAAGCTTGTACTGGCGATCGAAAACAAGCTTGGCCTGAAATACTTTGCAGGCTGTACGGAGGATCATATCGGCGTGCAGTTCAAGGGAATCGAAGGGTACCCTGAGCCGGCCGGTGTCCGCACTTTTTCACGCAGGGAACTGAAGAACATGATTCAGGATGCGGGGTACAAAAACACAACCTTTTATTATCCGTACCCGGATTACAAGTTTCCGATGACGATCTACTCTGACCGGTATCTGCCAAAACCCGGGGAGATCCGCGAATCCTTCCTGAATTATGACCGGCAGAGGATTCTTCTGTTCAGTGAACCGCTCGCATATGATTCTGTGATCAACGCGGGACTGTATCCGGATTTCGCCAATTCGTTTCTCGTCATAGCAGAGAAGGCAGCAGAGGAGGCAGGGAAATGAAACAGCTGATTTATACCAAGTATTCCAATGAGCGGAGCCGGCTTTTTGCTGCCCGGACCGACATCCTGGAGGAGGATCAAAAGCGGTACGTGCGGAAGACAGCCCGGTTTCCGGAAGGAATCCGCCATCTTTCGCGTATGGCTGATCTGCAGAAAACGCTGAATGATGAGTATAAGGACGCAGGATTTGTCTGCAACAAGTGCCATATGGAGGGAGATGAGCTGTGGCTCGAGTATGTCAGCGAACATACACTGGAGGAGGAGATCGACGCGCTTCTGGAAGAGCGCAGGAACAAGGAGGCCCAGGAGCTGCTCCTTAAGTTCCTCCGAAAGATCGACCTCATTCATTCCGTGAGCAATTTTGAGATGACGGACGAATTCAGGAGATTTTTCGGGGATGTGGATCTGCCCGAGGGACTGAAGTGCGCGCCGGTGACGAATATTGACCTGATCTGCTCCAACCTGCTGATGACGGATGTCCGTACGGTTCTGGATTATGAGTGGACATTTGATTTTCCGGTACCGGGGAAATATGTGCTTTACCGGAATCTGCATTATCTGGGGGAATTCGGTGTCGGCCGCCTCGAGCTTAACATGAGGGACCTCTTTTCCAGGCTCGGGATTGATGACGAGCTGATCGAAGCTTTCCGGAAGATGGAGGCGTCTTTCCAGGAGGCGGTCATTGCGGGGCATGTTCCGATGCGGAGCCTGTATAAGGATATCTCCCCGGGCATCGCTGAATTCCATGTCGATACTGCGGATATTTTTCAGATTTATTTTAACTTCGGCGAGGGATACAGACCTGAAAAATCAGTCTGTACCCAGGTGACCGGAGGGAAAATCAATATGGCGGTCGACATTCCGAAAGGCTGCATTGATGTTCGGATCGACCCCTGCAGCAGCCCGTGTATGGTGAGCGTGCTGCGTCTGGCTATCGACGGCGTGGAGGTTCCGATCCATAATATCAAAGCGCCCGGCTGCTATATCAGGGGCCGAAGAGCCTATTTTACAACGGATGATCCTGCGTTTCCGGGAGTGCTGACGCCGGAAGGCAGCTCCCGCCTGGAAGTACGGATGAACTTTGTCAAGGAGGACAAGAAGACCGTAGAGCGGCTGATCCAGCTTGAGATGGAGAACGACAGACAGCTCAGGATGGAAGATAAGAGGTTCCTTCAGATGATGATGGAAAATGAGGCCCTCAGGGCCCAGATCCGGGACATGAAAAACACATCTGTGTGGAAAATGTACGAGATGGTAAAAAAGAAGTAAAGGAATGGAAAAATGCCGGACAGAGAAGTGACACTGGATTCATGCCGATATGAGTATGCAGACGGAGGAATTCTGATTCTTACGGGCTGGACCGTCTTTGATAAAACCGATATCGAATTTCAGGCGAAGGCGGGAGATACCCGCCTGCAGCTGGTCAGCAAACATTATCCGCGCCCGGATGTGGTCTCGGCCTGCCCGGACCTGTTCCATGAGACAGAAGGGGAAACAGGAGAGCTCTGCCCGGGCTTTGAAATCCGGATTCCGGGTATTGCAGGTGTGATACCATCAGGAGATCCGGTGCTTGTGCGTCTGGTCTGCAAAGGAAAGAATTATCGTATCGCAAGAATCACATCTTCAGAGATGCGGGAGGGGCTTGCCGCGGATTCTCTCCGGTATCTGATCGAAAAAACAGAGAAGCGGGGAGACGATGTCTGGATCAGGGGATGGTATATCTCACGGACGGGAAACGCGGAGCTGTGTGTCCTCGGTGATGGAAGAGTTCCGGTTCCCGGAGCAGAGCCTGTGTATCACAGGCGTACAGATCTCTCCGAGGTGTTTGATCTGGATTTGTCCTGCTGCTATGGATTCGAAATATCTTTTCCACGCTCCTGTGTTGAAGGGAAAAAAGTAGTCCTGCAATTTAAAAACGAGTTTGCTTCTCTGGAATATGAACTTAATCTCTGCACATTTGATGTACAGAACACAAGAATCGGAAGAGTGGCTGGATATCTCTGCAGTGACAGGGGACAGGAGAGCTTCCGGATCCTTAGGGAAAGAGGCTTTTTCTACCTGATGGGCTTTCTGGAGGAAAAAAGCCGCTCATCTTATGATCACTATGATTTTTACCAGAAACAGACTGCCGTATCCCGGAGAGAGCTGGAAAAGCAGAAAAGGAAAAATCTTTCGCCTGCTCCGCTGTTCAGCATGATTGTGCCAGTCGGACAGGAAGGAGAAGATCTCTCCCGCCTTATGGCCTCTGCAGAAAATCAGAGCTACGGGAACTGGGAGATGCTGGTGGTAAAGGAAGACGGGTTGGACACCGGATCGCCGGACGGTATCAAGGACCGAAGAATCCGCTCTGTGATTACTCAAAAGGCATCCTTTGCGGAGCGGATGACGGATGCGGTAAACGCTTCGAAGGGAGACTACATCATCTTTTCTTCTCAGGACAGCCTGTTCGCGCCGGATATGCTGTACCGGCATATTGCCGTGCTGCACCCGCATCCGGAAACTGATCTGATCTATGGAGATACGGATCATTACCACTGCTTCCGGAGCGGCCCGGATCTTCCGGGACTGTCCAGGGAAAAAACAGTGTTTACGGAGCCGCACTTTAAGCCGGATCCGGATCCTGTTTTTCTGCAGTCCCGCAATTATATAGGACTGCCGTTCATGGTCAGCCGGAGCCTGTTTTATTCGCAGGAGCCGCTGGAAGGAGATTTTACGTCCATTGAGGATTACGGCTATGGCCTTCTCCGGCAGTGCTTTTCCGCGACGGACCGGATACGCCACATTCCGGGAGTGCTGTGCCATCGGGCGGTACAGGAGCCGGAGGCACCTGAAAGCGGAGAAATGCCTGGACAGCGGACGGAGGTCTTCACTGCGGCATCGCTTTCCGGAAATCCCTGTGTGTCCATTCTGATCCCGAACAAGGATCACATTGAGGACCTGAGCAAATGCATCGATTCGATCCTCACAAAAAGCACCTGGCGGAATATTGAGATTATTATCATAGAGAATAACAGCACGGAAAGCGAGACCGAGGAGTACTACTCGAAAATCACGGAGGATCCTCGTGTGCGGACCGTTCGGTACCACGGAGAGTTTAATTACTCGCGGATCAACAATTTCGGATCGGCGGCAGCCTCCGGAGAGTATCTGATTCTCCTGAACAATGATACCGAAGTGATCTCTCCGGGCTGGATCGAGAGCATGCTGATGTACTGCACGGAGGAGGGCACGGGAATTGCAGGCGCGAGGCTTCTTTACCCGGACGACACCCTGCAGCATGCGGGAATTGTCGTGGGAATCGGCGGGACAGCCGGTCATCTCTATCTGGGAAAGCCGATGGACTTTACCGGACCGCTTTTTGAGAGCGTTTCTGCCCGGAGGGTAAGCGCGGTGACAGGCGCCTGCATGATGGTGAAAACCTCTGTGTACCGCAAAATCGGGGGACTGGATCCTGATTTTGCAGTGGCATTTAACGATGTGGATTTCTGCCTCAGGGCAGCAGCAGAAGGGGAGCACACGGTGTATGTGCCGTCAGCCATTCTGTATCATTATGAATCAAAATCCAGAGGATATGAGACGACGCCCGAAAAAGCCGCGAGGTTTGCCGCAGAGTCGGCGTTGTTCCGGCAGCGGCACAGCGGATTTCTGGCGGCGGGCGATCCATATTACAATCCGAATCTGACATTATCCGGGACGGACGGTTCCGAGAGAGATGTCTACCATGGAAAAGAGGAAGCTTGAGGATGACGAAGAATGATTTTAACGTGGTGAGAGAGCGGTTCATGCTGGATCGTGAGGATGTTTATCTGATTCAGGGAATCCTTCCGGAAGACTGCAAGGTGACCGCAATGATTGACGATGACACGCTGGTGACCGAAGTGTTCTTCTACCCGTCGGCGGGTGCGCTCTCGGGGATCCGTGTGGATCCGGAGTCAAAGGGAAAGTTTGCCGGTCTTGAAGTGCATCTGCCGGAGGACCTGTCCGGATACAAAGCCCTGACCGTTTATTATACGTATGAAGGAGAAAAATGCCGCTGGCTGAAACTGCCGGTGAGGGATTTGGAGGCGCGGCGCGGACTTCCGCAGTATTATATCGAGGAAGAGGCCTGGGACCGGGCAAAGAAAACCCTGAAGCTGCGCGGCTGGGCCGTGGCCCGCACTCCTCTGGGAATTCGTCTTTATGATGAAAACAAAAACAGGATACCGGTAAAAATCAAAAAAGGAATCCGCAGCGATGTCATGAGCATGTTCACAGAGAGCAGGATCGAGGCAAAATGCGGTTTTCAGATCGAAGCGGAAAATGTGACAGGCGGATGCGCCTATCTTGTGATGCGGGACCGCGAAGGGCGGAAGAGCGTTTACAGGATCGGCCTCGGAAGAATCCAGCAGCTCGAGACAAAAATTGAAGGATACTGTCAGAAGGGCGTCCGCCTTGTCGGCACAAAGGGCGTGAAGGAACTGGCGCGCCGCGGAGCCTGGGAGGCTGCCGTGCGCGGAGTAAGGGTGATTCAGGCGAAAGGCCCTGCCTTCATTTCGGATCCTCTGAATCAGATGCTTGCGGAGCGGCGGCTCAACATTATGAAGTATGAGGACTGGCTTCCGAAGCATCTGCGTTCGTCCAGGGAGCTGGCCGAACAGAGAAACCATGTGTTCTCAAACATGCCGAAGATTTCGATCGTTGTTCCGCTCTACTGCACGGATGAAAACTATCTGAAGGATCTGGTGGATTCCGTCAGAAAACAGACATACTCGAACTGGGAACTGTGCCTGTCGGACGGCAGCGGGGAGGATTCCCCGATTGCGGATCTCCTTACCTCGCTGGCAGAATCCGATTCCCGGATCCGCGTGATCCGTCACACGGAAAAGCTGAGGATCGCGCAGAATACAAACGCCGCGATCAAGGCGGCGACAGGAGACTATATCGGATTCGCGGATCATGACGATACTCTCACCCCGGATGCGCTGTTCGAGGTCGTCCAGGTCATCAATCAGTACCCGGATACGGAAATGATTTATTCTGATGAAGATAAAATGTCCGCAAAGGGAACGAAATTCCTGGATCCGCATTTTAAGCCGGACTACAACCCGGATCTTCTGTATACGGTCAACTATATCTGCCATTTCCTCGTGGTCAGCAGGGAGCTGATCGACAGGACCGGAATGCTGAGGCCTGAGTTTGACGGTGCGCAGGACTACGATTTTGTTCTCCGCTGTACCGAAAACACGGACAAAATCCGCCATATTCCGAGGATCCTTTATCACTGGAGGATTTCCGAACAGTCCACATCCAGCCATCCCGAGAGCAAGGGATATGCGTTTACTGCGGGGCAGCGGGCGGTTCAGGCTCACTTTGACAGGGTCGGGATCCCTGCACAGGTCATACTCGGGGAGTACCCCGGACTGTACCGGACAAGATATCAGTGGGCGGAGGATCCGCTTGTATCCATCCTGATTCCGAACAAGGATCATATCGAAGACCTCAAAAAGTGCATCGATTCGATTATCAACCGTTCGACCTACCGGAATTATGAGATTATCGTGATAGAAAACAACAGCACGGAGAAGGAGACCTTTGATTTCTACCGTGAGCTGGAGGAGACGAATGAGCGTGTCCGCGTGATTTACTGGGACGGTCCGTTCAACTATTCCGCGATCAACAATTTCGGTGCTGCGGCTGCCCGGGGAGATTACTACCTGCTTCTCAATAATGACACGGAAGTGATCAATGAGGACTGGATGGAGGAGCTTCTGGGTTATTGTATGCGTCCGGATGTCGGAATTGTCGGCGCAAGGCTCTACTATGGAGACGATACCATACAGCATGCAGGCGTTATCATCGGGTTTGGAAGCATTGCGGGGCATGCCTTTGTACAGCAGCCGAGGCAGAATACGGGATACTGCCACCGCATCATCTGCGCTCAGGATTACAGCGCGGTTACCGCGGCCTGCATGATGGTGAAGCGCAGTGTGTTTGAAGAGGTCGGCGGTCTTTCCACGGATATCGCTGTGGCATTCAATGACGTTGATTTCTGTCTGAAGGTGCGGCATGCAGGTTACCTGATTGTCTACAACCCATACTGTGAACTGTATCATTACGAGTCCAAGTCGAGGGGATATGAGGATACACCGGAAAAGATTGAAAGGTTTGGACGTGAAATTGCGACGGTGGAGAAACACTGGCCCGGAATTTTCCAGACACCGGATCCTTATTATAATCCGAACCTCACACTGGACAGCCAGGACTTTTCAATCAAAAGGATTTGACACTCTATGAAGGAAAAAACACACTCTTCCGAAAAATTCATCTATATCGGTTTTGTAGTGCTGGTTTTTGCTCTGACCTTTGCCTGGTCGCTGAACAATCAGCCGCCGGGGGGGCCGGATGAAAATGCGCGTTTCATGATTCCGAAATTCATATATGATCATGGGCGGCTTCCGAACGGCTATGACCCGGAAGTGCGGAATGAGCTCTGGGGAATCTCCTATGCGTTCTATCCCATGCTCTCCTATATGATTTCCGCCCTGTTTATGAAGATCGTGAGCATATTTTCCACCTCGAACATGGCGCTGATCTGCGCGGCCAGGTTTACCGGCGTTGTATTTACGACGGCTACGGCAGCTCTGATTCCGATGATTACAAAGAGGCTGTTTCATGACGGAAGGCGCTGGATGATGAATGCTCTGGTCATGTTCCTGCCGGAGCTGATCTTTGTCGGAACTTATGTGAACAATGACGCGATGGCGATATTTACGACAGCGGTTATCCTGTATGCCTGGACCCGGTATCTCGATGAGGGATGGACCAGAAAGAACAATATTATCCTGGCGGTTGGAATGGGATTCTGTCTCCTTTCCTATTATAATGCCTATGGATGGGTGCTGATGAGCTTTTTCTTCTTTCTCGTGAGCCATCTTCTGGATGATGAGAGCGGTACCCTGAAGGAAAGAAGCCTCGCAATGCTGCGCAGCGGCATTCTCGTTGCAGTGATCGTGATGGCAATTGCTCTCTGGACATTCATCCGGAACGGTATTCTCTATGACGGGGATATCTTCGGGCTGAAAGCTACAAAAATCGCAGGCGAGATGTACGCGATTGATGAGCTGAAGCCGTCGGTTCACTGGACACCCGAGAAAGAGGGAATGTCATACCTGGGCATGCTGTTCTATCAGGCCGGGGGATGGCCCCACAACTGGATGATCATGACAATGTACAGCTTTATCTGCGCGTTCGGCCATTACACGATCTTTATGGAAGAGTGGATGTACAAGATTTACATCGGCTTTGTATTTCTGGGCTTCGTGTTCGCGGTTCTGCCGTTCCGGAAAAACTTCCGGTGGAAGAACCGTAAGGTGTATAAAACCAGATATCCTGAGGGGCTTGTGAGTTCGCGGACGGAGACGATCACTTTCCGGGGACTGCACAAAAGAGGAGTGTACAACTTTTTCATGGCCGTCGGTATGGTTATCCCTGTGATTCTGCTGTTTACATACGCATACTACAATGATCTGCAGGCACAGGGCAGATATATGATATCGTCCGCGATCGCTGTCATGTATTTTGTGGTCACAGGATACGGGTGGCTGATGGAAAAGCTGGTCAAAAAGGAAAAGTACAGAAATATTGTCTACTGGGGAATTGGACTGGTATGGACAGCGAATGCCATCATAAGCTATTTCCGCCTGATCGTTCCGACGGCAGGGTGGGAAATATAAGAGAGGAAAGCGCATTATAATGGAA
>CAMOXX010000002.1 GCA_946629475.1 uncultured Blautia sp. | reverse complement strand
CTCGTGCGCGGTGCATGTTAAGTTTGCTTCCGCGGTGCGAGTTTTTTGTTTTGCTCTCTTGCGACAGCTTTAATAGATTACCACAACATTTCTGCTGTGTCAACACCTTTTTTTTAGATTTTTCAATTTTTTTGAAATAATCCTGAAAAAGATGAACGGAGAAGGAGGGATTTGAACCCTCGCGCCGGTCACCCGACCTATACCCTTAGCAGGGGCACCTCTTCGGCCTCTTGAGTACTTCTCCTGACTCCGAACTAATGTTAAACATTATATTCAGTTGAGTGCGTCTTTTGAAACGCATTGTTTATTATACATATTTTTTATAGTAGTGTCAACAGCTTATTCACAATTTTTTTGTATCGTTTTTTCTATGATGCTTTTAACCTCATCTGCGATGTCGACGGTCTTCTTACCTTTATAATCTTCCGGATATAATGGTTTCTGAATACACACTTTAATATTTATCTTCTGGATGGATCCAGTATCGAACGCTTTGTAGGAATCGATCAGCGCTGCCGGCACAATCGGACACTGTGCTTTTGTTGCTGCCTTAAAGCTTCCCCCTTTAAATTCCAGAAGCTGGTTTCCGTTTTTGCTCCGTGTCCCTTCCGCAAAAATAATATAGTTCCGTCCTTCTTTAACTTCCTTTGCCACCTGGTTGATTACCTGCATGGACTGGCGGAGATCTTCCCTGTCAATAAACTGCGCCCCCATCAGTTTCAGAATAGAACGCAAAACAGGAATGTTCTCGGTCTCCTTTTTGGCAACCACTGTTACAGGGTCAGGACACGCAAGAATCAAAGCCAGCACATCAAACATTCCCTGGTGATTCGGAAATATCATAAATCCGTTCTCCTTCGGGAAGTTTTCCACACCGGATATATCGATTTTAATATTTCCGCCTCTCACGGCATGTTTACAGATGGATCGAAAAAAAGCATTGATCTTTTCTTCGGAATATTTTTCTTTATGCGCCAGATACCACCTCAGTTTTATCAATGCATAAGGCAGATAATAAAGATTCCTGATCAGCATCATCACAATTCGTTTCATGATTATCTCCTGTTACGCCAGTTTAGCTGCAATCTTTTCCTCATATCCCGGATTCTTTTTTATAAAGGTGTCATATTCTCTGGAATAATTCTTGTAAGTGTCCGTCGTCATAAATTTCTGGTAGCTTGCTGTCGCTTTCGCACTCAGATCTTCCGTCACATTTGCCGGAGTAAGAACATAGTATTTTCCATCCATATTCTGCGTAATGTATGTCGCTATGCAGGGATACTCCTGATCATTATCGAGAAGCAGATTGTAAAGTATATATACATAGGAATAATTTCCGTCTTCAAAAAGCGTTCCGGAAGTTTTTATCTCTGTTTTTTTCACATTATGTGCCTTGTAATATGCTGCGGTCGCATCAAAAGCTTCCTGCATATCCACCATCACTTCTCCATTGATTCCGTAAGCATCCTTCATTCCGCCGGCATTTCCATCAACTGATGCTTTTACAAGCTCCTTTACCACATTTTCAGCCGTCCGATGGCTCGCGCCAAAGCTTCTCACTCCGACAATCACTCCGATTACAATAAGAAGCACTGCTGCCGCCGCTCCGATTACCTTCGGATTAACAGCCAGCCTTGTCAGATCCGGAGTGTTTTTAGAAACAGTTCTTGTTCTTCTTTCTCTGACAGTCTCCGTATCAGAATATCTTTCCCTGCGCGGGGATCTTTCAGCGTCTCTGCTTTCCCTCTCTTCACCGTTTACTGAGGAGGAAGGTCTTCTCCTCGTCGGCCTTACCGCATTTTCGGAAGCAGTCGATCTTCTGCGGGGTCTTTCTTCCCCTGATTCATAAGAAGCAGACTCTCTCTTTCCCTCATTATTATAGGAAGTATTTGATCTTCTCCTTTGGCTGTTTCCTTCCGCACTGCCGGAAGCGGGCCGCCTTCTCCTCGCTCCTTCTCCTTCCGCACTGCCGGAAGCAGGCTGCCTTCTCCTCGTGCCTTCTCTTTCCGCACTGCCGGAAGCAGGCTGCCTTCTCCTCGTGCCTTCTCTTTCCGCACTGCCGGAAGCGGGCCTTCTTCTTCTCGCGCTTTCTCCTTCCGTACTGCCGGAAGCAAGCCGTCTTCTTTCCGTGCCTTCTCCTTCCGCACTGCCGGAAGCGGGCCGCCTTCTTCTCGCGTTTTCTCCTTCTTTTCCCCCGGATGAAGCCGGTCTTCTTCTAGCGCTGCTTCCTTCTGTTCCTCCGGATGAAGCCGGTCTTCTTCTTACATTTCCTCCTTCTGCACGGGAAGAGCCCGAAGGCCTGCGTCCTGAGCCGGACGATGACCTTCTTTCTGTGCCTTCCTCACCGCTTCTGTTGGAAGAGGAAGTCCGTCTCACCGGTCGTACCGCCCTTTCCCTTCTGGCGGTATTTGGATTCTCATTCCCTTCCATTATTATTTATCCTCTTCTGTCTGATCCCCCGAATTATCTTCTGCCGTATTTTCCGGACTTGTTTCCTGATCTTCCTTCTTTTTCTCTCTTACCTTGGCAATGCCAGCCACTTTGACATTCTCATCAAGATTGATCAGTTTCACACCGGATGTGACACGACCCAGAATAGAAATATCTTCACAGTGCAGACGGATAATGATTCCTTCTGTTGTAATCATGATAATTTCATTATCTTTGTTTACCATCTTTGCGCCGGCCACACTGCCAGTTTTTTCCGTAATTTTATAGCATTTAAGTCCCTTGCCGCCGCGGTTCTGTCTCGAGAACTCACTCACCGAAGTAAGTTTTCCAAGGCCTCTGGACGAAACCGTCAGCAGATAATGCCCCTGGCTGGACAGCTGCATCGCAACAACTTCGTCCCCGTCTGCCAGATTGATTCCGCGCACACCCATAGAGCTTCTGCCCGTATTTCGTACATCGCTCTCACTGAAGCGGATACACTGACCGTATTTTGTTACCAGAAAAATCTCATTCTTGTTATTGGTCTTCTTTACCTCAATCAGTTCGTCATCATCCCGCAGATTCACCGCAATCAGACCGTTTTTACGTACATTCTCATAATCCTTCAACGGTGTTTTCTTAACAATACCGCTTCTCGTACACATAAGCAGATTGTAGTTTGAATCAAAGCTGCTCATCGCGATGGTGGCAGTGATTCTTTCACCGGGAGAGAGCTGCAGCAGATTGATAATCGCTGTCCCTCTTGCCGTCCTTCCGGCTTCGGGAATCTCATATGCCTTCAGCCGGTAAACCCTGCCGGTATTGGTGAAGAACATCAGATAATGATGTGTTGTTGTCATAAACAGCTCATCAATATAGTCATTCTCCAGAATCTGCATACCCTTGATTCCCCGGCCTCCGCGGTTCTGGCTGCGGAAATTATCAACGGTCATCCGCTTGATATATCCGCCCTTCGTCATCGTAACCACGGTATTCTCCCGCGGAATCAGATCCTCGGCCGAAATATCGTACACATCATATCCGATTGCCGTGCGGCGCTCATCCGTGTATTTTTCTGAGATTGCCAGAATTTCCTCACGGATCACGCGGAGCAGCAGATTCCGGTCACCAAGAATTGCCTGATACTTGCGGATTTTCTCCATCAGCTCAGCATATTCCGCCTCAAGCTTTTCGCGTTCCAGACCTGTCAGAGCTCTCAGACGCATATCCACAATCGCCTGTGCCTGAGGATCCGTCAGTTCAAAACGGTTCATCAGCTCTGTCTTTGCAATCTGAACATTCCGGGAAGAACGGATAATCCGGATAACTTCATCAATATTGTCAAGTGCTTTCAGGAGTCCTTCCAGAATATGGGCCCTCTCCTGCGCTTTATTCAGATCATACTGCGTCCGCCTGGTTACCACATCCTCCTGGTGCTCCAGGTAGTACTTCAGCATTTCCAGAAGGTTCAGAACCTTCGGCTCCAGGCTTCCCCTGTTCGGAACCAGGCAAAGCAGGTTTACCCCGAAGGTATCCTGCATCTGCGTATGCTTGAAAAGCTGATTCAGGACCACATTCGCGTTGGCATCCTTTCGCAGGTCAATCTGAATTCTCATTCCCTCTCTGTTGGAATGATCATTCAGGTCCACGATGCCTTCGATCCTTTTATCTCTGACCAGCTCCGCGATCTTTTCAATCAGGCGGGCTTTGTTGACCAGATAAGGAAGCTCGGTCACAACGATACAGGTCCGGCCGTTCGGCAGTGTCTCGATATTTGTAACCGCACGCACCCGGATTTTTCCACGTCCGGTACGATAAGCCTCTTCAATTCCCCTGCGCCCTAAAATGACCGCTCCTGTGGGGAAATCGGGACCCTTGACAATTTCAAGAATCTCCTCGATCGTGGTTTCTCTCTGCTCTTCAATTGTATTGTCAATGATCTTTACGACCGCTTCGACAACCTCCTTCAGATTATGAGGAGGAATATTGGTTGCCATTCCGACGGCAATGCCCGATGTTCCGTTCACCAGCAGATTCGGGTAACGGGAGGGGAGAACCACCGGTTCTCTCTCCGTCTCATCAAAGTTCGGCTGAAAATCGACTGTATCCTTATTGATATCCGCAAGCATCTCCATAGAGATTTTGCTGAGCCTGGCTTCGGTATACCTCATCGCTGCCGCGCCATCGCCGTCCACTGATCCGAAATTGCCATGACCGTCCACCAATGGATATCTGGTCGACCATTCCTGTGCCATATTGACCAGCGCTCCATAAATAGAGCTGTCACCATGAGGATGATACTTACCCATTGTATCACCGACAATACGCGCACACTTTCTGTGCGGCTTGTCAGGACCGTTATTCAGCTCAATCATGGAATACAAAACACGTCTCTGTACCGGTTTCAGACCATCCCTGACATCCGGAAGGGCACGTGACGCGATAACACTCATGGCATAGTCGATGTAGGATTCCTTCATGGTTTTTTCCAGATCGACCTCATGAACTTTATCAAAAATATTGTCTTCCATTGCATATTCTCCCGATTAGATATCCAGATTTTTAACAAATCTCGCGTTTTCTTCGATAAATTCCCGCCTGGGCTCCACCTTATCACCCATCAGAGTGGTGAATGTCAGGTCGATCTCTGATGCTGCTGCCTCATCCATCGTAACCTTCAAAAGAATACGCCGTTCAGGATCCATCGTGGTTTCCCACAGCTGTTCGGCATCCATCTCTCCAAGCCCTTTATAGCGCTGAATCTTGTTATTGTTATCGCGTCCGATCTCCTTCAAAATCGAATCAAGCTCGGCATCGTCATAGGCATACCATACTTTTCGGTTTTTCTCGATTTTGTAAAGAGGCGGCTGCGCCAGGTATACATATCCCTGCTTAATCAGCTCCGGCATAAACCGGTAGAGGAATGTAAGCAAAAGCGTTGCAATATGAGCACCGTCAACATCGGCATCCGTCATGATAATGATTTTGTGGTAACGAAGCTTCGTAATATCAAAATCATCATGGATCCCTGTCCCGAAAGCGGTGATCATCGCCTTAATCTCGGCGTTGGAATAAATCCGGTCGAGTCTTGCCTTTTCTACATTCAGAATTTTGCCGCGAAGCGGAAGAATCGCCTGCGTTGCCCTGTTCCGCGCTGTCTTTGCAGACCCGCCTGCCGAATCTCCCTCAACGATGTAAATCTCGCAGTTTGCGGGGTTTTTGTCAGAACAGTCCGCAAGTTTTCCCGGCAGCGACATTCCGTCAAGAGCGGATTTTCTTCGGGTCAGGTCCCTCGCCTTTCTGGCTGCCTCCCTGGCTCTCTGGGCCAGAACGGATTTGTCGATGATCGCCTTCGCGACCGATGGATTCTGTTCCAGGTATATTTCCAGCTGACGGTTCACAATATGGTCTACCGCCGTACGCGCTTCGCTGTTTCCAAGCTTGATCTTTGTCTGCGATTCAAACTGCGGATTTTCGATTTTTACACTGATAATTGCCGTCAGTCCCTCCCGGATATCCTCGCCGCTCAGGTTCGGCTCACTGTCCTTCAGGAGCTTGTTTTTTCTGGCATAATCATTAAAGGTCTTTGTGATGGCATTGCGGAACCCGACCATATGCGTCCCGCCTTCGGTTGTATTAATGTTATTGACAAAACCGTAGCAGTTTTCGGTGTACGAATCATTGTGCTGCATCGCAACCTCAACCTCGACACCATCCTCTTCGCCTTCACAATATATAATCTCAGGATAAAGAGCCTCCTTGCTTCTGTTCAGATACTGGACAAATTCCAGAATTCCTCCATCATAATGAAAGCTCTTTTCCCTTTCTCTTCCTTCCCTTTCATCCTTAAGATAAATGCGGAGTCCCTTTGTCAGGAAAGCCATCTCGCGGAGACGCTGCTTGATCGTATCAAAATCAAAATCCATCTCCTCAAAAACCTGGCTGTCCGCCAAAAACGAAACCATTGTCCCGGTTTTTCCGGGCTCGCATTCTCCGATCATCTTCAGAGAATAAACGGTCTTTCCTCTTTCATACCTCTGGCGGTAAACTTTGCCTTCCTGATAAATCGTTACTTCCAGCCATTCCGAAAGAGCATTCACGACAGACGCGCCAACACCGTGAAGCCCTCCCGCCACTTTGTATCCTCCGCCGCCAAACTTTCCGCCGGCGTGGAGTATCGTAAAGACGACTTCAACGGCAGGTATTCCTGCTTTATGGTTAATACCTACCGGAATCCCCCGCCCGTTGTCTGTTACCGTAACAGAATTATCAGAATTTATTGTCACATGGATCTCAGTGCAAAAACCTGCCAGGGCCTCATCTACCGCATTATCAACTATCTCATATATCAGATGGTGGAGTCCCCTGATGGACGTACTGCCGATATACATGCCCGGTCTCTTCCGTACAGCTTCCAGGCCCTCCAGAATCTGGATCTGATCTGCACCATATTCAACATTTACTGAATCCATGAAATTCCTCCTCTATCTGCAGGTTACTGTTAAAGGCCGTTTTAAAGACACACAAATACTATTTTATTATAACACAAAAGGACGTCTGTTCCAATAAAATCCATAAAAAAAGAGGCAAAGTTACTCTTCACCTCTTAAAAAACTCTGATAAATATCCCTCTTTGAAAGTCCTCTCTCCTTCGCTGCCCTTTTCATCGCTTCTTTTCGGGAAAGTCCTTCTTTTTCATACATCTCAACATGTTCCTCGATGCTGATTTTCATCCAGTTCTGCTGTTCTTCCTTCTGAAGTTCTTCACGGGAAACCCCCTCAATCACCAGAACACATTCCCCGAGAGGTTTATGATCCTTGTAAAAAATAATCAGATCATCAATGGTAGTCCGCATGCATGTCTCATGCTTTTTTGTCAGCTCACGGCAGAGAGTCATTCTCCGGTTTCCAAGCATTTCCTTCAGCTCGTCCAGTGTTTTTACAAGACGGTGCGGCGCTTCATAAAGAATAATTGTCCTGGTTTCCGTTTTCAGTTCCTCCAGAATCTGCCTTCTCTTTTTTTTATCGGGAGGAAGAAAAGCCTCAAAAGCAAACCTGCGTGTCGGGAGCCCGGACATGACCAGGGCCGAAATGCAGGCAGCCGGCCCCGGAACCGAAGTCACCTGGATTCCTTCCTCATGGCACTGCTGCACAAGCTCCTCCCCCGGGTCGGAAATCCCGGGTGTCCCCGCATCCGTAATCAGGGCAATATTCTTTCCTTCGAGGAGCTGCCCGATCAGATACCGGCCCTTCTCCATCTTATTGAATTCATGGTAGCTGGTCATCGGTGTATGTATATCAAAATGGTTCAGCAGCTTGATGCTGTTCCGGGTATCCTCCGCGGCAATCAAATCCGCTTCTTTCAGAACCCGGATCACACGAAAAGTGATATCCTCCAGGTTTCCGATCGGCGTAGCGCATAAATACAAAATTCCACTCATTTTTTATTCTCTCCGGATAGTTCATCATCGTGATAATATTCCAGAACAGACTTCGTGTATACTCCCGGCCTTTCATATACGATCAGAGGCTTATCCACCCTGAGATAAGGGTTCCCTTCTTTTCTCGCCTCAATCAAAACCATGTTCGGTTCCCTGTCGGCATAAGGATAAACCAGCTGCATTCTTTTTGGCTCAAGGCGGTACTTTCGCAGCACTCCGAATATTTCCACAAGACGAAACGGCCTGTGAACCATGTAAAACCGGCCTTTATTCGAAAGAACGTAAGCCGCGCTTTTTATCACATCCTCAAGGCTGCAGCAGATTTCATGACGCGCGATCGCTTTGGGCATATCCCGGTTTTCCAGGCCATGGTTTCCGATCATATAAGGGGGATTGCTCGTCACAACCTCAAAAGACCCGGGTGCAAACAGTTCAGCTGTGTTTTTTAAATCGCCCGGAATGATCGTAACCCTGTCCTCCAGTTGGTTCAGCCTGACGCTTCTCTCCGCCATTTCCGCACAGTCTTCCTGAATTTCAATACCGGTGAAATGCTCTCCCTCTGTCCTGGAAGAAAGAAGAACGGGAATGATTCCCGTTCCTGTTCCCAAATCCAAAACCCGTTCTCCCTTGTTTACAGAGGCGAAACCCGAAAGAAGAACCGCATCCATTCCAAAGCAGAACTTTGCCGGATCCTGTATGATGAAAAAGCCGTTCTGCAGATCATCGATTCGCTCGTTTTTTCGAACCGGAATCTCTGTCATGCTTTTTGGAATCTCCCTTTTTTTCAACATTTCCTTTGGCTTCTTTTGGTTCATTTCCTTCTGCTTTTTCCTGACCCTTCGCTTTTTTCCTGCGGGGACGGAACTTCAGGTCTCCGACAGGATATTCCGTGATCTCTTTTTCATCATTCTCTTCGGTGACGACCATCACAAGCTGCCGGAGCACATTCACACTGTGAACGGTTCCCAGCGAGCCATCCGGAAGCGTCACCTGATCACCCGTCGAAGGCAGCTTTTTGTTCAGCTCTTCGTAAGTGTCCTGCTCATATTTCAGGCAGCACATCAGTCTTCCGCACACACCGGATATCTTCGTCTGATTGAGCGAAAGATTCTGTTCCTTCGCCATCTTGATGGATACAGGAACAAAATCGGTCAGATAAGTATGACAGCAGAGTCCTCTGCCGCAGATTCCGATCCCTCCCAGAATCTTTGTCTCATCCCTCACTCCAATCTGCCTGAGTTCGATCCTCGTTTTGAAAATCGATGCCAGGTCCTTGACCAGCATTCTGAAATCAATCCGGCCATCCGCAGTAAAATAGAAAAGAACTTTATTGTTGTCAAAGGTATATTCCGCGTCAATCAGCTTCATGTCGAGCTTATGCTCACGAATCTTCTGACGGCAGATTTTCAGCGCTTCCTTTTCTTTTTCGCGGTTCCTGCTTTCTCTCTCCTGATCCTCCTGGGTTGCCGGCCGGATCACCTCTTTCAATGGATGAACCAGCTCTTTTTCGCCCACTTCCTTCGGATCCATAACCACGCGGCCATATTCCATGCCCCGCGCGGTCTCCACAATTACATGGTCTCCTCTTTTTATATTATAATCCTTCGGATCAAAGTAGTACATCTTCCCTACATTCCGAAATCTTACGCCTACAACTTTTGCCATTTTGATTTATACTTCCTTATCTTTCCCTGATTGTCAGGAACAAAAGCTCCAGTGCCAGTTCCAGGTTAACATTGGCATGAAGCCTTACTTTTGTTTTGTCTATCTCTTCCAGTATTTTTTCAAGATTTTCGTAGGATCTGGCACTCGCCTGCTCCCGGATATCATTGATCTCCTGCTTAAAAACAAGATTATCAATTTCCCTGGTCGCCTTAAACATCAGAACATCCCGGAACCAGAACTGAAATACGTCCAGATAATCCTCAATCTTTGTTTTATCGGAAGCCAGGTCCTTGATTTCCTCCGTGAGCTCAAAAACCTCCATGTCGGCAGAATATTTAAGCAGCTTCAGCGCCTTTTCGGTCATATCCGAAAATTCCTGAGAGGTTGCCGCTTCTTTTGCCTTGCCAATGCTTCCGTGCGCAAAGCTTGTATCGATCTCCGCCTGATAATCCGGAATATGAAGATGCTCCATCAGATACTGCTTGACAATGCTGTCATCCACAATCTTCAGATCCAGACGGACACACCTTGACAAAATGGTCGGCAGAAGCATCTCCGGATTTTTCGTCAGCAGAAGAATGACCGCGTATTCCGGAGGTTCTTCGATCGTCTTCAAAAGGGCATTCTGTGCCGCGGGAGTCATGAATCCGGCTTCAGGAATGATATATATTTTGTATTTGCTGTAGTAAGGACGAATCACAACATCGTGAATCACCTGCTCACGAACCTCATCCACAGCAATAACTCCCGGTTTTTCGTTTTTTACAAAAATAATATCCGGGTGATTATTTCCGATAGCCTTTTTACAGGAATCGCAGACCATGCACGGTTCAGCGCCTCCCTTTTCACACTGGAGCGCTGCCGCAAAAGACCGGGCAATCATTTTTTTGCCTGAACCCGCTTCACCTGTAATCAGATATGAATGGGAGACCTTCCCCGATTGAATCGCATTTTTTAAATGACGTATAATCTCATCATGTCCTATAATATCATTGAAGCCTATCATAAAATCACCCCTTTCTGCAGCATCACCAATTCCAGTTTAACATAAAACCATTTCTTTGTCTATCTTTGCGAACGGGACTGCCGGATATATCCTGTGATCTCCTCCATGCATTTTTCAAAATCCGCATTTTCAAAACGCACATGGATTCCGGCATTTTTCAGCTTTTCCTCCGAAAAGTCCTCCTCATCCGCCAGAAATCTCCGGCACATCTCGGCATAATGAGGGTGAATCTGCTCCTTTTCCCTCCGAAGAGCTCTGGCAAGCCTCTCCCCATCCTCAACCTCAATATAAACAGGACAGATTTTATCCTCTCCGTAATAAGCTTTCAGCGCGCAGAAGGATTCCAGGGTACCGATTCCCAGGTAATCATTCCCCTCCCAGTGAATCTGGCCGTCATCCGCCGTAAAATAAAACCAGGGGCCGTAAACCGTCTGATATTCCCTTTCCTCGATGATTCTGCCCTGCTTTCTGAAAGAGTCAAGCTGTTCCGCAGTAACAAAAAAGTATTCACGGCCATTCTCCTCACCGTCGCGCATCGGCCTGGTGGTATATAAAATAAGCTTCCGGAGCCCCAGGCTCTCCGTCCTCATCAGCTCCCTGTAAAAGGAATCCTTGCCGGAAGCGCTTTTCCCCATAATATAAAATAGTTTTCCCATGATTCACACAACACAATCCATATATTTTCCGGAGCAGTCCCGGATTCCCGCAATTTTCATTCCTGCAGACACGTACCTTTTCATATTCTGCACAAACTGTAAGGAAATCCTCTCTCCCGGTACAATCAGAGGAACGCCCGGAGGATAAAGATACATGAACTCCGCAGAGATTCTTCCGACGCATTGATCCAGCGGAAGCGCAGCTGTCTCCGAATCCATCGCTTCCGAAATACGCATGACCGGCTCCGGCCTTTCACTGATCCTCTCCGTGAAATCAGACCGTTTTTGAGAAAGCTCATCCATGTTTGCAGAAATAAATATTTCCGGATGATTCTCCAGATCAGAGACCGCTTCATACAGCCGCCGGAAGCCTTCCTCCGTATCTCCCATCGTCGTCATCATAAGTACATAGTTGTACGCAGACATTTCGGGTTCCAGCAGGTACTTTTCCTGCAGTATTCTGAAAAGTCCGGCTCCTCCCCCTTTTACACAGTCTGCCGATAAAAGAATTTTTGATCTGTCAAAGTCATAAAATCCTTTTTGCTTCCTGTATTCCGCACCGTAAAAATCCATCAGCCTGATCTTCTGAAACTGTGAAAGACCGTTTCGAAGCTGTTCCAGCCTGGACGTAAACGCATCAAACCAGATTTTCCCCTGATCCTTTAAAAAATGAAAACAGAAATCCAGACTCGCCATCATAGGATACGAAGGGCTGCTGGTCTGATAAATCGACATAAACCGCGCAATCTTATCATGACTGATTCTGTCGGTGCATCTGTGCAGCACCGAAGTGCCTGTCATGGAAGGAAGCGTTTTGTGAATGCTGTGAATGACAATATCCGCTCCGCTCCTTACCGCCGATTCCGGAAAATACGGCGAAAAGCAAAAGTGCGCTCCATGCGCCTCATCCACAATCAGAGGAACCGAATGCCTGTGCGCCGCTTCCGCAATGGCACGGATATCCGATACTGCTCCGTCATAGGTCGGAGACGTGATAAAAACCGCTTCAATATCATCATTCTCACTGAGAAGCCTCTCCGTCTCTTCAGGATCAATACTGCAGCAGATTCCCGTCTCACGGTCAATCCCGGGATAAATATAAACAGGGACAATCTCCCTGAGATACATGGCATGATAAAGAGATTTGTGACAGTTCCGTGCTGTTAAAAGCTTTCCGCCTCTTCTGACGGCAGCAGACACCGCAGAAAGTATGGCAGCCGTACTACCATTCACACTGAAAAAAACTTCCCTGCTTCCAAAAAGCTCCGCCGCAAAATCCTGCGCATTTTTTATGATATCTTCGGCATGATGAAGATCGTCAAACCCTGTAATCTCCGTGATATCCTGCTTTACCGGAAGAAAACCGGCTTCAAAAGCCGGATTTCTCTTATGTCCCGGCATATGAAAGGGATAAATGTCTTTATCATGATAAGAATACAGCTTTTTATATAATTCTTCCATGCTTCGTCACATCTTGAACCGGTACCCTACACCCCAGATCGTCTCAATGTACTGTGGTTTTGCCGTGTCGAATTCGATTTTTTCCCTGATCTTTTTGATATGAACCGTGACAGTGGCGATATCCCCCACCGACTCCATATCCCAGATTTCACGGAAAAGCTCCTCCTTGCGAAATACACGGTTCGGGTTTTCCGCAAGAAACGTGAGGAGGTCAAACTCTTTGGAGGTAAACGCTTTCTCCTCCCCGTTCACCCACACTCTTCTTGCGGTTTTATCGATTTTGATCCCTCTGATTTCGATAATGTCATTTTTCGGCAGAGCCGACCCGACGAGGCGGTTGTATCTCTCAAGGTGCGCTTTGACACGGGCAACCAGCTCACTCGGGCTGAAGGGCTTTGTCATATAATCATCCGCACCGAGCCCCAGACCCCTGATTTTGTCAATATCATCCTTCTTGGCTGATACCATGATAATCGGAATATTCTTCTTTTCTCTTACCTGCCGGCAAATATCAAACCCATCCACCTCAGGCAGCATCAGATCCAGAATAATCAGATCAAAATCCTCATTCAATGATTTTTCAAGTCCCCGGTCTCCGCGATGTTCAATCTCCACATCAAATCCGGAGAGCTCCAGATAATCCTTCTCCAGATCAGCGATTGCTTCCTCATCCTCAATAATCAGAATTCTACTCATTGTTTACCGGCACCTCCTGATATTTTCTCAGTACAAAATAAACCGTCGTCCCAACCCCGACCTTGCTGGTAGCCCAAACCTTTCCTCCATGGTCTTCCAGAATTTTTCTTACAATGGAAAGGCCGATTCCGCTTCCTCCTTTCGAGGAATTTCTGGATACGTCCGTCCGGTAAAAACGGTCAAAAATATAGGGAAGATCCCTCGACGCAATTCCTTTTCCATTATCCTCTATCTCGATCTGGATAAAATCCCCGACATCCCTGACGCGGATCTGTATAATTCCGTTCAGCTTGTCCATGTACTTGATGGCATTGCTGATAATATTGTGGATCACCCTTCTGATCTGTTCTCCATCCGCGATTACCAGCACATTACTGTCCACATCATTGGAATAAAGCAGCTTTATTCCTTCTGTCTCCAGCTCCAGTGATACCTCATCAGCACAGTCCGAAAAATAGTCATACACATTCAGCTTGCTGAACGTATATGGAATCCTGTTCGTATCGATCTTGGAATAAAAAGTGAGTTCATTGATCAGGTGATCCATCTCAATCGTTTTATTATAGATCGTTTTGATATAACGATCCATTTTTTCGGGGGTATCGGCCACTCCGTCCATAATACCTTCCACATAACCCTTCACCGCGGTGATCGGCGTTTTCAGATCATGGGAGATATTGCTGATCAGCTCCTTATTCTCCTTATCCATGACAAGCTTTTCTTCTGCTGATTCCTTAAGCCGGACCCTCATATCATCAAAATCATTGCACAGCTCCGAAAACTCATCTTTTCCATCGGATTCTATCACAAAATCCAGATTTCCCTCCTTGATATTCTGCGTCGCTTTTTTCAGCTTGATCAGAGGAACCGAAATGCTCCGGTAAATCCAGATGCCTACCGCCAGCGAAGTGAACAGCAGTATCACCGACAGTGTAAAAAACATATCCCTCGTCCGCAGGCTGACCGTTTTATAATCAGAATCCGGAACTGAGATCGAAATCTCCTGTGCCATATGCATGCCGGTTTTTCCGGAATCCGCAGGCTGACTGCGGCTGTAAGCAAATAAAGCCACAGCAAGCAAAAGCTGTGGAACCAGAATTACCAGAACAAAGCCTGTAATCATCCTTGTTTTCAGTTTCATCGGGACAGCCTCTCTCCGGAACGGAAAAAAGGGACGGTTTAACCGTCCCCCTCACCTCAAAGATACTTTTTTAAAATCTCTGCCTTGTCTGTTTTTTCCCATGGAAGAGAAATATCAGTGCGGCCGAAATGACCATATGACGAAGTCTGTTTGTAGATCGGACGACGCAGATCCAGCATTTTAATAATTCCAGCCGGACGAAGGTCAAAATTCTCGCGGATAATCTCCACCAGCTTCTGGTCATCAAGCTTTCCTGTTCCAAAAGAATCCACACGCACCGATGTCGGGTGAGCAACACCGATCGCATAGGATAACTGTATCTCACATCTGTCGGCAAGGCCGGCAGCTACAATATTCTTAGCCACATATCTTGCCGCATATGCTGCCGAACGGTCAACCTTGGTGCAGTCCTTGCCCGAAAAAGCGCCGCCGCCGTGGCGTCCTGTTCCGCCGTAGGTATCAACAATGATTTTTCTGCCGGTCAGGCCGCTGTCGCCCTGAGGACCGCCGATCACAAAACGTCCGGTCGGATTGATAAAATACTTGGTGTCTTCATCAACCATATCCGAAGGAATGATCGCATCAAAAACATATTTTTTAATGTCCTCATGAATCTGTTCCTGCGTCACATCCGGATCATGCTGGGTCGAGCAGACCACCGCGTCGATTCTCTTCGGTGAACCATCCGGATTATACTCCACCGTCACCTGCGTTTTTCCATCCGGCCTGAGATACTTTAATGTACCATCTTTGCGGACCTTTGCAAGCTGATAAGCCAGTTTATGCGCCATATTGATCGCATAAGGCATATACTCTTCTGTTTCGTTTGTCGCGTAGCCGAACTGGAGTCCCTGGTCCCCTGCACCGATCGCATCCAGTTCATCCTCATTCATCTCGTTTTCTTTCAACTCGTACGCTTTGTCTACTCCAAGCGCGATATCCGCCGACTGCTTGTCCAGAGCAATCACAACCGAACAGGTGTCCGCGTCAAATCCGTAATCTCCGCTGGTATAGCCGATCTCACGAATCGTATCCCTCACAATCTTCTGATAATCAATATTTGCCCTGGATGTGATTTCACCCATTACAAAAACAATACCGGTTGTGGTGACCGTTTCACACGCCACACGGCTCATTGGATCCTGCTCAAGCAATGCATCAAGAATCGCATCTGACACCGCGTCGCAGATTTTATCAGGATGCCCTTCTGTCACAGATTCCGAGGTAAACAATATTTTTTCCATACTTTTATGTTGTCATCCTTTCAAACAATTCGGGCAGAAAAAGATTCTCACCCTACTCTAAGACGAAATTTCCGGATTTCTTTTTCACTGGAAACCTTTTCGATCTCGGCACCGAGACTTCTCAGCTTTCCTTCAAAATCCTCATATCCTCTTTGAATATATACAATATCATCCACGATTGTGATGCCCTCTGCCGCAAGCCCGGCAATTACAAGCGCCGCTCCGGCGCGGAGGTCCGGTGCGCTGACCCTGGCTCCTGTCAGCCTGTCAACACCATCAATGATCGCGGAATTTCCTTCGACTTTAATATGGGCTCCCATCCGGGTAAGCTCATCCGCATATTTAAAGCGGTTTTCAAAAATACTCTCTGTTACAATACTGGTACCCTTTGCAAGTGCAAGCGCAACCGTAATCTGCGGCTGCATATCCGTCGGATATCCGGGATAGGGCAAAGTCTTTACATTTGTTCTTCTCAGACGGCGGGAAGCCCGGACGCGTACTGCGTCATCAAACTCTTCCACCTCACATCCGATTTCTTCCAGCTTGGCGGTTGTAGCTTCGAGATGCTTCGGAATCACGTTTCTCACCGTGATATCTCCGCCGGTTGCGGCAGCAGCGAACATAAATGTTCCCGCCTCAATCTGATCCGGGATAATTGAATACTCTGTTTTATGGAGCTTTTCGACACCTTTAATCCGGATCACATCCGTACCTGCGCCTTTAATATTCGCGCCCATGCTGTTCAAAAAGTTAGCAACGTCTACCACATGGGGCTCTTTTGCCGCATTTTCAATGGTGGTTCTTCCGGGAGCCATCGCTGCTGCCATCATAATATTGATCGTAGCGCCAACCGAGACCACATCCAGATAAATATGGCTCCCATGAAGATTGTCCGCTTTTGCAATAATCGCTCCGTGCAGTATATCAACATCAGCACCAAGCGCTTTAAAGCCCTTCAGGTGCTGGTCGATCGGCCTGCTTCCAATATTGCAGCCGCCCGGAAGAGGTACCTCTGCATGTCTGTATTTTCCAAGCAGAGCACCAAGAAGATAGTAAGAGGCACGGATTTTTTTGATAAACTCATAATCAACGCTCACATCACGGATCGTTGAACCATTGATTCGAACTGTTGACCTGTCGATTCTGTTGACAATTGCGCCAATTCCCTCAATCGCTTCCAGAAGAACATTGATATCCCTTACATCCGGAAGATTTTCGATCAGAATTGTTTCATCTGTCATAATTGCGGCAGCAAGAATAGCCAGAGCAGCATTCTTTGCTCCGGCAATATCCACTTCACCAACAAGCGGATTACCGCCTTTAATGATATACTGTTCCATTTTACACCTCTATTATTATACTCCTCATGATTCTGTAAAAACGGAAAAACCGTTTTCAACACCCCTGTGTGTAAATACGAACCCCTCATTCGTATTTCAGATACAAAATCAATTTGCTATTATAACAGCTTTCTATGATTATTGCAAGGGACAGAATATCCTAAAAACCTGACTCCATACGGGAGGCTGCATCCATCATGGCAGGAATCAGCTGTTTTTTGCGGGATACAACACCAGGAAGGATAAACGAACCGTTTTCCGCCTGTTTATTAAACGCAATGCTAGCCATCTCCTCACTGCCTTCTCCATAGAAGATCAGCTCCGTTGTTTCATCAATAATATTCGTCAGCATAAAATAAACTTTGCTGATATCATGTTTTCCGCATTCATTTACAAGGAATGGAAGAAGCTTCTCTTTAATCATAACCAGCTCATCCGCGTCCATGGAACTGATCTGTCCGACACCGAATGAAATATCGCCCTCCGCGATAAACTTTTTATAATCCTGATAAAAGATTTCTTCCGGCGCTTTATCCTTCAGATTGCTGCCGGCCTTAAACATGTCCTTCGCATGCTTTTCAATATCAATTCCGGCAATCAAAGCGAGAGCTCCTGCTGCCATTTTATCCCGAAGCGTACAGGTCGGAGACCGGAACATCAAAGTATCCGAAATAATTGCCGAACAAAGGAGACCCGCGATTTTTTCCGGGATTTCAAGCTTCTGATCCCCATATATTTCATAAAGGATCGTCGCTGTGCAGCCTACCGGCTCATTTCGGAACGAAATCGGCGTTCTTGTCTCGAGAGATCCCAGCTTATGATGGTCGATAATTTCCAGAATTTCGGCCTTTTCAATATTATCTACCGCCTGGTCCCTCTCATTGTGATCTACAAGAATGACTTTTTTTCTTCTCATGTCGAGGAAATTGCGGCGGGAAATTGTTCCGATACATCTGCCGTTACTGTCGATCACCGGAAATGCATGATGCTTCTTTTTCGCGATGACCTCCTGGATATCATCTGTAAAATCCTCTGTATTGAAGGTGACCAGGTTGTCAGTCTTCATAATGTACCTGATCGGGATACTCTGGTTGATCAGTCTGGCGATCGTAAAAGTATCAAAAGGCGACATGATAATGACGATATCTTTTTCGCGGGCCAGATTCCTTACGGTATCAGAAACCTCGATTCCCATTCCAACAATAATACAGCTCACATTTTCTTCTATCGCTGCCAGGTGGTCCTCCTCCCTGTCACCGACAATGAGCATATCATCTTCCTCGATATAATCCCGCATCATGTCCGGCCGTGCCGTACACACCAGGACCTTGCCCTTTATAAAATAGCCATGTTCGTTGCCTTCGATCACCACGCCGTCAATCGTCTCGGCAATCCTCCGGTACTGTGTTCTCGCATTGGAAAGAAGATAACTGTCCTGCGTATCCATATATGTCTGGGCAATATCAGAGATCGTAATGAGCCCTTCCAGCGTTCCTTTTTCATTGCAGACCGGAAGTGTCATGATTCCCTGGCTCTGCATCAGATCCCAGGCATTTTTCAGAGAAATGGATTTGTCGGCTTCAGGATTTGTCTGGATTTCCATATCCTTCACCTGAGTTCCGATATTAGAAACATATCCCGGCGGCTGAACCCCAAACCGGCTCAGAACATACTCTGTCTCCTCATTCAGCTGGCCTGCTCTTTTTGGAATATATTTTTTTCCCTGGGTAGTCCTGTTTTTAATATCTGCATAAGCAATGGCAGAACAGATTGAATCCGTATCAGGGTTTTTATGCCCGATGATATAAATCTTATCCTGTCGCTTCATTGGCAGAGTCCTCCGTCAATCCAGCCTGATATTCGCGAAAAGGGAAGCAAGAGAAGTAGTAGCCTGCTCATTTGATCCCGGAATATCAATAATAAATTCTCTCTCTGTCTCCGCAGGAGTTTCATTTCCTGCCTGTTTCATGCTCAGGCTGATTTTTCCATCCTTGATGCCGATGACTTTAACCTTTACCTTATCGCCCTTTTCCAGAACCTCAGAGGGATCCTTGATCCTCTTTTCGCTGATCTGGGAAATATGAACCAGTCCTGACAGTCCTTTTCCAAGGCTGACAAATACTCCGTAAGGCTGAATGGTCTCAACAATACCTTCGGTGATCATTCCTACCTGAACGCTCGCAATCCTGTTCTTTCTCTCCTCAGCTGCTTTTTTCCTCAGAACTTCACGGGCCGAAAGAATCAGGCGGTTTTTCTCCTTGTCAACATCAAACACCTGAACCTGGATAGTCTTATTAAGATACTCATTTGTATCCTCAACATAAGAATCCGAAAGCTTGGATGCGGGAATAAAACCTCTGACATCCTCTACATATGCAATGACGCCGCCTTTAACAACGCCTTTTACGGTGACATCGATCACTTCACCCGAATTTTTGAGTTCCTCCAGCTTTTTCCAGGAAAGAACATCGTTTGCTTCCACTTTTGAAAGAAGGATATTTCCATGTCCATCATCTTTTTTGACGACGGTAGCAGATACCTCATCCCCAACATGTACCTGTTCCTTAAGACTGAAACCGGGTTCTCTTGAATAATCTTCTGCGGGGATAATGCCTTCAGCATAATACTTGAGGTCGATCACAACCTCTTTTTCATCTACGCTGATTACAGTACCGCTCAAAATATCTCCCTCTTCTACTTTTTTGAAGGAAGCTTCCAGTTCCTGTTCGTAATCTTTCATTGTCTCTGACATTGGAATACCCTCTTTTCATTTATTGATATGATTACAACACCCGGCATAAAACCCCGGCAGTTACTATCATTATACTATCATGTAGGGCGAAATACAAACATGAAATTATATTGTAATCTATTCATGAAATATTGCGTCTAAGTTCATAATTTGTTTACATAAATATCATTATTTACTCATATTTTCCCTTTAGAATAACGATATAAAAATAATATAGCCAACATTATTTTTATATTTCTTTTTCATATGTTGACAGTTTCAAAGCTGTCAACTCTCCTTCCTTTTAACTTAAAGAAAAAAAGTATCCAGCTCTTCCACTGGGTACTTTTTTTCTTTTCAGGAATATCTCATTTTCAGCAGATCCGTGATTCTCGCAAAATCACTGAGAGGAAGCTGCTCTCCCCTGACGGAAGCAGAATAACCGCAGGTTTTCAGCACATCCTCCACATTTTCCCTCGTATAGCTTAAACCGGAAGCATTCTTAATTCCATTGGCCAGAGTTTTCCTGCGCTGATTAAAGGATGCCCTGATGATTTTGAACATCAGATCCCTGTCACTCACCTTCACAGGCGGTTCCTTGTATTTTTTCAGATGAATAACCTCACTCTCAACCTTCGGGCGGGGTATAAATGAAGTGCACGGAACCTTCACGATCACTCTGGCTTCCGAATAATACTGCACAGCAAGAGACAAAGCCCCGTAATCCTTGCTCCCGGGCTCAGCCTGCAT
Organism: uncultured Blautia sp.; assembly: GCA_946629475.1. Lineage (GTDB taxonomy): Bacteria > Bacillota > Clostridia > Lachnospirales > Lachnospiraceae > Blautia_A. The sequence goes on along the minus strand of CAMOXX010000002.1, from coordinate 19,122 downwards.
GCGTTCTGCCACTTCCTTCTGAATCATTACCGTAATGGAATCAACGGGAACATTACTCTCCAGAAGATGCATGATAATCGGAGTTGTTATGTAATAAGGAAGATTTGCTACGGTCTTAAAGTTCTTCCCGTCATTTTTCTCTGCTGCAAGGCTGAACAGATCTGTTTTCAGAATATCCTGATTAATGATTTCGACGTTGTTCCATTCCTTCAGTGTATCATGCAGAACAGGAATCAGATTCCTGTCAATCTCCACAGCAATCACTTTTCCGGCATCCGACGCAAGATACTGTGTCAGAGTACCGATTCCCGGGCCGATTTCCAGAACGCAGTCATCCCCCGATATTTCCGCAGACTCGACAATTTTCTTCAGAATATTCTCATCAATGAGAAAATTCTGGCCGAACCTCTTCTGGAAAGCAAAGTCATACCTCCTGATTACATCCATTGTATTCTTTGCATTTCCAAGATAAGGTCCGGCCATTTTATTTTTCTCTTTCTGTTTTATTTTCCTTTTACAAAGTCTTTTTCATACAGTACGATGAATCCATTCTGATCCATGCGTTTCTTTGAAGCATTTTTACGGAAAAGAGCGATACCTCCCTGACTCTTCGAAATCGCGGCATCAACCATTTCTTTTACGGCACCTATGTTCATAGGCATATCCTCTTTCTGGTTGATACTGATCATATTATAAAGAGAAAGCATTCCTTTATTGTCAATCCGGTATCCGTTTTCCATCGCGTATATTTTCGCGAAATTCGCAAGCTCGTCATTCGTAAAGACAGGGATATTGATCACAGATGTAAATTTCTTTGCAAGCTTCGGATATCTTGCCATCATCTTGCGCATTCCTATCTTATCATCCTCAAGGATAAAGATCATCCCCTGGGTATCCCCATCCATGAGCTTTGTAAGCTTAGCGGCCGTCTCCTGATCGAGCTGATTCGCGTTTTCAATAACAAGAAAACCTCCCGAAAGTCTCTGAATCACCTTTTTCAGATCCTTGCCGTTAATCTGCTCCGCAAAAACATAAGCGACCTTCGATGCCTCAAGATTCAATTCTTTACAAATTGCAGGAATCAGACCCGAAATCAATCTTGTCTTTCCGGATTCCGGTCCCCCCATTACGATGATATTTCCTGCGCTGGATGTTCTTTTTGACGCTTCGATCTGTACATCATACAGCGCATCCACAATCTGTTCCTTCATACCGGGAACAATCACAAAATAGGAGAACAGCTTAATCTCTTCTTCTGTCAGTTCCTTGCTCCTGGGAATGATATTCAAAGGATCATCAAGTGATCTCGGCTGAAGTGATTCGATAAAATCCTCTATTGTATCTTCATCTTCATCCGAAGAATCCTCGTCATCATCGATGATCACGGAATCTTCATCATCGTCCTCGCCGATAACTCCGGTGATGAGAAATTCCTCCTCATCAATATCTTCTTCATTTTCGCCTTCAACAATCTCGGCTACAAAATCATCATTCTCCTCATCCGGACTCGTTTCCTCTTTTTCCAGGATGATTTCCTCTTCTGTTTCGTCCTCATCCTCAGTTAAAGAATTCAGATCCGGCATAATCAGATCAGGGACATCCTCCGACAGATCTTCTGATTTCTCTTCCGACAGCTTTTTCGCCTTTTTCTCCAGCGACTGAATGGATTTTTCTTCCTCTGCATTGATCATCTTTTCGATGATCACAGGTTCTTCATCGTCTTCTTCAGGAACACTTTCGGAACTGTCAGATGCTTTTTCTTCCTTCACAGGCTTTTTTTCGTTGGAGGCACCGGGAATATCGATTCCCTGTTCAAAGGCTGCAGCGAGAATTGTATCTTCCAGATTAAATTCCTCTTCCGGCTCCCGGGCTTCCTTCTCCTGCTCCTCTTCCTCCGGCTGATCTTTTTTTACATCCTTCTGGGCTTTTCTGGATCTTGGAAGAAGGAAACGGAATTCTCTCTTTTTCGATTCTTTTTTCGGCTTCTCTATTACTTCTTCTTCTGAATCTTCGTCAAATTCTTCTTCAAGATCTTCGTCGATATCCTCGTCATAGTTTTCTTCGTCAGAGTCCTCGTCAGAATCATCCTCGGGGATTTCCGAACCGGCTTCTTCATCCTCTTCATCATCAGAATCATAAGAATCCGGGAACTGAATTTCCTCATCCTGTTCTTCTTTCAGTTCATCCTCTTCCTCTTCTTCGAGATCTTCCTCTTCATCATTCTCTTCAGCCCTTCTCCGGCCTCCAAAAAGATCCCTCAATCCTTTTACAATTCTCTCCGAGAGAGTTTCCGTCTCTTTCAGTTCTTTTTCATTGTCTATTTCAATATTGTCAATCAGAGGAGACCCGTCATCTTCAAAAGCTTCCTCAGCATCTTCAAAGCTATCTTCCTCCTCTTCTTCTTCGAAGCTGTCTTCCTGTCCTGCTTCTTCTGAAATTTCCTCACCGTCTTCGGATTCATCGCCTTCAATATCATCCGATCCTGTCTTTTCCGGCTCTCTTTCATCTGATTCTTCTTTCTCCAGATCCTCTGATGGTTCAGGCAGCTCTTCTGTTTCCTGATTCTCTGTCTCTTCTTCATCGGAAGGTTCTTCCGAAGAAATCTCTTCTACAATTGTAAATTTCTCTTTTTTCGGAGCTGCCTTTTTGAAAGACTCTTCCTCTGATGTTTCTTCTTCCGGAATCTCTTTCTCCAAAACTTCCTCAGAGACTTCTTCCACAGGAGCTGTCTCTTCGGAGATTATTTTCTCAGAATCCGTTTCTGTGGAAGACTCTTCCTCCCCGGTTTCTTCTTCAGAAACTGTTTTCTCCGCAGCTTCTTCTGCAGAAGACTTTTCCTCTGTGGTTTCTTCCTCAGAGGCTTTTTCTTTGGAGGCTGCTTCCTTTGGAGTTGCCTCCTTTGCAGCTTTCTCTTTTGGAATCTCTTTCTTCGGAACTTCTTTACTTTTTTCGATTTCCGCCTGTGAAGCTTCGAAACGCTGCTTTTCGGAATCCGTGATGACGCCCATTTTCATCTTCAATTCATAGGCTTTCATCACATAATTGCCTTCACTGAACCACAGGATAATTTCACTGCAGGTATCTTCTGCCTTATCCTGAAGGCCTGCTTTATAATAAAGCTTCGCCAGCTCATAAGACCATTTTTCTGTAAATTCCCTGCTTTTATATTCCTCCAGGACCTGAATCTGATCCTCAACAGGCGCATTTTTTGCCCTCAGAATTTTATATCTCAGGATATAGGCTGTATTATCGTTTGGAGCTACAGAACAAAATTCCTCATAATACTCCATTGCCTCGTCAATTTCATTCATTTTAAGACAAACTTCGACAAGGCGGACAAGAATATTCTTGCCGATGGAAGCTCTGTGATATGCTAAAAGAAAGATATCCCTGCTGTCCTCATATCGTTTATTTGCGGCATAAATTTCACCGACAACACACAAAGTGCGCACATTTTTCACACGGCGCCAGTCGATGCTGTCGACTACTTCCATCGCCCCTTTATAATCCTTTGCCTCAACAAGATGATTGATCTGGTCTAATTTGATACGAAATTCCTCTTTATCCACAATTTTCACCAACTTTCGTATCTGCATTTAAATAGTTACCGTTGCTTTTCAGTTTATCACATGCATATATACTTGTCAAAAAAGAAAGAAATGATTATTCTTTCTCAAAAACGTTGCCTTTCACCACATGAAATACCCTGTTTATTTCAAACTGATGGCTTACAAAATCATCCAGCCCGGTGCAGGTAATAATCGTCTGGATATCATGTATGCTGTCAAGCAGATAATTCTGCCTGCTGCTGTCCAACTCAGATAATACGTCATCCAGGAGCAGAACAGGAGTATCATGAATTCTCTTTTTCACCAGATATATTTCGGAAAGCTTAAGAGAAAGAGCAGCAGTCCGCTGCTGTCCCTGAGAACCGAATTTTCTGATATCGATTTCGTTGACTTTCACACAAAAATCATCCCTGTGAGGGCCGGCGTTTGTTGTCCTGGTTTTTAAATCCCTCTCCCTCAGTGATCTCAGCTTTTCAGAAAACTCATCTTCCGTCACATCCGGTTCATAACCGATTTCTATCTTTTCGTTTCCGCCTGTCAGATTATTGTGTATATCATGAATCACCGAATTCAGTTCTTCAATAAATTTCCTTCTTGTCAGAATGATCTTTTTTCCGTAATCCGCAAGCTGAGTATCCCAGATATCCAGTGTACTCTGCAGAGAGGGGTTAAAAAAAATATCTTTCAGAAGCTTATTTCTCTGCTGAAGAATGTGATTATATGCCGAAATATCCGCAATGTACATGGATTCAAGCTGGCAGAGCTCCAGATCCATAAATTTTCTTCTGTCAGCGGGACCGCTTTTGATAATATTCAGATCCTCCGGAGAAAAAAACACAAGGTTCAATACGCCCAGAAGCTCCCTTGCCCTGCGGATCGGAATTCCGTTGACAGCAACCCCTTTTGCCTTATTCTTTTTCAGGTGCATGTCAATCTTGTAGGAAATCCCGTTTTTCCGTACAAACAGCCTGATATGGGCTTCCTCTTCTCCGAACCGGATCATCTCCTTATCCTTGCTGCTTTTATGGGATTTGCTCGTTCCGCAAAGATACAGAGATTCCAGAATATTTGTTTTTCCCTGCGCGTTATCCCCATAGAGAATATTCGTACCCTGGTCAAAAGTCATCTCCAGAAACTCATAATTCCGGAAATTTTTGAGCTGCACGGATTCTATATACATGCCTTCACCCGGTCACTCTGATTTCATTGCCGTCGTAGGAAATTACATCATTTTTGTAAACCTTCCGGCCTCTTCTTAAATCAACCTCACCATTCACTTTAACCAGGCCCTCGGTTATGACGTATTTTGATTCCACTCCGTCCCTTGTTACCCCGGCCAGCTTCAGTGCCTGCCCGAGTTTTATATATTCATCTCTGATCGTAATCTCCATTTCCATCCTGCGTTCTCCTTAAAAACTGCTGTTCTGGTTGATATTCACAGGAAGAATCAGGTAAATATATGTTCCTTCGCTGTCTTTAATAAAGCACGGAGCCTTTGGATTCACAAGGTAAATGTCAATCAGCTCATCATCAATGACTCTCATCGCATCCATCAAAAATCTGGGGTTGAAGCCAATCACAATATCTTTTCCGCTCTTTTCGATATTAACTTCTTCTTTCATCGATCCGAGCGTCGAATTGATAGAGAGTTCCATGTTGTTATCTGTTATATTAACCACAACAGGCTTTTTATCTCCCTCCTTCACAAGAAGGGTTGCCCTGTCGATACAATTGTAAAAATCCTTGTTATTTACCGTAACTTTTGTGGCATAATCAGCAGAAAGCATCTGATCCACCCTGAAATACTCTCCTTCGATCAGTCTCGAAACAACCACTGTCTGCTCGAATTCAAACAGAATATGATTCTGTGAAAAATAAATACTGACCTGGCTGTCCATTTCACCGGAAAGAATTTTGCTGATTTCACTCAGTGTTTTTCCGGGAACAATCAGTTTTCTGTCATTGTAATCCCTGTTCAGTTTTAACATGCGTATGGCTATCCTGTGTCCGTCAAGCGATACGACTCTGAGAAAATTGTTTTTTATTTCGAAAAGCTCTCCCGTCATCAGAGGATTGTTTTCGTTCATCGCGATGGAAAAAATGGTCTGCCTGATCATTTCTTTCAGCGTAAACTGGGAAAGTGTGAGAGATTCGTCCTTCTCAATATAGGGCAGGCGCGCAAAATCATCTCCCGGTTTTCCCGGAATCGTAAAGTGGGATTTCTCACACAAAACGGTGACATTGTATCTGTTATCGGATGAGATCGTGATATCGCTGTCCGGCAGCCTCCGGATAATCTCATAGATGATTTTTGCGTCAATCGCGATAATTCCCCTTTCGACAATTGAGCCTTCAACGATCGTCTCAATGCCGATCTCCATATCGTTTGAGATCAGACGTATCTGTTTTGCAGACGCGTCAAACAGAATGCAGGAGAGAATCTGCATAGTGGTTTTGGAAGGAACAGCCTTCATGGATATATTAATACTTTTCAGTAATTCATTTTTTGAACAGATGATCTTCATAGTTCGGAATCTTCCTTTCGGTGTGCAGCCGGCTTATATATAAATATATAAAAACAAATCAGAAGAAGTAATAATAGGGGCTGTTGATAATGTGTAAAAGTGGTCAGAGCCCTTGTAAATAAAGGCTTTTAATGTGTGGATATCAGGAAGTAACCAGTATGGAAAACTCTTTTCTTTTCCACAATTCATCCACACGGGCTTTTCAGGACTGTTGTGAATTGATTTTTTTGATGAGTGTATTGATTGTAAAACTCATCTGCTCATTGATTTCTATTTCATTATTGATCTTGTTGATGCCGTTCATAACAGTCGTATGATCCCTTTTACCCAGGAGCAGCCCTATGCTTTTATAAGGAAGCGAAAGGATTTCCCTGATCAGGTACATGCATACCTGCCGGGGCTCCATAATGCTGTAATTGCGCTTGCTTCCGGTAAGATCACTGACAGAAACGTGGTAATAGTCCGCAACGATTATCATAATGTCTTCCGGAGTAACATTTTTATTCTGGAAAGGAGAGATGAAATCCTTCAGAATATTGACCGCTTCCTCCATATTCATTTTATCCGGCTCCAGCCTGGCATGGGCAACAATCTTGTTGAAAGCTCCCTCCAGTTCACGGATATTGGATTTGATATTATTGGCGATATACTTTATGATCTCCTCATCAATATGTACATTTTCAAGTTCTTCCTTTTTATGAAGAATCGCCATTCTTGTTTCGTAGTCAGGGATACTGATATCTGCAATCAGGCCCCACTCAAAACGTGAACGGAACCGCTCTTCAAGGATTTCAAGATCCTTGGGAGGCTTGTCGGATGAGAGGACAATCTGTTTTTTTGCGCTGTGAAGAGTATTGAAGGTGTGGAAAAACTCTTCCTGCGTAGATTCCTTTCCTATTATAAACTGAATATCATCCAGAAGAAGAACATCTATGTTGCGGTATTTATCCCTGAACTTCGACATAGCCGTATTATTTCCGTTACGGATTGTCTCGATCAGTTCATTGGTAAACTCTTCGCTGGTGACATAAAGAACTTTACTGTTTTTGTCGTGCTCCAGAATAAAATGTCCGATCGAATGCATCAGGTGGGTTTTGCCGAGACCGGCATCCCCGTAAATATACAGAGGGTTGTAGGCTCCTCCCGGATCCTCCGAAACAGCGAGAGCCGCAGCCTGGGCAAATTTGCTGTTTCCGCCGACAACAAAAGTATCGAATGTGTATCTCGGATTGATTCTGGCCTCTTCAATACGTTTCTGAAGGTTGTGGTCCGGAATATCAGGCTGCACGGATGCAGGAATATCCTTTTCGGAAACAAAATCGATGGTACATTCATCTATTCCAAGAACGTCGCTGATGGTAACCTGAAGAGGAAGAGTATATTTATTGCTGATGAATTTCTGCCCGAGCCCTTCCAGCTGAGAAGGCAGAGATATGGTAACCACGCCGTCTTTATAGGAAACTACTTTTAATGGCTTAAGCCATGTATTGCATTGGATTTCAGAAATATCATAATCCCTCTTCATGATTTCCAGGATGTTGTCCCAGTTTTCAGCTACAGCGTTCATTTGTCAATCTCTCCGTTTCTAAAAATACACAGAGTTATTTTATAATAAAAGGAAGATTTTATCAATGGGAAAAGGGGCAATATACAGGACATCTTATCCACATCAGAAATGTGGATAAGATGTGGATAAAGGGAAACAGTTACCATAAAAAGTCGAATCCTGTCAGATTATGTCGGGGATGTGTGGATAAAGTCGAAAAAGGTCAGACAGCCGAGAAAAAAAGGGTTTTGAAACCGGAAAAGTGGAAAACTGAATGTTTTGAGCATGGTTTTCCACAAGTTTTCCACAAAATGTGGAAAACTTTACGTAAACCAATATACCCCCTGAAATGGAAAAAAATCCTTGACGGTAATAGATAAACTGCATATAATGGTAATGATGTTCTATTATCATTAAACACGCGGGAGAAATGGTAAAATAAATATAAGGGAGGTGCATATCAATGAAAATGACATTTCAGCCGAAAAAGAGATCCAGAGCAAAAGTTCACGGATTCAGAGCACGTATGAGCACAAAGGGTGGACGTAAGGTTCTCGCAGCAAGGAGATTAAAAGGAAGAAAGCAGTTATCTGCATAAGTAGCTTATAAGACCGCATTTTATGTGGTCTTTTCTTCTTCAAAAGGAGATTAAAATGATTCATTCAGAATCATTAAAAAAGAACAAGGACTTTCAGCGGGTTTATCATGAGGGAACATCAAAAGCCGATCGGTATCTGGTGATGTATGTACTGGAAAATCAGTACAACAGGAATCGTCTGGGAATATCAGTAAGCAAAAAAGTAGGGAACAGTGTGGTACGCCACAGAATCACCAGATTGATACGTGAAATCTATCGTCTGAATGAGCTTTCTTTTCGAAATGGCCTGGATATTGCAGTAATCGCAAGACAGCCGGCAAAAGGAAAGACTTTCGCGGAACTGGAAAAATCTTTTATGTATCTTGCAAAAAAGCATTCTGTTACAGTAAAGGAACAGGAATCATAAGATGGTTTCGGGAGAATAAAATGGTAAAAAAAGCTCTTATCAGGATGATCAGATTGTATCAGATTTATCTGTCACCGATGAAAAGAACGAAATGTCCTTATATTCCCACATGTTCGCAATATGGCTTAGAGGCAATTGAAAAGTATGGTGCCCTCAAGGGAAGCCTTCTGGCAGCGTGGAGGATTCTCCGCTGCAATCCGTTCTCTCACGGAGGCTACGACCCGGTTCCATAATACTTCTTGGAGGAAATGAATTTGGATATTATCTTAGCCACTAAGAGTTCCACTCCGATCATAGGCCAGCTGGCTTCTTTGATGGGATATATCATGGATGGCATTTACAAAGCCTTAAATGGTTTATTTGGAATTCAGAATCTTGGTCTTTGTATCATCATCTTCAGTATTATTATTTATCTTCTCATGACGCCTCTGCAGATTAAACAGCAGAAATTCTCAAAGATGAGCGCGGTCATGCAGCCTGAAATCCAGGCCGTCCAGGCCAAGTATAAAGGCAAGCGTGATCAGGATTCTATGATGAAGATGAATGAAGAAACGCAGATGATATACCAGAAATATGGTGTATCGGCGTCAGGAAGCTGTATTCAGCTGGCAATTCAGTTTCCTATATTGATGGCTCTGTGGCAGGTTATTTACAGAATCCCTGCATACGTTGACAGCGTAAAAAATATTTTTACAGGTCTTGTAAATAATATTACAGGTGTAGAAGGTTATACAGAACTTGTCAAAACATTCATTGCAGACAATAAAATGACAAGGGTCAGCCTTGTCATGAGTGAGGCCGGAACTGCAACGAGCAATTCCATCGTAGATTTTCTTTACGCCCTCTCTCCCACTCAGTGGACAAAGCTTGGTGAAGTCAGCGAGTTTTCGGCATTTACTGACAGTATTAAAAGTACAGCTTCAGCAATCCGTCCGATGCAGAATTTCTTCGGACTGAATATTGCGGAGCAGCCTCTTACTTATATCACAGCGGTTGTAAAAGGCGGTTCTATCGCTCTCTGTATCATTGCGCTGCTGATTCCCATTCTTTCCTGGTTTACACAGATGATGAATATCAAGCTGATGCCCCAGGCAGGAAATCAGAACGCAAATGAAGGGGATACCATGGCAAACTCCATGAAGACCATGAACACGGTCATGCCCCTTATGTCAGCGGTATTCTGCTTTACATTCCCGGTAGGTCTTGGTATTTACTGGATTTCCAGCGCCGTTGTCCGTTGTATCCAGCAGATTCTGATCAACCGTCATCTGAACAAGATCGACATCAATGTTCTGGTGAATGAAAATATGAAAAAAATCGAGGAGAAGCGTACAAAACAGGGTCTTCCTCCTCAGAAGATTACAAGCCAGGCCCATCAGAATGCCAAAAACCTGGATGCCCGGAATGTGGATTCCCGCTCCCTGAATCAGAAGGGAAATGTGAATACAAAAGGTGTCGGCAGCGGATCAGCCGAAGAAAGAGCCCAGAAGGTAGAAAAGGCTTACGAATCGGCAAAGAACGCGAAGGCGGGAAGTATTACGGCAAAAGCAAATATGGTTCGTGATTATAATGAGAGAAACAAGAAGAAATAGCCGGGAACGGGGGTTTTAATAATGGAAGAATTTGTTCAGTTTTCAGCTAAAAATAAAAGTGAAGCGATCACAAAAGCGTGCATGGAGCTCGGAACAACAAGTGATCAGCTTGATATCAGAATCATCAGCGAAGGCAGCTCAGGATTTTTCGGAATCGGCGCAAAGCCCGCAGTGATCAAGGCCCGCAGAAAAATCGTGATCGACGAAAAGGATGAGATCAAGGATATCCTTGATAATGTAAAAGTCGAATCGATCATAAAACCTGAGAAAAAGGAAGCTCCGAAAAAAGAAACCAAAAAACAGGAGAAAAAAGCACCTGCCAAAGAAAAACCTTCTGTAAAAGAGAATAAAGCGGATGACGAAAAGAAACCGGCGAAGAAGGATAATGTAAAGCAGGAGAAAAAAGAAGTCAGGAAGGAAGCCGCTCCTGCAGAAGAAAAAGCTGCTGCAGCGACAGCTGAAGAACCTGTAAAAGAAGCTGCAGTTCAGAACCAGGAAAAACAGCCGAAGGAAAAAACCGGCAGGGAAAGAAACCGCAGAAAACACGACAAGGTTCAGGAAAAACCTGAAAAGGCCGAAAAACCAGAAGCGGAAGAAGGCGCAGCTGAAGAGACCGAAAAGTCGGCAAAGCCTGTAAAACAGAGCAAGCCGATTGAGATTCTGACAGATGAGGACGAAATTAAGGAAGTTGAGCAGAGAGCTGCCGATTTCCTGAAAAGTGTATTTGATACGATTGATCTTGGTGAAGTTCAGATCAAATCCGTGTATAACAGGGAAGAGGGAAGCCTGGACGTCGATTTTGAAGGCGACGACATGGGTGTTCTGATCGGAAAAAGAGGTCAGACGCTGGATTCCCTTCAGTATCTTACCAGCCTTGTTGTAAACAAAGGAAAAGATAATTATATCCGTGTTAAGCTTGATACGGAGGATTACCGCCGCCGCCGCAAGGAAACACTGGAAAACCTTGCCAGGGGAATTGCGTATAAGGTGAAAAAGACCAGACGTCCGGTAGTTCTGGAGCCGATGAATCCTTATGAACGCCGCATTATTCATTCCTCACTGCAGGGCAACAAGTATGTTGAAACAATCAGCGAGGGAGAAGAACCCTATCGTCATATTGTTGTAAAACTGAAAAAGAACTGAAACCGGAGGGGGAGAAATATTTCTCCCCCTTTTGTCAAATGGTCAGCACCTTACGGAAAGGAAGAAAATCCGCTGCGGCATGAAGATATGCGGCACAGGATTTCGCAGAGTACAGTATGTTACGGTCAGATAGTACGATTGCAGCAATTTCGACTGCACCCGGCGCATCCGGCATCGGAATTGTAAGAATTTCGGGGCCGGATGCTTTTTTCATCGCGGAAAAAGTATTCCATCCGAAAAATAAAGAGAAAAGAATAAAAGAACAGAAAAGCCATACCATTCATTACGGATGGATTTTTGACCAGGAACAGCCGGTGGACGAAGTTCTTCTGATGCTCATGAAAGCCCCTCATACATATACAGGGGAGGATACGATCGAGATTGACTGCCACGGCGGTATTTATTCTACAAGAAGAGTTCTCGAAACGGTTGTCAAAGCCGGCGCTCGAATTTCGGAACCGGGAGAATTTACAAAACGGGCTTTTCTGAACGGAAGAATGGACCTTTCGCAGGCCGAATCCGTAATGGATGTTATTGAGGCAAAAAATGAGAACGCGCTGAAAAGTTCCTTAAAGCATCTGAGAGGAATGGTTTATTCCAAAATAGAAAATATCAGAGAACGGCTGCTCTATGAGATCGCCTATATTGAATCGGCTCTTGATGATCCCGAGCATTACAGCCTGGACAATTATCAGGAATCCCTGAAACATACGATTGATGATATTATAAACGAAATCGTTAAGCTGCTCTCCCGCTCTCAGAACGGCAAGCTGATCAGGGAAGGCATCCGTACTGTTATTGTAGGAAAACCGAATGCAGGAAAGTCTTCTCTGATGAACCTTCTGACCGGTGAAGAAAAGGCAATCGTGACGGACATCGCGGGAACGACCAGGGATATCCTTGATGAATATATCAACCTGAATGGAATTTCATTACATTTAATTGATACTGCAGGAATCCGGAAGACCGATGATTATGTCGAAAAAATAGGAGTAGAAAAGGCAATTCAGGCTGCCGATGACGCGGACCTTACCCTGTTTGTGATGGACAGCTCGACAGAGCCTGATGATAATGACCGTTATATTCTGAAATTGCTGAATGATAAAAACGTTATTATCCTGTATAATAAAACAGACCTGGCTCCAAAGGTCACAATAGAAGAGATACAGATGGATTCTTCGCATAAGGTTATTCCGGTATCCATGAAGGAAGAAACCGGGATTGAAGAACTTGAGCGGGAAATAACAGAGATGTTTTTTAAAGGAAACATTGCAGTCAACGATGAATTATATATCACAAACGAGAGACAGATGAACGCATTAAAGGACTGTGTTGAATGTCTGCGTCTGGTTCAGAACGGAATACAGGATCAGCTTCCGGAGGATTTTTTGTCCATCGATCTGCGGGATGCCTGTGACTGTCTCGGATACATCACGGGAGAAACCGTTGGAGAAGATCTTGTAGAAGAAATCTTCAGCAGGTTCTGTATGGGTAAATAAAGCATATGAATAAGAAAATTGTAAAAGAGCAATATGATGTCGTTGTCGTTGGCGCGGGGCATGCAGGCTGCGAGGCCGCTCTTGCTGCCGCAAGAACGGGAATGCGTGTCATTATGTTTACGGTAAGTGTTGAAAGTATCGCCCTGATGCCCTGCAACCCGAACATTGGAGGAAGCTCCAAGGGTCATCTTGTACGCGAGGTTGACGCGCTTGGCGGCGAAATGGGCAGGAATATCGATAAGACATTTATTCAGTCAAAAATGCTGAATAAGTCAAAAGGACCTGCAGTACATTCCTTAAGAGCGCAGGCGGATAAACAGGCCTATACTACCGAGATGAGAAAAACGCTGGAAAGTACCGATAATCTTACGATCCGGCAGGCCGAAGTATCCGAATTATTATATGAGTGTACAAATAACAGGACAGCAATTACAGGTGTAAGAACATTTTCCGGTGCTGAATATATGGCAAAAGCTGTCATTTTATGTACAGGAACCTATTTAAAGGCACGATGCATTTATGGAGACGTTTGTTATTATACAGGACCAAACGGACTTCAGGCGGCGAACTATCTCACGGAATCCTTAAAAAAGCTGGGAATCGAAATCGTCCGGTTTAAAACAGGAACTCCGGCGAGAATAGATGGAAGGTCGATCGATTACTCCAAAATGGAGGAACAGTTTGGCGACGAAGTCGTTGTACCTTTTTCTTTTTCGACAGATCCGGCAGATGTTCAGATTGAGCAAAAATCATGCTGGCTTACTTACACCAACGAAAAGACACATAATATCATAAGGGAGAATATAGACCGGTCACCTTTATACTCCGGAGAAATATCTGGAACCGGACCGCGCTACTGCCCTTCTATTGAAGATAAGGTTGTAAGATTTGCAGATAAAAACAGACATCAGGTATTCATTGAGCCGGAAGGACTTTACACCAATGAAATGTATATCGGCGGGATGTCCAGCTCTCTCCCGGAGGATGTCCAGTTTGCCATGTACAGAACGGTTCCCGGCCTGGAAAATGCGGAAATCGTAAAAAATGCTTATGCCATCGAATATGACTGTCTGCCCGCAAGACAGTTATACCCTACTCTGGAATTTAAAACCGTTGACGGTTTGTACAGTGCTGGACAGCTGAACGGAAGTTCCGGTTATGAGGAAGCAGCCGCGCAGGGACTGATCGCAGGAATCAACGCATCCTTGAAAATCCGTGGAAAAGAACAGATTATTCTCGACAGGTCTGAAGCCTATATCGGTGTGCTGATTGATGATCTTGTTACAAAGGAAAACCGGGAGCCGTACAGGATGATGACAAGCCGGGCTGAATACCGGCTGCTGTTACGGCAGGATAATGCCGATCTGAGACTGCGAAAGTACGGCTATTATGCAGGGTTGATTGATCGCGATACGCTGGATAAAACTGAAGAAAAGAAAAAAGCAATCGAAAAAGAGAAAAAACGTTTAGAAGAAACGTTTATCGGAAGTTCTGACATACTGGACGCGATATTAACTGAAAATGAAAGTCCCATGCTAAAATCAGGTTCCTCTCTCGCCGATTTAGTGAAAAGACCTGAGCTTGATTATGAAAAAATATCTGTACTGGATCCTTGTGCAGAATCTGCTCCAAAAGATGTTATGGAACAGGTAAATATAGAAATAAAGTATGAGGGTTATATAGAGAGACAACGAAGACAGATTGAAAAATTCCAGAAGCTGGAAAACAAAAAAATTCCGGAAAATATTGACTACGATCAGGTACCAAGTTTAAAAACGGAAGCTGTTCAAAATCTGAAAAAATTCAGGCCGGTATCGATCGGACAGGCTTCACGAATTTCGGGAGTTACACCATCCGATATTTCTGTCTTAATGGTCTATTTAAAAAAGCAGTAATTGTTCAGATACCCATTCATTCGGAATGCTTTCTGAACAGTTACAAAATACTGAAGAAGGAGAAATAAATGTTTCACGTGAAACATGAACTAAAAAAAGTTCAGGATAGTTTATCATCAATCGGCATACAGATTTCGGAAAGCCAGGCAGAACAGTTTCTTCAGTTTTATGATATGCTGATCGAAAAGAATAAAGTAATGAATCTGACAGCAATCACAGAATTCGATGATGTTATAATGAAGCATTTTATCGACAGCGTAATTATCTCAAAGTATTTTGATTTTACAAAGGTCAGTTCAATCATTGATATCGGAACAGGAGCCGGTTTTCCAGGTATTCCTTTAAAAATTGTTTTTCCGGACATAAGAATAACTCTCATGGATTCACTCAACAAGCGCATTGATTTTTTGACTGAGGTAATTCATGAACTGGATTTAAAGAAAATAGATACAATTCATGAAAGAGCTGAAACGCTTGGACACAAAGAAGAGTTCAGAGAAAAATATGATCTGTGCGTATCAAGAGCCGTTGCCAATCTTTCAGTGTTATCAGAATATACGATTCCCTTTGTAAAAACAGGCGGATATTTTATCGCATATAAGGGAACAGATAATGATGAAGAAATAAAACAGTCAAAGAAAGCAATTTCAATTCTGGGAGGTACTGTAGAGAATATTATTCAATATAAGCTTCCTGATAATAATACCTCAAGATCATTGATTGTTGTTAAAAAGATAAAATCAACCGGAAAGAAGTATCCAAGAAAACCCGGAACACCAAAAAAAGAACCATTGTAAAAAGAAGCGCTGTATCATAGAGAAAAATCTGTGATACAGCGCTTTTAATGTTTCACGTGAAACATCGTTTCAGAAAGATGCGATCGATATTATGTTTCACGTGAAATACTGTTTCAGAAAAATGCGATCAATATTATGTTTCACGTGAAACATTGCAGGAAGATTTTGAATGTTTGGAAAAGATAGACCCCAGATATGGTATTTTATCCAAATGAATCTAACTAGAAATAGTATTTTTGTGACAGTTTTTATAAAAGTAATGGTGGAAACAAATATGTAAAAGTGATATAATAACATGCGTATATGGATTTAATCATAATGATTCATCATTGAAAGGGGTTTTTAATCTTTGGGCAAGATCATTGCAATCGCCAACCAGAAGGGTGGAGTTGGAAAATCAACAACAGCAATAAATCTATCAGCCTGTCTAGCAGAAAAAGGGAAAAAGGTACTGACAATCGATATTGACCCTCAGGGAAATACCACCAGTGGATTAGGAGTCGATAAGAATGAGATCGAAAACACATTATATCACCTTATTATGGGGGATGCCGATAAGGATGATGTGATCATAAAAGATGTATGTGATAATCTTGATCTGATTCCCTCAAATGTAAATCTATCCGGGGCTGAGGTGGAAATACTGGATCTCGAAGAAAAGGAGTACATTTTAAAAAGAATAACGGATCAGCTGAATAATGATTATGACTATATCATTATGGACTGCCCGCCTTCTCTCAGCATTCTTACTATTAATGCTTTATGTGCTTCCAATTCCGTGATTGTACCGATCCAGTGTGAGTATTATGCATTGGAAGGCTTATCCCAGCTGATATACACAATCAACCTGGTAAAAGAGAGGCTGAACAGCGAACTGTCAATTGAGGGGATTCTGTTTACGATGTTCGATGTTCGGAATAAGCTTTCCCAGCAGGTTGTGGAAAATGTAAAGAACAATCTTGATCAGAAAATTTACGAAACAATCATTCCTAGAAACGTTCGGTTAGCGGAGGCTCCCAGTTATGGCCTTCCGATTATATTATATGATAATAAATCTGCAGGGGCTGAGAGTTACAGAGCTCTTGCGGAAGAAGTAATCCGGGAGGAGTAAAAAAGTGGCTGCCAGAAAAACAGGAGGTCTGGGAAGAGGGCTTGATGCCCTGATTCCTGCGAAGAAACAGTCAGAAAAACAGATATCCGGAAAGAAGAATAATGAGCTCTCAGAAACAAAAGAAAAAGAATATCCTTCGGAACAGAAAAAGGCTTCGGATAAAAATGCTGAGATTATGGTAAAAATCTCTAGTATAGAACCAAACAAGTCGCAGCCCCGAAAGATATTCAATGAAGATACTCTTCTGGAATTATCTGAGTCCATAAAGCAATTCGGTGTGCTGGAACCGCTTTTAGTGTCCAAAAAAGAGGACTATTATGAGATAATTGCCGGAGAACGAAGGTGGCGTGCCGCAAAAATGGCGGGTCTTACCGAAGTACCTGTAGTTATAAGAGAATTCACAGATCAGGAAGTATTCGAAATATCATTGATTGAAAACCTTCAGAGAGAGGATCTGAATCCGATTGAAGAAGCGCAGGCTTACAGACGGCTGATCGAGGAATTTAACCTGAAACAGGATGAGATCGGTGAAAGGGTGGCGAAGAGCCGGACTGCAATCACAAATTCGTTAAGGCTGCTCAAATTAACCGATAAGGTTCAGCAGATGCTGATCGATGAAATGATTTCGGCCGGACATGCCAGGGCTATTCTCCCTCTCCAGCCGGAGCAGCAGGAAATACTTGCGGCTAAGGTGTTTGATGAAAAGCTGAGCGTCCGGGAGACCGAAAAAATCGTACGGGCAATTCTGGAACCTCCAAAGAAAAAGCCCGAAAAAAAGATCGATTTAGGGCTGGAAGCTTTGTATGAGAGCCTGGAAGAAAAAATGAAAGATGTCCTCGGAACCAAAGTGAGCATCAACCGTAAAAAGAATAATACCGGAAAAATAGAAATTGAATACTATTCCCGGGATGAACTGGAACGGATTATTGACCTGATTAACAGTATCACATAAATAATCGGCAGCTGTTCAGCATCAATTCATTCATCGGAAGAAAAGTGAGGGCCGGATATGACAGGAATACTTGGCGCTCTGGGTATAGATTCCGGTATTATAACCCTGATTCTGCTGGTTTTGACAGTAATGCTGCTGATCAGTGTAATCAGCAACAACATGAGACTCTCCCGCCTTGAACAAAAATATAAACAGTTTATGAAAGGATCGGAGGGGCAGTCTCTGGAAAAGGAATTTACCAGGAAATTCGCCCAGATCGACAGATTATTTGAAGCGAAGGAAGATCACGATAATGATATTCGGGCAATAAAGGATAATTTTCAGCGGATATTCAGCAAATACGGCGTAGAAAAATACGACGCATTTGATGATGTCGGTGGAAAACTGAGCTTTGCGCTTGCCATGCTCGATAAGGATAATTCAGGCTTGATTCTGAATGCTGTACATAGCAGAGACAACTGCTTTTTATATATGAAAGAAATTGTAAAAGGTGAGTCATACGTTATGCTCAGTCAGGAAGAAGTCGAAGCACTCAGAAAAGCAGTCAATTTCGACATAGGAGAAAAGAATATAAAGGAGACAATATGATTGACATTAAGTTTTTAAGAGAAAACCCCGAGATTGTAAAACAGAACATCAAAAATAAATTCCAGGACGGAAAGCTTCCGCTTGTGGACAAGGCGATCGCTCTGGACAGAGAGAACAGGGACATCAAGCAGGAAGTGGAAGCACTGAGAGCTGAGAGAAACAAAACATCCAAGCTGATCGGAAAGCTCATGGGCCAGGGCAAAAAAGACGAGGCAGAGGAAATCAAACGCCAGGTTGCAGAGTCCGGAGCAAGAATCGATGAGCTGTCCGTGAGAGAGAAGGAAGTTGAGGAAGAACTCAAAAATGTAATGATGGTGATTCCGAACATCATTGATCCTTCTGTCCCGATCGGAAAAGACGACAGTGAAAATGTCGAGGTTCAGAAATATGGCGAGCCCGTTGTACCGGATTTTGAGATTCCGTATCATACGGATATTATGAAAACATTCAACGGGATCGATCTGGACGCCGCAAGAAGAGTTGCAGGCGAAGGCTTCTATTATCTTTCCGGAGATATTGCAAGGCTTCACTCAGCAGTAATTTCGTATGCGCGCGATTTCATGATCAACAGAGGATTCACATACTATGTTCCTCCATTCATGATCCGCAGCGATGTCGTGACAGGTGTTATGAGCTTTGCCGAGATGGATGCGATGATGTACAAAATCGAAGGTGAAGATCTTTATCTGATCGGAACCAGCGAGCATTCCATGATCGGAAAATTTATCGATCAGACAATCGATGAGGAAACGCTTCCCCAGACACTCACCAGCTATTCACCCTGCTTCCGTAAGGAAAAAGGCGCCCATGGCATTGAAGAGAGAGGCGTGTACCGTATTCATCAGTTCGAAAAACAGGAAATGATTGTTGTGTGCAAACCGGAAGAGAGCCCGATGTGGTT
>CAMOXX010000001.1 GCA_946629475.1 uncultured Blautia sp. | reverse complement strand
GCTCAAACCGCAATTGCTTTCCTCGCTTACTATAACTTGTTGACATAAACATAAGAAAAAGGTAAAATGGTGAGTAATCCGGAAATGTCCGGGGGTGCAGCATATCTGACATGCACCTGAAAAGGGGGAAAATGTAACTTAAGGAGGACAACATGAAAAACAGAAGATTACTCGCCTTGCTGGCGGTTGCAGCGTCACTTTCGTGCGTTCTGTCCGCCTGTAATTTTGGAGGGAAGAAGCCTGAAGAACAGGTGATCGTGGACGAAGAGAATCCGACGCCTACGCCGGAACCCGAGCAGGAGCCTGTTCCGACCGAGGAACCGGTGGTCTGGGAACCTGTGTATACTTCTCTGGACGGCAGTATTTCGATTGATATGCCGGATGAGAACTGGTCGAACAAGACAGATGCCAACGGAATCGTAAGCATTGAGTCCGACAGCGGAAAGATCGTGGTTATCCACGGAAACGAAGCCGATATGGACACCCTGGTCCTGCCGGATTCCGAGGATATGGCTATGACGCTGGAACGCGCAAAGGAGCTGGAGGACGGCGAATTTGAGATCCTGAACTACAGCAATGAGGATCAGGGCGGCGTGAATGTCATCTATTATCTGGTGAAATATTTGAATACCGAGAAGAGCGACGGCGTCGTGAGCAATATCATCAAGTATATCAGCAACGAGACAGAGTACTACGAGATCAACGCGAATGTCAACACGGATGACGATGAAGTGCTCACAAAGGTGAACAATGCGGTCAACAGCTTCAAGATTCTTTCGGCTGATTCGCCTCTCGCAGCGGGTGCGGCAGCAGCAGTTCCTGCGCTGGACGCAGCGGCAGCAGGGGAAGGAACCGGCGAAGGTGAAGCGGTGGATGCTGCTTCCGCTTCAGACGGCGCAGGCTACACGGAGGATGACCTCAGTGACACCAACCGCACAAGGACGCTCTACAGCAACGACGGAAGCGGCCGTCCGTTTGTGGTCTGGAACAACGATGACGGGACATGGTCCGACGAGGAAGGCAATGTATACCGCTTCGACGAAAGCGATGTTTCCATCGTATATGACCAGAACGATATTGATTATTACTATAATGGAGAGGCCGGCGATGTCCGGTACATGCCGATTACGGGCGAGGAATAAACCGTATTCATCACCCCCATATCCCGTCAGGGGTATGGGGGTGATTCCTGTCCGAACGATCAGCCGGAGGAGAGATGATGGGTTCTTACGAAGATTTTGCCCTCGTTTACGACATTTTCCAGGATAATGTGGATTATGAGGCGTGGGCCTGCTATATCCGAAAAAAACTGAAAAAATATGGAATTGAGGACGGTCTTGTGCTTGACCTTGGATGCGGAACCGGCACGATGACGGAACTTCTGGCAGATTATGGCTTCGATATGATCGGGGTCGACATGTCGGAGGAGATGCTGCTGGCCGCTTCGGAAAAAAGAGCCCGGTCGGGACATAACATTCTGTATCTGATGCAGGATATGACGGAGTTTGAACTCTACGGGACGGTCCGCGCCGTGGTGAGCGTGTGCGATTCCCTCAACTATCTCCTGGAGGAGGAAGAACTGCTCGAGACGTTCCGGCTGGTCAATAATTATCTGGATCCCGGAGGAATTTTTATCTTCGACATGAATACGGTTCACAAATACCGTGATGTGCTTGGCAGTACAACGATTGCCGAAAACCGTGAGGAAGGAAGCTTTATCTGGGAGAACGATTATGATGGGGAAAGCATGGTCAATGAATATGACCTGACCCTGTTCCTGCCCCGTCCCGACGGCCTTTTTGAAAAATCCGAGGAAATACATCTGCAGAGGGCATATCCCCGCGATACGGTGTGCCGTCTGCTCTGTGAATCGGGGATGCGCGTCCTGGAGGTGCGGGAGGCCTATACGGATGCGGAACCGGGGGAGGATTCGGAACGCATCACTATCATAGCGCAGGAGCATGGAAAAGACAGCAGCGCTCTCAGCGCGGAACCATCAGGAGGAATACAATGAGCGATATTATCATCAGAGCGATGGCAGCTGACAGGCAGATCCGGGCCTTCGCGGCAGTGACAGAGGAAACAGTGGAGACCGCCAGGCGGAATCACAATACAAGCCCCGTCGCGACAGCCGCGCTTGGCCGGCTTCTCACGGGAGGAGCCATGATGGGGACCATGATGAAGGGGGAGAAGGACATCCTCACGATCCAGGTCCGCGGCGACGGCCCGATCGGAGGCATCACCGTGACTGCCGATTCGGCGGGAAGGGTTAAAGGATATGTGAACAATCCGGATGTGATGCTGCCGGCTAACGCGAAGGGAAAGCTCGATGTGGGCGGAGCGGTCGGAAACGGCTATCTGCAGGTGATCAAGGATATGGGGCTGAAGGAGCCGTATATCGGGCAGGTCGACCTTCAGACCGGCGAGATCGGAGATGACCTTACATTTTATTTTGTCACCAGCGAGCAGGTGGCTTCAGCCGTCGGACTGGGAGTCCTGATGAACAGGGATAATACGGTGAAGCGGGCGGGAGGCTTTATTGTGCAGCTTATGCCGTTCGCGGAGGAGAACGTGATTTCCCGGCTGGAAAAAAACATTCAGGGAATCCGATCGGTTACAGGCCTTCTGGAGGAGGAGAACTCCGCGGAGTATCTTCTTCAGCAGGTGCTTCAGGGCTTTGACATTGAAATCAGCGACCGCATTCCGACATCATTCTACTGCAACTGCAGCAGGGACAGAGTCGAGAAGGCTTTGATCAGTATCGGCAGAAAGGACCTGAACGAGATGATTCAGGAGGGAAAACCGATTGAGATGAACTGCCATTTCTGCAATAAGAATTATACATTTACGGTAGAGGAACTGAAAAAGATCCTGCAGAGATGCCGGTGAGAGGCGGGCAGCCCGCCGGAAAGGAGTATTATGCCGCTTCAGTTTATCATCGGGGGTTCCGGCACCGGCAAATCCCATACAGCATACGAAAAGATCATCCGGGAGGCGGAATGCCGTCCGGATGTCTTGTATTATATCGTAGTTCCCGAGCAGTTTACGATGCAGACACAGAAGACTGTGGTCGAGATGAGCAGCCGCGGCGGGATTCTGAATATCGACGTGGTGAGCATCACAAGGCTTGCCTACCGGGTCTTTGAGGAGACGGGCGGGGATATGCTGAAGATGCTCGACGATACCGGAAAGAGCATGGTTCTTCTGAAGCTTGTGCTTGACCGGGAAAAGGACTATCCGTTTCTGGGAAGCCAGATCAGAAAGCCGGGGTATCTGGATGAAGTCAAGTCGCTGATTTCGGAGTTCATGCAGTATGATATTTCGCCGGAGGAAGCTGTATCGATGGCCGGGAGGGCGGAGGAACGCGCGCTTCTCTCCATGAAGCTTGCTGATATCGGCCGCCTGTACCGGAGGTTCTGCGATTATCTGGAGGACCGGTACATGACGGGAGAGGGGGTCCTCGAAGAGCTGGTAAAGGCAATTCCGCTGTCGAAGAAGCTGAGAGGATCTGTGATTCTGCTGGACGGCTTTACCGGCTTTACGCCGGTTCAGATGAATGTTCTGAGGGAGCTCCTCCATGTGTGCCGCGATATGATGGTGACGGTCACGATGGATGCGGAGGAAGGGACCGCGGCCGGAAAATCAGCGTGGTCGCTGTTTTCCATGAGCCGGAAGATGGTATCCCGGCTCTCTGATCTGGCTTCGGAGATTTCGGAGCCGGTGCTTCTGCACCACAGCAGCCGGTCCCGTTTTTCGGAGGCTCCCGCCCTTGCGTTCCTGGAAAAGAACCTCTTCCGCTACAATGGACGGTCCTTTGACGGCCCCCCCGGGAGCATCCGTGTTTTCAGCGCCGAGAGCCCGGGGGCGGAAATGGAAGAGACCGCCAGGCAGATCTGCCGCATGGTGCGCACGGAAGGGCTCAGGTACGGGGACATTGCCGTGATTTCGGGAAACCTCGAGGAGTACAGCCCGGCGGCGCGCCAGGCCTTCGAGAGAGCTGGAATCCCGTTCTTTATCGATGAGACCCACGGCATTATGCAGAATCCCTTTGTAGAGTACCTGAGAGCAGCGATGGAGCTGGTTGATAAAAGCTTCAGCTTTGAGAGCGTGTTCCGCTACCTGCGGAGCGGCCTGTCAGAGATCACCCCGGAGGAAACCGATCTCCTGGAAAACTATGTGCGGGCGGTCGGCATCCGTTCGTTTAAGAGGTGGGATGAAAAATGGGTGCGGGTCTATCGGGGTATGGACCCGGCCGGAATCCAGGTGCTGAACGATATCCGGGAACGCTTCCTATCTGAGACGAGGGAACTGCGGGAAGGACTGTCACGGTGCAGAACAGTGAAGGACTACTGCACGCAGCTCTACTGGTTCCTGCGTAGAAACCATATTCAGGAAAAGCTTGCCGTGTGGCAGGAGTCATTCCGCAGGTCGGGGGAAAAGGCGCTGGAAAAAGAGTACTCGAAAGTGTTCGGGATCGTCATGGAGCTTTTCGACCGCATGGTGGAGATCCTGGGGGATGAAAAGCTGAGCCGCCGGGAGTTTATCCAGGTGCTGGAGGCCGGGCTTCTGAAGGCGAAGGTAGCCCTGATTCCCCCGGGGCAGGATCAGGTTCTGGTGGGAGATATGGAAAGAACAAGGCTGAAGGATATCAGCGTGCTGTTCTTTGTCGGCGTGAATGAGGGAAACATTCCGAAGAGTGCCGATACCGGAGGGCTGCTTTCGGAGGCGGACCGGGATTTCTTCCTCGAGGAGGGGACCGAGCTTGCCCCGGACCCGAAGGAACAGATGAACATCCAGAGGTTTTATCTTTACCTGAACCTGACGAAGCCCGGGAAGCTGGTCAGCCTTTCGTACAGCATGTCGAGCAGCAGGGGGGAACCGATGCGGCCGGCCTATCTGATCGGAAATATCAGCTCGCTGTATCCTGATCTGACACCCGGGAACGAACCGTTCCGGAAGGATACTCTTCCCGAAAAGCCGGAGCTCGGGTATGACCTCCTGATCGGGGAAATCCCCGAGGATCAGCAGGAATCTCCCCTGTTTGCGGAGCTCTACCGGTGGTATCTCCGGGAGGATAAGTACCGCCCGGAGGTTCTTAAGATGATCGACGCAGCGTTTATGAGGGCGCCTTCGGGCAGGATCGGGTCGGCCGTGGCGAAAGCGCTCTACGGGGATGTCCCCGAAAACGGGTCGACCAGGCTGGAGCGGTTCGCGTCCTGTGCCTGCGCGCATTTTCTGCGCTACGGGCTCGATATCCGTGAACGCCAGGAATATGAGTTCCAGGCTGCCGATCTGGGAAATCTGGTGCATGAAGCGCTGGAGGCCTTCAGCCGGGAGATGCGGCGGGAGGGGCTTTCCTTCCGGAATATCAGCGGGGAGGCCAGGGATGCCCTGATCGACCGCTGCCTGGATGTTCTGGCTGCGGATTACGGAAACACCATTCTGAAAAGCAGTGCACGCAATGCCTGGATGACGGAGCGGGCGAGGAAAATTCTGAAAAGGACCGTCTGGGCACTCCAGCAGCAGATCCTGTCCGGCCGGTTCGACCCGGAAGGAGTGGAAATCGCGTTTGGCGGAGGACGGATCGACCGTCTGGATACCATGGAAACGGAGAATAAAGTCTATGTGAAGGTGATCGATTATAAGACGGGCAGCACCTCCTTCCAGCTGTTGAAGCTGTATCATGGACTGCAGGTCCAGCTGGTCCTTTACCTCGATGCGGCCATGCAGCTGGAAGAGAAGAGGCATCCCGGCAAGGATGTGGTTCCGGCGGGCATTTTTTATTACAATGTGAAGGATCCCGTGCTCGAGGCCGGGTTCGATGACGCGCCGGAGGAGGTGGAAAAGCAGATCCTCCGGGCGCTCAGGATGAACGGGCTGTGCTCGGACAGTCCTGATGTTATACGCGCGATGGACGAAACCCAGATTTCCCTGCCCGTGACGCTCAGCAAAAAAACGGGAGAGCCGGACAGCCGGACAAAGGGATCGGCGGCAAGCGCGGAACAGTTTGCTGTGCTGACGCAGTTTGTTAAAAAGAAGACGCGGGAAAGCCGGGAGAGGATCCTCGGAGGGGAGACAGGCGCGCGGCCTTACCGGATCAGACAGGCGGCACCCTGCGACTACTGCCCGTACAAAGGATCATGCGGATTTGACCGCGGGATACCTGGGTATGCGTACCGGGAAATCAGAAACACGGATGAAAAAGAGCTCTGGTCTCTGATGTCCGATGCTTTGAGGGAGGATGAGGAAAACCATGGGAACAGAATGGACCACTGAGCAGAAGCGGGTCATCGCGCTCCGGAACAGCAGCATTCTTGTGAGCGCGGCGGCGGGCTCGGGAAAGACAGCCGTCCTGGTGGAACGCATCATGTCGAAGCTGACCGACCGGACAGCCCCCGTTTCCATTGACAGGATGCTCATCATGACGTTCACAAGGGCGGCTGCGGGGGAACTGAAGGAGAGGATCCGGAATGCTCTGGAGCAGGCACTTCACGAAAACCCCGGGAGCGCTTTTCTGCAGAAGCAGCTGATGCTGATCCACATGGCGCAGATCACAACCATCGACGGCTTTTGCGGGTGGCTTCTGCGGAACTATTTTCATCTGATCGGTCTCGACCCGGGCTATCGGATTGCCGATGAGGGGGAGCTTGAGCTCCTTAAGCAGGATACGCTGAAAGAAATGATGGAGGAGTTCCATAAGGAGGACTCCCCGGATTTTAACCATATGCTGGACTGCTTCTGCCTGGGGAAAACAGATGAATCCCTGAAGGATGTGATCCTGAGAATCTATGACAAAGCGATGAGCAGCCCGGATCCGCAGCAGTGGCTTGCGGACTGCGCGGCCGGATTTGACGCGCAGGACTGCGCCTCTATGATGGAAAAGCCGTGGATACAGGATCTCTTTACCATCGCGGAGACGGAACTCTGCGGGATGCAGGAGGATATGGAGCAGGCTCTCAGACTCTGCCTTTCGGTGAACGGGCCTTATCATTTTGAGGAGGGAATCCGGGAAGGCCTGGCGATGCTCAGCGGGCTTTCGGACCTGTGCGCAAAGAAGGACTATGACGGGATAGTGAATCTGCTCTCGTCGGAAAAGTTCCCGGAGCTCTCCCGCAAACGGCCGAAGGATGTGGATGACAGCCTGAAAAAGAATGTTTCGGAGATCCGGAATCATGTGAAGGCGTCGGTGGACGATCTGAGAAAAAACTGGTTTTCCTGTGATCTGGAGGAGAACCTGGAGCTGTTAAGGCTCAGCCGCCGCCCGGCGGAAACGCTGATCCGCACAGTCGAAAGGTTTATGGAGCTCTTTTCGGCGAAGAAGCGTGATAAAAACGTCCTGGATTTTACAGATATGGAGCATCTGGCCCTGAAGATTCTGTCCCCGGGAGAGGGAGAGAAGGGCGGGTCAGCCGCCGCGGGGGAGCTCTCGGAAAAGTTCGATGAGGTGATGATCGATGAGTATCAGGACAGCAATCTTGTGCAGGAGAGGATCGCGGGATATGTTTCCGGATGGGTGAATCATCGGCACAATATCTTTATGGTCGGGGACGTTAAGCAGAGCATCTACCGGTTCCGTCTTGCCAGACCGGAGCTTTTTATGGAAAAGTACCATCGCTTTTCGAAAGAGGACGGGGATGAAGTGCGGGTCGATCTGCACAAAAATTTCCGGAGCCGCAGTGAGGTGCTTTCCGCAGTGAATTACATTTTCCGTCAGATCATGGGCAGCGACCTCGGCGGGATCGACTACGGGGAGGAGGAAGCCCTGTATCCGGGAGCCTCTTTTCCGGAGGGGCAGGATGAGAAATCCGCGCGCGCGGAGCTTCTGCTGGTGAGGAAGGATGATCCTCTTCTGGAGGATGAGGAATCCGTCCGCACGGACCGGGAGCTCGAGGCGATGCTGATCGCTGACAGGATTCAGAGCATGGTCGGGAATGAAACCGTTTACGACCGGGAGTCCGGAGGTCACCGGCCGGTCCGGTACGGAGATATCGCGATTCTGCTCCGCAGCTTTTCGGGCTGGTCCGAGCCGTTCATGGATGTGCTGACATCCCGGGGCATTCCCGCATATGCCGCCTCCCGCAGCGGGTATTTTTCGGCGTCCGAGGTGGTGACAATGCTGAATTATCTGAGGATACTGGACAACCCCAGGCAGGACATCCCGCTTCTGGGAGTCCTGAGGTCGCCGATTGTCTCCTGTACGGATGAGGAGCTCGCTGTTCTGCGTTCGGAGTACGGCGGCGGAATGCTTTTTGACAGCGTGACAGCCCTCCTTTCGGACGAAGAGGGGCGGAGGGGAGATCCCCTGTATGAGAAGCTGTACGGCTTTGCCGAAATGATGAATGCCTTCCGGAGAAGGGCGGCGTTTGTTCCCGTGCATCAGCTGATCCGCGAGATCCTGCGCGATACGGGATACGGAAGTATCCTGAAGGCGATGCCGGACGGGGCCCAGAGGAGCGCCAATCTGGAGATGCTCTCCGAGAAAGCGATGGAATACGCGAAAACCAGCTATCACGGTCTTTTCCACTTTGTACAGTATATCGAAAATCTGCACAAATATGAGGTGGATTACGGAGAGGTGAACCTTTCCGGCGCGGGGGACGGAGCTGTGCGCCTGATGACGATCCACAAGAGCAAAGGTCTGGAGTTCCCGGTTGTGTTTGTATCCGGCCTGGGCAAGAATTTCAACTATCGTGATGCAAATGAAGCCATCCTTGTTGACGCGGATCTGGGGATTGCCCCGGACGCAGTGATTCCGGAGAGAGGAATCCGGGTTCCGCTTTTAAAAAAGCGCCTGACAAGGGAACACATTGTGTCGGAAAGCATCGGGGAGGAGCTGCGGGTGCTGTATGTTGCGCTGACCCGCGCGAAGGAAAAGCTGATTCTGACAGGAAGTGTCGGAAATTTCGGCGGGACACTGGAAAAGCTTTTGCAGAATGCCGCAAGAACCAGGGAGCTGCTTTCCCTGCGGGACCGCAGAAAGGCAAAATGCGCTCTGGACCTGATCCTCATGGCCCTCTCGGGGCACAGATGCATGGCGCCGGTCTTTCATGAAGAAGGCCTGCTGCCGGGGAAAAACCCGCTGCTGCATGACGATCCTTCAGAGTTTGCGGTGCAGATCGCTGATGTAAAAAAACTGGTGAAGGATGAAGCGTACTCCCGCGTCCGGGACCTGTCGGTGCTTGCGTATCTGCAGAATGCCGATGCGGACCAGGTGAAGGATGCCGGAATCCGGAAAGAACTGGAGGAACGTTTTGCGTTCCGATATCCGCATGGGGAGCTTGCCGGGATCCCGGTGAAGATGACGGTGTCCGAACTGAAAAAACGGAGCTACCATGAGGAGGAAGAACTGGAGAACAGCACGGATCACGAGGAGCCGGTGATCCCGCTCGTGCCTGTTTTTCTGCAGGAGGAGCAGGAGGAAATCCTTGCGGGCAGCAGCCGTGGCACCGCCTACCACAGAGTGATGGAGTGCCTGGACTATTCTGCCGGAACAGGGAACGAAGAGGAGATAAAAAAGCAGCTGGAACGCCTTCTGGAAGAGAAAAAGCTTGGCAGGGCCGAGGCAGCATCGGTGCGGCCTTCGGACATTGTGCGGTTTGCCGGCTCACAGCTGGGAAGGCGCATGGCGGAAGCGGACCGCGCAGGCTCGCTTTTCCGCGAACAGCCGTTTATGATGGCCCGTGCTGCCTCGGAGATTGATCCCGCGTGGAACAGCGGTACCAGCGTTCTGATTCAGGGAATTATCGACGCGTATTTTTATGAGGGAAATGAAATCGTGCTGGTCGATTACAAGACGGACCGGGTGTCCGGACACGGCGGTGCGGAAAAGCTGCTGACGCTTTACCGCACTCAGCTCGATGATTACGCGGATGCGCTTTCCAGGCTGACCGGACATCCGGTGAAGGAAAAATATATCTGGTCCTTTGATCTCGGCAGGGAGGTCATTGTGGACTGAGAGTACGCCACCCTGCCGGAATTTTGTTTTTCAGCTGGCCGTTCACAAGCTTCCCGAAGGCAAGCGGATATGGGCCGGCGCACAGGAGGCACCATCCGGAGGATACAGGCGTTTCCTCCGGGGCTATAAAGACGGGAGAGCCGGAGAGATAGGCGTTCAGCCTTTCATCAGAGACAGAAAGGGTAATGCAGGAAGAGGCGTCGCCCGGCCGCAGCGCGAGTGCGAGCGCCTGGGACGGTTCAAAGCGGTTCTTTTTCAGGTCCCCCAGGTACAGCCCGTTCCGGAGAAAAGTAAGGCCGCGGAATCCGGGAACCGGGGCGGGCACATAGTATGCCCTGTCGCCCCGGATTTCCAGGGTATCTGCTCGGAATTCCTGTCCGGAGAGAGTCCTGAGGCCGATCTCCTCAAAAAAAGAGGTGATATGCCGGAGGGCCTCCGGGCGGGAATCTCTTTTTCCTGTGTCTTTTTTCTGCTCTGTCCGCGTTCTCTTTTTTCTGGAAGGCCGGCCGGACCGCTCCTCCTGACCGGCGGTTATGAATGCGTTTCCGGCTTCCGGCTCATCCGGAAGCACCCGGGAGTCCGGAGCCTTTTGGAGCAGGGCGGCAAACTGCCCTTCGCTTTCCATCCTGTGCGGGTAGATCCGCACACACTTTTCCAGTCCGGGGGTGCCGGTGCTGTCAGGGATTCCGCAGGCAAAGCCATCGTACCATTCCGGGGATACCAGCCGGAACCCGGGATCGGCCCGGAGGAGATCCGATACGACCTCCTCATCCTCCTCTGTACTGAAGGTGCAGGTGGAGTAGAGAAGCATTCCGCCGGGGCGGAGCATTTTTGCGGCAAGATGAATCAGCTTTTTTTGAAGCCGTGAGAGAGCAGCGGACTTTTCGGGGCTCCAGTCGGACGCAAGGGAGGGATCCTTGCGGAACATGCCTTCGCCCGAACAGGGGGCGTCGAGCAGGATTTTATCAAAGGTTCCCTCAAACTGTTCTGCCAGCTTTTCGGGATCCTCATTCAGGACCAGGGTGTTGACATTTCCGAAAAGCTCCAGATTGCGGAGCAGGGCTTTTGCGCGGGTGCTGCTGATATCGTTGGCGGCAAGGAGACCGGTCCCGCCCAGCTTTGCGGCAAGGGCGGTCGCCTTTCCTCCCGGCGCCGCGCACAGGTCAAGGACACGGTCGCCGTCCTCTACGGGCAGCAGGGATGCCGGGATCATGGCGCCGGGATCCTGCAGGTAGTACAGCCCGGCACGGTAAAGCGGGCAGAGGGAGGGACGGACATCCTCATTGTAAAAATACCCGCCGCGAATCCAGGGGATCGGCCGGATTTCGAACGGGCAGATCTGTTCGAATGCTTCCGGGGTGATTTTGGATATGTTGACCCGCAGCCCGTAGGTTCTTTTGCGGGGATAACTGGCAAGAAAATCGGGAAATTCTTCGCCCAGCAGCTGTTCCATCCGTTCGAGAAAAGCGGCCGGAAGGCCTGTGTTTATTGCCATAATGAGATCCTCTTTACTTGACAAAGAAGTATGAAAGTTATACATTGATTGTTAAGGAACGTCTACATCATAACGTTTCAGAATGGATCCGTCAATCAGGAAGGCAATGGCCTTAAAACAGGGAGGAGACCTTATGTACGAAAAAAAACTCTGCCGGTCAGAAGACAATAAGATCATCTGCGGCGTCTGCGGCGGCATCGCCGAGTATTTCAATGTTGATCCGACTGTGATCCGGGTAGGATGGGCGATTGTTTCGGCATTTGGCGGAGCGGGAGTCGTAGCCTATATTCTGGCTGCAATCATCATGCCGAAGCAGGAGGTATGATGCCATGACCGATTACAGGGAACTGATCCGGGCAGCGTTTGCGGCGCGTGAAAAAGCCTATACCCCCTATTCAGGATTCCAGGTCGGTGCCGCGCTTCTTGCAAAGGACGGCACGGTTTACGAGGGCTGCAATATTGAGAACGCTTCCTACGGAGCGACCAACTGTGCGGAACGCACGGCTTTTTTTCGGGCGGTTTTCGACGGAAAACGGGACTTTTCCGCGATAGCGGTCGTCGGCGGAAAAACCGGAGGAGAGTACGTGGAAGCCTGGCCCTGCGGAATCTGCCGGCAGGTGATGGCTGAATTCTGCGATATGGACACGTTTGAAGTAATCATTGCCGTGTCGGAAGAGGATTATCATGTTTACACCCTGAAGGAGATCCTGCCCCACGCCTTTTCCCCTTCAAATCTGATTTGACGGGCAGGACTGTGGGAGCGCGAAACGCAATTTTTTAGAGGAGAAATAATATGAATATACCGGAGATTCTTGCTCATGTGGACCATACCCAGCTGAAAGCCTTTGCATCCTGGGAAGATATCGACAGGCTCTGCCGCGAGGCGACAGAGCTCCATACAGCATCTGTGTGCGTGCCTCCCTGCTATATCAGCAGGATCAGAAAGGCCTATCCTGACCTCAATATCTGCACCGTAGTGGGATTCCCGCTGGGATACAGTGTGACCGAGGCCAAGGAGGCCGAGACCCGAAAAGCAATTGAGGACGGCGCGGATGAAGTGGATATGGTGATCAATATCAGCGACGTCAAGAACGGGGACTACGACGCGGTGCTGCGTGAGATCAAAGCCCTCAGAAAACTGACGGAGGGAAAAATCCTGAAGGTGATTATCGAAACCTGCTATCTGACCGAGGAGGAGAAAATCCGCCTTTGCGGCATCGTGACCGAGTCCGGCGCCGATTTCATCAAAACATCCACCGGCTTCGGAACGGCTGGTGCCACTCTGGAGGATATCGCCCTCTTTAAAGAGCATATCGGTCCGGATGTCAGGATGAAGGCAGCAGGCGGAATCCGCACGAAGGAAGATATGGAAGCCTATCTGGCCCTCGGCTGCGACCGGATCGGATCCAGCTCTGCCGGAAAGCTTGCCTGAGGCGGCCGTACGAGATACACAGTGAATACACGGAGGATTACATGAAGATCGAACTTGCAAAAACGTATGATCCGAAAGGGATCGAGGAACGACTTTACAAAAAATGGATGGACAGAGGGTACTTTCACGCTGAGGTGAACCCGGATAAAAAACCATTTACGATTGTTATGCCGCCGCCCAATGTTACGGGACAGCTGCACATGGGGCATGCCCTCGACGAGACGATGCAGGATATCCTGATCCGCTTTAAGAGGATGCAGGGGTATGAGACACTCTGGCAGCCGGGGACGGACCACGCGGCGATCGCGACCGAAGTGAAGGTTATTGAAAAGCTGAAAAATGAGGGCATCAACAAGGATGAGATCGGCCGGGAGGAGTTTTTAAAGCATGCCTGGGCATGGAAGGAAGAGTACGGCGGAAGGATCATCAATCAGCTGAAAAAGCTCGGCGCGTCCGCTGACTGGGACAGGGAACGCTTTACTATGGACGAGGGCTGTTCCAAAGCGGTCACGGAGGTGTTTATCCGCCTGTACGAAAAGGGTTACATCTACAAAGGATCGCGCATTATCAACTGGTGCCCGTGCGAGACCTGCCGGACATCCATCTCCGATGCGGAGGTGGTGCACGAGGAGCAGGACGGCTTTTTCTGGCACATCAATTATCCGATCGTCGGGGAGGAAGGACGCTTTGTCGAGATCGCGACGACCCGGCCGGAGACCCTTCTGGGCGATACCGCGGTAGCAGTCAATCCGGAGGATGACCGTTATAAAGACCTTGTTGGAAAAATGCTCGAGCTTCCGCTCACAGGGCGGCAGATCCCGGTGATCGCGGACGAGTATGTGGATAAAGAGTTCGGTACCGGATGCGTGAAGATCACTCCGGCCCACGACCCCAACGACTTTGAGGTCGGACGCCGCCATGGCCTTGCCGAGATCAACATCATGAACGATGATGCCACGATCAATGAGCGCGGCGGAAAGTACGCCGGGATGGACCGCTACGAAGCCCGTAAGGTGATCGTGGAGGATTTAAAAGAGCTCGGTCTTCTTGTAAAGGTGGTTCCGCACCGCCATGCCGTTGGAACCCACGACCGCTGCGGTACTACGGTGGAGCCGCTGATCAAACCGCAGTGGTTTGTCCGGATGGACGAGATGGCAAAAGAAGCGATCAAAGTGCTCGAAACCGGTGACCTCACCTTTGTCCCGGACCGTTTTGACAAGACATACCTGCACTGGCTCCTGAATATCCGCGACTGGTGTATCTCCCGCCAGCTGTGGTGGGGACACAGGATTCCCGCCTACTACTGCGACGACTGCGGTGAGACCGTTGTGGCCGCCGGTATGCCGGAAGTCTGCCCGAAATGCGGCGGACATCATTTCCATCAGGATGAGGATACGCTGGATACCTGGTTCAGCTCCGCGCTCTGGCCGTTCTCGACCCTGGGCTGGCCGGAAAAGACCCCCGAGCTGGAATACTTTTATCCGACGGATGTTCTGGTTACAGGCTATGACATTATCTTTTTCTGGGTAATCCGGATGGTCTTTTCGGGTCTGGAGCAGACAGGGAAATCACCCTTCCACCATGTTCTGATTCACGGCCTTGTGCGTGACGGACAGGGGCGGAAGATGAGCAAGTCTCTCGGAAACGGGATCGACCCTCTTGACGTGATCGATAAATACGGGGCTGATGCCCTTCGCCTGACGCTTACGACAGGAAACGCTCCGGGGAACGATATGCGTTTTTACTGGGAAAAGGTTGAAGCGAGCCGCAATTTTGCCAATAAGATCTGGAACGCTTCCCGCTTTATCCAGATGAATCTGGACGGCAGCGAAATTGCCGTGCCGGAGAGCTTTGACGCGTTCTGCCCGGAGGACAAGTGGATCCTTTCCCGTGTCAATACACTGACAAAAGAGGTCACCGAAAACCTTGACAAGTATGAACTCGGCATTGCCGTCCAGAAGGTTTATGATTTCCTCTGGGACGAGTTCTGCGACTGGTATATCGAGATCGCGAAAGTACGGCTGTGGAACAAGGAGAACGACCCGGCGGCTGCCGGCGAAGCGCTCTATACTCTGCGCCGTACGCTGACAACAGCCCTGAAGCTTCTGCATCCCTTCATGCCGTTCATCACAGAGGAAATATACTGTACGCTTCTCCCGGAGGAGGAATCGATCATGATTTCCGCGTGGCCGGAGTACAGTGAGGAGCTTTCCTTCCCTGAGGATGAGAGTGTGATCGCAGGATGGCAGGATGTGATCCGCGGGATCCGGAACACCCGGACCTCGATGCAGGTTCCGACCGGGCGCAAAACCCATGTGTACGTTGTGGGGCGCGACGCGGCTGCCTGCGGCCGTTACCGGAAGAGCGCGGATTCGTTCCGGAACCTTGCCTATGCGAATGAGATCCATGTACAGGAGGATAAGACCGGGATCGGTTCTGACGCGGTTTCTGTTGTGGTGCATGACGCGGTAGCGTACCTTCCTCTTGAGGATCTGGTGGACCGCGAGAAAGAGACGGCTCGCCTTACGAAAGAAAAAGAGCGGCTCGAAAAGGAAATCGCAAGGTGCACCGGGATGCTTAAGAACCCGAATTTTGTGAATAAAGCTCCTGAGGCCAAGGTGAATGCGGAGAAGGAAAAGCTTGCGAAATATCAGGAAATGATGGATAAGGTCATCGCTTTTCTGGAGCAGCTGTATGTTTGATGAACCCACAAAGGAGATGGCAGGGAATGCTGACGAAGATTTGCAACCGAATATCGCCGGTACTGCAGGCTCTGTGGTGTGCCGTACTGTATTTTGTCATGGAGGCGATGTGCAGGCATTCTGTACTGGAAGCCTGGACCTTCATGACGACGCGTCCGCTGGTATTTCTCTATAATACTGCCTTCATTTTTACCACGATGCTGATCGCGTACCTGTCAAGAAGAAGGATTTTCTGGAGGGTGTTTGTGTCAGCCTTCTGGCTGCTGCTTGCCCTGATCAACGGAATCCTTCTGCTCAACAGGGTGACTCCGTTTACCGGGCCTGATGTGAAAAATCTGACGGACGGGCTGGCAATCGCAAAGAAATACCTTCCGCCTTACGGCGTAACGCTGTGCTATATTGTGCTTATCGCAATCGCGGTTTTCCTGCTGATTGTCCTGATCAAGGCTCCGAAATACAAGGGCAGAATGAAATACCGGTATAATATTCCGGCAGTTCTGATCTGCATCGGCCTGTTTGCGCTTGGCACCAGGTTCGCTCTTTCTCAGCGGATCCTGTCGAACTATTTCGGAAATATCGCTTTTGCGTACGAGGATTACGGCTATCCGTACTGCCTTGCAACCACGATCTTTGATACAGGCATCAGCCAGCCGAGCGGGTATTCTGCAAAGCAGATCCAGGAGATTCAGAACTCGGAGCGCAATCTTCCCGAGACGAAGGAAGAGAGCCATCCGAACATTATATTCCTGCAGCTGGAGTCCTTTTTTGACCCGGAGCTGGTGAACTATCTGGAGATCTCCGAGGATCCGATTCCGACCTTCCGGAAGCTGATGAAGGATTATTCCTCCGGATACTTTAAAGTGCCTTCGGTCGGAGCCGGGACGGCCAATACGGAATTTGAGACGATCACCGGTATGAGTCTCCACTATTTCGGGCCCGGAGAGTACCCGTACAAGAGCATTCTCCAGGAGTCGACCTGCGAGAGCGCGCCTTATGTACTGAAGGATCTCGGCTATACGGCCCACGCGATCCACAATAATGAAGCGAATTTTTATTCCCGTAAAAGTGTGTTCCCCAGGATGGGATTCGATTATTTTATCTCTGAAGAGTACATGGTCCATGAGGATGATGTGAATCCGCTCGGATGGGTGAGGGACAGGGTGCTCACGGAGGAGATCATGAAATGCCTGAACGCGACGGAAGGTGCGGATTACATCTATACCGTTTCGGTGCAGGGACATGGGGATTATCCGGACGAACCGGTGCTGGAGGATCCGCAGATCACGGTATCGGGGTCGCCGACCTATGAGCAGGACTGCAAGTGGGAATACTATGTAAATCAGATCCGTGAGATGGATGATTTTGTCGCGGAGCTGGTCGATGAACTGTCGGAATATCCGGAGGATGTCGTCCTTGTCATGTACGGGGATCATCTGCCCACGATGGGACTTTCGGTGGAGGATGTGAAAAACCGGTACCTGTTCCAGACAGAGTACGTGATGTGGGATAATTTCGGCCTGACGAAGAAGGACGAGAACCTTGCCGCGTACCAGATGGCAGCCGAGGTCATGGACCGCATCGGCATCCATGAAGGAAATGTGTTCCGCTATCATCAGGCGAGGCGCAGCACCCGGAACTATCAGGTGGATCTGGAAGCCCTGCAGTACGACCTCCTTTATGGAAAACAGTACAGCTACGGCGGCAGCAGTCCGTACAAAAAGGCAAAGATGAAGATGGGGCTCTATGATCTTACGCTGGATTCCATCTCGCTCGGCAATGCATCGGAGTTTTCCTATTATATCAGGGGAACCAACTTTACGCCTTCGAGCGAGGTGAAGCTCAACAATGAGTGGTATGACACGGTTTATGTGAATCCTACCACGCTGATCATATCGGGAACGGAGCTTCAGAACTTTGACCGCCTGACGGTATGCCAGCGGAGCAACAGTTCTACCCGGAAGGCACTTTCGAAGAGTTACGACCGCACCTGCTATGCGCTGTTTGCCAGAAACCCGTGGAAAGCGGTGAAGCCTGTGACGGAAGAAGAGTAAAAGGAGGAAGCCGATGGGCAGAATCAACCATATTGAAAAGCTGACCGACAACCGGTTTGTCAATCTGTATCACTTTGACGCGACCAGCGTTCATGAGACGCCGGTAAGCTATTATGTCGCATCGAGGTCAACAAGCATCGATGCCATGAAGGCTGTGACCCGGCGGAATGATCCGGACGGGGTGGTGATTTACAGCATCTGCGGTGAGAACCGTGACAAAGTGGTGCTGATCCGCCAGTACCGGTACTCGATCGGGGACTATATTTACGAATTCCCGGCAGGACTGGTTGAGCCGGGCGAAAGCTGTCAGGAGTGTGCCGTGCGGGAGCTTTACGAGGAGACGGGGCTCACGCTGCATCCGGTTCCTGTACAGGAGGGTTACCAGAAGCCGTTCTTTACAACGGTCGGCCTGACCGATGAATCCTGCGCAACCGTGTACGGCTATGCGGAGGGTACGGTCAGTACGGATGCGGAAGAAGCGTCCGAGGAGATCGAGGTCGTGCTGGCTGACCGGGATGAGGTGCGGAGGATCCTGCGGGAGGAAAAGGTGGCCATTATGTGCGCCTACATGCTCATGCATTTTGTGAGCGACGACGAACCGTTTGCCTTCCTCAATCAGCTGTGACGGGAGTTTGGGAGATGTTATGAGACAATGGGAGAACAATATCCGGAGGGTGGTCCCCTATACACCGGGGGAGCAGCCGAAGGATGAGAGCATGATCAAGCTGAACACAAATGAAAACCCTTATCCGCCGGCTCCGGGAGTGCGGAGAGTGCTGGAGAGCTTCGGCACTGAAAGCCTGAGGCTGTACCCGGATCCGACGGCCGGCGATCTGGTTTCCGCGATTGCCGAGAACCACGGGCTTTCTGCTGACCAGGTGTTTGCCGGCGTGGGCTCTGATGATGTGCTGGCAATGTGCTTTCTCACATTTTTTAATTCGGAAAAGCCGCTTCTCTTCCCGGATATCACCTATTCCTTCTACGATGTGTGGGCGGGGCTTTACCGGATTCCGTACCGCTGCGTCCCTCTTGATGAAAATTTCGGGATTCGTCCGGAAGATTATATGCAGGAGGCGGGAGGAATCATTTTCCCCAATCCGAACGCGCCTACCGGGATCGAGCTTCCGCCGGACCAGGTGGAGGAGATCGTCAGGAGCCATCCGGATGTGATTGTGATTGTGGATGAAGCTTATATCGATTTTGGGGGAAGCACGTGTGTGCCGCTGATCGGAAAATACGACAACCTTATTGTTGTACAGACATTCTCAAAATCGAGATCCCTGGCCGGCATGAGAATCGGCTATGCGATGGGAAACCCGGAGCTGATCAGGGCGCTGAATGATGTGAAATACTCGTTCAACTCCTATACGATGAGCCGTGTCTCGATCGCCTGCGGAGCTGCGGCAATGAAGGACCGCGCCTATTTTGAGGATACCTGCAGGAAAATCACAGAAACGAGGGAGTGGGCAAAACAGGAGCTCCGGTCTCTCGGATTTCTCTTCGGGGATTCCAGAGCCAACTTTATTTTTGCCAGGCATTCTTTCATCCCCGCGGAGGAGCTTTTCGCCGTTCTTCGGGAGAACCATATTTATGTGAGGTATTTTAAGAAGCCGAGGATCGACAACTATCTGAGGATCACGGTCGGCCTGAGAGAGGAGATGGAGGCACTGTTCGCGGTGCTCCGGGATTATATCGCGTCCAGGGCCACCTGACGCCAGGACACCTTCCCTGATGGATCGTGTTCCAGGATGTTCGTGTGCGTGAAGCCGCAGGAGACGGCGCATGAAACGGCCTGATCAAAGGCACCGCACAGCAGCTCCTTCTGATGGGCGTCGGAGCTCAATACGATTTCGCCCCCGAAGTCCTTCAGAGAACGGAGAAGCAGCGGGTGGGGATACAGTTCCTTTTTGCGGCCGCGGTTTACGGCGCCGCAGTTGATTTCAAAGGGAACTCCCTGCTTTGCAAGATGCTCCATGGCTTCCAGTGCGGGATTTAAGTATCGGGGATCGGTCTCATCCACAAAATGCAGATCATCGTTGAACCGGGTAATCAGGTCGAAGTGCCCGATGAAAGTACAGTGGAGGGCATCGTAAACCCGGCTTTCCAGGTCGTAATAAGCCCGGCACATTTTATAGTAGTCACCGGAATAATACCGGCCGCAGATCATTGCTATGTTTTCGGGCTCGCTGTCGATGGAGGCGGGGGCATCCGTTTCCACATCGAGAAAATGGGTGGAGCCGATGACATACTCTGCGGAAGAGCAGATCGATGCGGCGTCCGGGAATCCCTCACCGGGTTTTGAATATCTGTCATAAAGAATATCGAGCTCGACACCAGCCAGGATGTCGGGCTCTTCTTTTTTGCGGTTTTTCTGAAGCCGCCGGATCTCTTTCAGATAAGCGGGAAAATCCATGCGGATATCCGGGTCCATATGGCCGGAAAATCCGAGATGCGTGAATCCCCGGGAGGAAGCGTACCGCAGGATTTCCTCCGGAGTATCGCGCCCGTCGCAGAAAGCGGAATGTGTGTGGTAGTTTGCCTTGATCATAGAGCATCTCCTTTGAAAATACGGCTCCCGGCCGGTTATCAGAACAGCCCCTCTTTCAGAAAACATTTCAGGCGCGGGAGCTGATTGTTG
This sequence comes from uncultured Blautia sp., assembly GCA_946629475.1. Classification (GTDB taxonomy): domain Bacteria; phylum Bacillota; class Clostridia; order Lachnospirales; family Lachnospiraceae; genus Blautia_A. The sequence goes on along the minus strand of CAMOXX010000001.1, from coordinate 25,522 downwards.
AGGATCAGATCCTCGGGAAAACCTTCACGGTGCACAAAATCCGCTGCGCAGGTGAAATCTCCCACATGGAGCGGCCCGTGGCTGTCGCTCGAGAGCAGGACAGGGAGTCCGTATCTGATGCAGCATGCAAGAATTTCACGGCAGTTTGCCCGGGTATCCCCGCGGTATCCGTAGGGAGCCAGGGATGCCTCGTTGATTTCGAATATCGTGCGGGTCTTCAGTGCCTCCCGCGCAACCGCGTCGATGTCGATCGGGTAATGGGTGTTGTCCGCGTGGCCGAGGATCCTTACATTGGGATGCTGCATGGCGCGGAGGAAGGCAAGTGTGTTTTCCTCCCTGGAGTGCGGCGGAAAGTTCTGGGAATGCATGCTGATAATCGTATAATCGAGCTTTTCTGCCAGTTCCATATCAAGATCCAGATTTCCGTCCGTGTCGAGGATGTTCAGCTCTGCGCCGTAAAATACTTCTATATTAAAGCGCCTGCGCGGGGACAGGATCAGACTCCGGAAGTACGAAGGGGTTCCCGCACCTGTTGTGGCCGGACCGTGGTCGGTGATGCCGAGAAGCTTCAGACCGCGCTCGGAGGCCTTTTTTGCCATGGCGGAGATGGTGGAGTGCGTGCCGTGTCCGCTGGCGATCGAATGTGTATGCATATCGGAAAGATACATGGAATGGGATCCTCCTTTTTCTGGCGGTATTGTACAATCTATTATATCGTTTAATTCAGGATCGCACAATACTTTTGAAGCGAAGGTTCATGGCAGACGGCAGCCGGACTGCGGTTATCCGCTGCGCCGCAGCCTGTATGAAAAGCCGAAAACCACAGAATCGGAATGAAAAAACAACAGGAATACCCACGGAAACCCAACAAAAACCACACAAAAATCCGGATGAAAGTGTTGCATTGTGTTGACATGATCAGGCCGCAGGCGTATAATACGAATGATCTGATATTTTTTCTGTGTCCCCCTTCCGCAATCGGGACGCGGGGATACTAACGGAGAGGAACGGAGGCACGCGATGGGCTATACAGACAATTTTCCGCCTGAAGTAAAACAGAGAATTATCCAGGAGCTGGTTCCCGGCAAGCAGATTTCTCTCGCGCATATCATTGCCAATCCGGACAATATCCTCTATACCAAGCTGGGGCTCGACCCCACCATCGATTACACCAGGTCCGCCATCGGCATCATGACCGTCTCACCTGCGGAGGCGGCGATCATCATGGCAGATGTCGCGATCAAGGCATCCGGCGCGGAGCTGGGGTTTGTGGACCGCTTCAGCGGCAGCCTGATCGTCACCGGCACCGTATCGGAGGTGGAGGCTTCCGTGCAGGCTGTGCTTGACTATTTTGACCAGACGTTCGGGTTTGTGATCTGCCCGATCACAAAAACATGAAAAAGATCGTTCTGATCGGCAGGAGCGAAGCAGGAAAGACGACCCTCACGCAGGCGCTCCGGGGTGAGAAGATACAGTATCACAAAACGCAGTATGTCAACAACTTTGATGTGATTGTGGACACGCCGGGGGAATATGCCCAGACGGCCCGCCTCGGCCACGCCCTTGCGGTATACACCTATGAATCCGACATCGTCGGCCTGCTTGTTTCGGCGATTGAGCCCTACTGCCTGTTTCCGCCGTGCATCACCTGCATGGCAAACCGCGAGGTGGTGGGGATCGTGACCAAAATCAACCATCCGGACGCGAGGCTTGATATGGCGGACATGTGGCTCCGACTTGCCGGATGCCGGAAGATTTTTCACGTGGATTCCGCAACACATGAGGGAGTTCCCGCCCTCTTTGAATACTTAAGGGAACCGGGGGATGTAATGCCCTGGGAAATCTGAAACATCGGGCTCATGGGCGATGCGTAATTCCGCCGCCCGGCCCTTTGGATACAGCAGCTTTTCAGTACGCTTTCGGAATGTTCTGCATTTCATTCGAAACACTCACTGTTTTCGTACACGGGGTACTGAGCGGCTGCGACAACACAAATGCAGCAGACCATATGCGCTTAAGGAGGAAGAAAGCATGGTAAACGAGTTTGAAATCAAAAAACAGATTTGCGACATCGGAAAAAGGATTTACAACCGCAACATGGTTGCCGCAAACGACGGCAACATCTCCGTAAAGCTGAACGACAATGAGTTCCTTTGCACCCCGACAGGCGTTTCCAAGGGCTTTATGACCCCGGAATACATCTGTAAGGTTGACGCAAAAGGAAATGTGATCCAGGCAAACGGCAATTTCAGGCCTTCTTCTGAGATCAAGATGCATATGAGAGTATACGAGAAAAGACCGGATGTAGGATCCGTAGTTCATGCGCATCCTGTATATGCGACCAGCTTTGCGATTGCCGGAATTCCGCTGACACAGCCGATCATGCCGGAAGCAGTCATCGCGCTGGGCTGCGTGCCGATCGCTCCTTACGGAACTCCTTCCACGATGGAGATTCCGGACGCGGTAGAGCCGTACCTTGAGCACTTTGACGCAGTCCTTCTTGAGAGCCACGGCGCCCTGACCTGGTCGACAGACCTTCTGGCAGCATACCTCAAGATGGAATCCGTTGAATTCTATGCACAGCTCCTGTATCAGTCCAAGATGCTCGGCGGCCCGAAGGAATTCGACAAAGCAACCGTTCAGAGACTGTATCAGATCCGCAGGCAGATGGGCCTCCCGGGCAAACATCCGGCAAATCTCTGCCAGAACAAGGACGGCATGAACTGCCATAACTGCGGCGGCAGCTGTTCATCCGGTGATAGTGCTTCTGCAGGTGCGGACGCGGACCTTGTTGCGAAAATCACAAAACAGGTTATGGCACAGCTTGGAATGAAATAATAACAGGAGGTCAGGATTTATGCCGATCAATGAAAATCTCGTGCAGGAAATTGTACAGGAAGTCATGGCAAAAATGCAGATCGCGGATGCTCCTTCAGGAAAACATGGTATTTTTAAGGAAATGAATGATGCCGTTGCCGCAGCCAAAAAGGCACAGGTTGAGGTGCGGAACATGACCATGGACCAGAGAGAAAAAATCATTACCTGCCTGCGGGGAAAAATCCGTGAAAACGCCGAGGTTCTGGCACGGATGGGCGTAGATGAGACAGGCATGGGGAACGTCGGGGACAAGATCCTGAAACATCAGCTTGTCGCGGACAAGACCCCCGGAACCGAGGATATTACAACAACGGCATGGTCCGGCGACCGGGGACTTACCCTGATTGAGATGGGGCCGTTCGGTGTAATCGGAGCGATCACTCCGTGCACCAACCCGAGCGAGACCGTTCTCTGCAATACCATCGGCATGCTGGCAGCCGGCAACACAGTAGTGTTCAACCCGCATCCCGCTGCGATAAAGACGACGATCTACGCGATCAACATGGTAAATGAGGCGTCCATCGAGGCAGGCGGCCCGGACAACATCGCGTGTACGGTCGAAGAGCCGACGATGGAGACCAGTGCCATTATGATGAAGCACAAGGACATTCCGCTGATCGTCGCGACCGGCGGCCCGGGTGTGGTGACTGCGGTTCTTTCCTCCGGAAAGCGCGGAATCGGCGCAGGCGCCGGCAATCCTCCGGCTCTGGTGGATGAGACTGCCGATATCGAAAAAGCAGCCCGCGATATTATCAATGGCTGTACATTTGACAACAATCTTCCATGCATCGCCGAAAAAGAGGTTGTAGCCGTATCGTCTGTGGTGGATGAGCTGATGCATTACTTCATCAACGACAATGACTGCTATCTGGCAAGTGAGGAAGAACAGAAAAAACTGGTTGACGTTGTCCTGAAGGGCGGCAGGCTGAATCGCAAGTGCGTCGGAAGGGACGCTCCGACACTGCTCTCCATGATCGGTGTCAAGGTTCCGCAGAATATCCGCTGCATCGTGTTCGAAGGCCCGAAGGAGCATCCGCTGATTTCGGAAGAGCTGATGATGCCGATCCTGGGTGTTGTGCGCGCGAAGGATTTTGACGATGCTCTTGAGCAGGCTGTGTGGCTGGAACATGGCAACCGCCATTCCGCACACATCCATTCCAAGAATGTTGACAGAATCACCAGATACGCAAAAGCGATCGACACCGCGATTCTCGTCAAGAACGGCCCGTCCTACGCTGCGCTCGGCTTCGGAGGCGAGGGCTACCCGACATTTACGATCGCGAGCCGTACAGGAGAAGGCCTCACCGCCGCGCATACATTCACGAAGAGCAGACGCTGCGTCATGTCGGATGCGCTCTGCATCAGATAACGGTACTCACCTGGAGGAATATGATGGACATTACAAACGTTAATATCGAAGAGATCGTGAAGCAGGTTCTGGCAGGCATGACAGGACAGGCTCCGGCGCAGGCAGGCGCTCCTGCACCTGCTTCTTCCGGGCAGATCCCGAAAACAGCTCGTGTTGCGGTTCTGACCGAGAAGGAAAAATTTGAAATCAGGGAATATCCGATTCCGCCTGTTGGGGATGACGACATTCTCGTAAAGGTAGAAGGCTGCGGCGTATGCGGCACCGATGCCCATGAGTTCAAGAGAGACCCGTTCGGACTGATCCCGGTAGCCCTGGGACACGAGGGAACCGGCGAGATCGTCGCGATGGGCAAAAATGTAAAAACCGATACCGCCGGCAAGCCGGTGAAGATCGGGGACAAGATCGTCACCTGCATGATCTTCAAGGATGACCCGGAGATCACCATGTTCGACCTGAACAAGAAGAATGTGGGCGGCGCGGACGTTTACGGCCTTCTTCCGGATGACGATGTTCACCTGAACGGATGGTTCGCGGACTATATCTTCATCCGCGGCGGCAACTTCGGCTCCACCTTCTTCAATGTAAGCGACCTTGATCTTGATTCCCGTGTTCTGATCGAGCCGTGCGCGGTACTCGTACACGCGGTCGAGAGAGCGAAGAGCACCGGCATCCTGCGCTTCAACAGCAGGGTGGCTGTTCAGGGCTGCGGCCCGATCGGCCTGATCTGTATCGCTGTACTCCGCACGATGGGCATTCAGAATATCTGTGCAGTGGACGGCAATGAAAAACGCCTCGAATTCGCAAAGAAGATGGGCGCTGACATGACGGTCAACTTCAAGGATTTCCAGGGAATCGAAGCCCTCGCGGGCGGTGTGAAGGACGCATTCGGCGGACATCTTGCGGATTTCGCGTTCCAGTGTACCGGAAATCCGGTTGCGCATGCAAATATCTATAAATTTATCCGCAACGGCGGCGGCCTGTGCGAGCTTGGATTCTTTATCAACGGCGGTGACGCGACCATCAACCCGCACTTTGATATCTGCTCCAAGGAAATCACAACAGTCGGCTCCTGGGTTTACACACTCCGCGACTACGCGACCACCTTTGACTTCCTTCGGAGAGCAAAAGGGATCGGCCTTCCGATGTCTGACCTGATTACGGACAGATACCGCCTGGAGGATATCAACGAAGCGCTGCGCACAAACCTGGCAATGACCGGACTTAAAATTGCAGTGTTCAACTGACGGGGTATTACCCATAACAAAGACGGAGGAAACCGGAAATGGCAGATGCGGTAGGAATTCTGGAAGTATACGGACTGGCAACGGCCTTTGTGGCCGCCGATGCCGGATGCAAGGCGGCGAACGTCCGTCTGGAAGTTTTTGACAAGAACAAACCTGCCAATGCGGATAAACTGCCGGTCCCGCTTCTTGTCTGCATCAAGTACCGCGGCAGCGTCTCCGATGTCACAGCGGCTGTACAGGCCGGGATCGAGGTGGCAGAAAAGAGAACCGGCGTGGTTCAGCATTATATTATTCCGAGCCCGGAAGAGGGAACGCGGAAAATGCTGAAGATCAGCGCGTTTGACAAACGATAGGAAACAGTCGAGCAAATGTTCAGCCCCTTTCATCCGGAATGCTGAACGGTTACGGTTACCATATTTCAGGAGGAAATACTATTATGGCAATGGAAGCATTAGGAATGGTTGAGACCAGAGGACTTACCGCAGCGATCGAGGCAGCGGATGCAATGACCAAAGCAGCAGAGGTTACTCTGATCGGCACCGAGAAGATCGGTTCCGGCCTTGTTACCGTCATGGTACGCGGAGATGTCGGCGCAGTGAAGGCAGCAGTGGAGAGCGGCTCCGCAGCGGCCGGCAGGCTTGGAGAGCTGGTTGCGACCCACGTAATTCCGAGACCGCACAATGATGTGGAGAAGATCCTTCCGTCCATCTGAGAATAAGTGGATATTTGGAATTAAGGATGCGGATTTAACTTTTGAAGGAGCTTGCTCATGAGCAGATCATACGGCTTTTATGAGATCACCGGTGTGGTGGCGGCGCTGGATGCGCTGGATATTATGTGCAAGGCAGCGAACGTGGAGCTCTCTTCCTGGGAGAGGAGGCTGGGCGGCCGCCTTGTTACCATTATTATACAGGGAGACGTGTCTGCGGTCACCGAGGCAATCGAATCGGCTGTGGAAAACGGGATTAAAAAGCCCGTAAGCTATGCTGTGATCGCCAATCCGCATGAAGAGATTGTCCGGCTGGTAGAGATTTCCCGCAGCCGGTGGGATAAGTCAATGAAAAAAGAGCAGAAATAATAAGGAGGATTCATCATGACACAGGAAGCATTAGGAATGGTTGAAACCAGAGGACTTACCGCTGCGATCGAGGCTGCTGACCAGATGTGCAAGGCAGCGAACGTTGTTCTGATCGGCACCGAGAAGATCGGATCCGGACTCGTTACCGTTATGGTACGCGGAGATGTCGGCGCTGTAAAATCATCGGTTGAGAGCGGCGCTGCAGCAGCTTCCCGCCTTGGCGAGCTGATTGCTACCCACGTAATCCCGAGACCGCACAACGATGTTGAGAAGATCCTGCCGACACTGAAATAACAGCAGCAGTTTCTGGCAAGTACCCTGTTATGCGAAAGCCGGATACGGCAGAATAGAGGTGTGTCTTGGAAACAAAGAATATTGAACAGATTACCAGACTCGTACTGGACGCAATGAACCGGACAGAAAGCAGGAACAGCGGGTTTATGGTGCCAATCGGTGTGTCCGCCAGACATATCCATCTGACCCAGGAGCATGTGGAAGCTCTGTTCGGACCGGGATACCAGCTGACCAAAAAGAAGGATCTCATGGGCGGACAGTTCGCTTCCAATGAGACCTGCACGATCGTGGGCCTGAAGCTCCGCGCCATCGAGAATGTCCGTATTCTCGGGCCGGTCCGCAAGGCTTCCCAGGTGGAGGTTTCGGCGACTGACGCGATCCGTCTCGGAATGAAGGTTCCGGTGCGCGAGTCGGGCAATGTAAAAGGCAGTGCCCCGATCGCGATTATCGGGCCGAAAGGTGCTCTCTACCTGAAGGAAGGCTGTATCGTAGCGATGCGCCATATCCATATGTCCCCGAAGGATGCACTTGCGGCGGGCGTGAAGGACGGCGACATTGTCTCCGTAAAGGCTGACAATGAGAGAGGAACCATTTTTAACCATGTTAAGATCCGGGTGGACGAGAGCTTCACTCTGGAGATGCATATCGACACAGACGAAGCGAATGCGTCGCAGATTTCCCAGGGAGATACCGTGACGATCATCCGCTGACTATTGATCCGCAGTACCCTGCGCCCGGGACATACGTGCTTCGGGGGCAGGGCACTGTGAGCTTTTGTATCAGTTCAGTACCTTTACAGATACGCGAACCGTTACATTCTTTTAATATCAGGGAGGCCCTTATGATTGCAGGCAAGGTGGTCGGCAGCATTGTTTCAACACGGAAAAGCGAAAAGCTTATCGGGAGCAAATTCATGATAGTTGAGCCGCTGAAATCGAAAGAGGGCGGGGCCGGACAGATTGTCGCGATTGATATCATCGGGGCAGGAATCGGCGAATATGTACTTGTGGCACAGGGAAGCGCAGCCAGGGTAGGATGCGACATGGAAACGGCACCGGTAGATGCGGCGATCGTCGGCATCATTGATGACGGTGCGGGATTGGAGTAGCGCCATGGATATCAGGGAATTACAGAAAATCATACAGGAAAATGGTGTGGTCGGCGCGGGCGGCGCAGGTTTTCCCACATATATGAAGATCAGCGATAAAGCCAACACGATTCTGATGAACTGTGCAGAGTGCGAACCGCTGCTGAAACTGCACAGGCAGCTCCTTCAGCATCATGCTTATGAGATCATGCAGACATTCCATATGATTGCTGAGACAGTCGGAGCATCCGAGGCTATTATCGGGATTAAAAAATCCTATGTACAGACAGTGAACGCGCTGAAAGCCCATATCGAAGAGTTCCCGGAGATGAGAATTCATCTTCTGGAGGAAGTATATCCGATGGGCGATGAGGTGGTTCTTATTTACGAAGCGACAGGACGTGTGGTGCGTCCGGGCGGCCTGCCGATTGAGCAGGGCGTCGCGGTTTTCAATGTGGAAACCATTTACAATATTTACAGAGCAGTTGAACAGGGAAAGCCTGTTATGGACAAATACGTCTCCGTTGTAGCCGAGGTTTCGGATCCGGTTACCGTCCGCGTTCCTCTTGGAACAACGCTGGATGAAGTGGTGGCGTGCGCCGGTAAAGTGACGACCGATGCTCCTGTCTATTTTGTCGGAGGACCGATGATGGGACGGATCGGGAATGGCGATGAGCCGGTGACAAAAACGACGAATGCAATCCTGGTCCTTCCGGAGGACCATGTTATCATATCGAAGAAGAACAGAACTTCTTCCATCGACCTGAAAAGAGCGGCTTCGATCTGCTGTCAGTGCAACACCTGCACAGACCTCTGTCCGCGTAACAACCTTGGACATCCGATTGATCCGGCACGCTTTATGCGCGCAGCGTCGAACCAGGATTTCCAGGATCTCAATCCTTACATCAATGCAAGCTTCTGCAGCTCCTGCGGTGTGTGCGAAATGTACTCCTGTCCGCAGAGCCTGGCTCCGAGAACACTTCTCGCTGATATGAAAGCAGGTCTCCGCACGAAAGGAGTCCGTCCGCCTCAGGGCGTGCAGCCGGTTCCCGTGCGTGAATCCCGGGAGTACCGGAAGGTTCCGGAAGAAAGGCTGATGGCGAGGCTTGGGCTTACAAAATATGATAAAGAAGCTCCTATGAAAGAAGAGCTTGTCGCTGTACCGAAGGTCAGGGTTCTTCTGAGCCAGCACATCGGCGCGCCGGCAAAAGCAATTGTGAAGCCCGGAGATACTGTGACGCGCTCCCAGATGATCGCGGAACCGGCCCAGGGCCTGAGCGTGGGCATTCACGCGCCGATCTGTGGAAAAGTAACTGAAGTGACGGACCGTCATGTTGTGATAGCAGCAGTGTAGAAAGGACGTGCACGAAATGAGTAAAGCAATCGGAATGATTGAATTTAAGACGACCGCGAGCGGTATCACTGCGGCGGATGTGATGGTGAAAACATCCGAGGTTGAAATCATCGAGGCTCAGACAGTATGTCCGGGTAAATACATTGCGCTGATCACAGGCGATCTCAGCGCGGTAAAGGCAGCTGTGGAAGCGGCCACCTCCAAGTATGAGGAAAAATGCATCGACAGCTTCGTTCTCGGCAATCCGCATGAGTCGATTTTCCCTGCAATTTACGGGACAACCAAAGTTGAGGAAATCAGCGCGCTGGGGATCCTTGAAACGTATGATGCGGCTTCCATCATTGAAGCTGCGGACCAGGCAGCCAAGACTGCGATTGTGGACCTGATCGAGCTCAGAATCGCGAAGGGCATGTGCGGCAAGTCGTATATGCTGCTGACCGGGGAGGTCTCAGCGGTGGAAGCATCCATCCAGAGGGCCAGCGATCTTGTAGCCGCTAAGGGTATGTATCTTGATTCGTCTGTTATTGCTCACCCCGACCGGAGGATGATTGACACGATTTTATAGTGAACAGACAGCGTTCCTGACAGTTTTCAGCAGGAGGAAGTTATGCTTGCACTGGAGAGACGCAATCTGATTCTTCAAAAGCTTCATGAGGAAAAAAGAGTCGTTGTAAGTGAACTGAGCCAGATATTCGGTGTGTCTGAGGAGACGATCCGGAGAGACCTGGACAAGCTCGAGAGGGACGGGATCGCTACCAAAAGCTATGGCGGTGCCGTGATCAACGAGGATTTCAACATTGATCTTCCGTTCAATATCCGGAAGAACCAGAATATTTCGGGAAAGCACCGGATGGCGGAAATTGCGGCTTCCATGATTAAGGCAGGGGACCACATTTTTCTCGATGCGAGTTCAACCGCGGTATTTATCGCCAGGGCGCTTAAAGAAAAAGAAAGGCTTACCGTACTGACCAATTCCGTGGAGGTTCTGCTGGAACTCTCCGATACGGCGGGCTGGAATATTATTTCCACCGGCGGAACGATGCAGGAGGGCTTTCTGGCCTTTTTCGGGTCCCGCACGGAGGAGATCATCCGCTCCTATTATCTGGATAAGGTGTTCTGTTCCTGCAAGGCTCTGGATATGAATCATGGAATTATGGAGTCCCGGGACATAATCGCAAGTGCCAAAAAATCGATGCTTTGTTCCGGCAAGAAGAGGATTCTTGCAGCGGATCACACAAAATTTGACCAGAAGGCATTTGCCGTATGCGGCAGCCTCCGGGATATTGATACGATTATTACAGATGAAAAACCGCCGCAGGAATGGCTTGCGAAATTTGACGAGGCAGGTGTGGAATGCCTGTACCCGGAGGAGGACGCCCGCTTCGGCGATCATACATGAGGACAGGTGAGAAAACGTGCAGACTTTTGAAATGAGGACAGCGATTCACTTTGGGGAGAACTCCCTTAACCGACTGACGGAGATACCGTATCAGCGTGTGCTGATTATCACGGATCCCTATGTGGTGGAAAGCCGGATGATCGACCTGATTACGGAACCTCTCAAGAAGGCCGGAAAAGAGTTTGATCTTTTCTTTGATGTGGTGCCGGACGCGCCCCTCGATAAAATTGCAGCCGGGGTACGGAAATTTCTCGAGTATCAGCCGGAGGCGGTTGTTTCGGTTGGCGGCGGCTCTGCAATCGATTCTGCAAAGGCAATCCGTGAATTTGCCCTGAAGATCAACCCGTACGCCCATGTTGCCATGATCGCGGTTCCGACGACGAGCGGAACCGGGTCGGAAGTAACTTCCTTTGCGGTGGTGAACGATACAGAGCATCATGTCAAATACCCGCTGGTTGCCGACAGCCTTACGGCGGAGGAGGCCATCCTGGATGCAGAGCTTGTGCGTTCGGTACCGCCTTCGGTGACGGCAGATACCGGAATGGATGTATTTACACACGCGGTGGAGAGCTATGTGAGTACGGCGCACAATGAATTCTCGGCAGCCCTCGCGGAAAAATCCATCGAGATATGCGGGGTGTTCCTGCTGAGGGCATATCTGGACGGAAATGACATGCATGCGCGTCAGAAAATGCACGTGGCTTCCTGCCTTGCCGGGCTTTCCTTCAACACAGCCGGCCTCGGGATCACGCACAGTATGGCGCATCAGCTCGGAGCATTGTTCCATGTTCCGCACGGGCGGGCGAATGCCATGCTTCTGCCCCACGTTATTGAATACAATTCCGAAATTGACAAGTACAGCAGGAGCCAGAAGGAGTACCATCCTTCCGTAAAACGCTATTCCACGATTGCCCATGTACTGGGGCTCAGCAACTTCAATAAGGTCATGACGGTTCGTTCCCTGGTAAACTGGATCCAGCTGATGCAGAAGGAAATGAACATTCCCACGACCATCCAGGAGCTGCGTACCATTGCCCCCGAGGACTATTTCGGCGCGATCGAAACGATGGCGGAGGCGGCTCTGGCAGACGCCTGCACGGCAACCAACCCGAAAACGCCGACAAAGCAGGAGATTATGAAAATATACGCAAAGCTGTGGGCATAATAAAAGACAGCGGGGATTTTCCCCGCTGCTTTTTAATATATTAACTGTTCTTTTTTGCCGCAGCAACAATTCTGGTGATCACAAACCCGATCAGCAGCAGTCCGGCTGCAATGATTATGATGTATGGAACAATGCTCTGCTTCTGCGAGTTTTCCCGAGCCTCCTCCATGTGCTTCTGCCCGTCCGCTATGGCGGGATCCTCCTCTTCCTCCACGATCAGGGCGGTAGCGGTTCCGACGGGATTTCCGCCAAAGGTATACTGGCGGGAATATTCATTGTTTTCGTTCAGCGTATCCTCCATCTCGACCTGGCTGGTTATCGTGCCGATGGGGACGCATACTTTGCCGCCATCTATCACATTGAAATCCCGATAGCCGAGATCCATCAGCCTGAAATTAAAAAAACCGTAATCAAGAAGAGCCGCAGCCTGTGCGTCGGTATTTTCGGCTTCGCCGCGCATTACGGCGCAGGTCAGGCTGATTCCATCCCTCTCTGCCGTACATACAAGAACACTGCCGGACTGACTGGTGTAGCCCTCTTTTCCGGCAAGGGTCCCTGAATAGTATCCCGCACTTCCCGGGTCGGTCATCGTGAAGGTATTGGTCAGGTTTCGCTCACCGCCCGATAAATTGGTGGGCGGAATGGTGTATGTGTTTGCTGAGGCAATCTGACGAAAGGTCTCGTTCTTCATTGCTGCCTGCATGATCAGGGCGAGATCATGTGCCGTGGTATGCTGAGCCGGGTCGGAGAGGCCTGTCGGGTTGGTAAATACTGTTCCATTGCAGCCAAGGGAGAGTGCCTTGTCATTCATCATCTCCACAAAAAAGTCCACCGTTCCGCCGACGTACTCTGCAATCTGCAGGGAGGCATCATTTGCGGAAGAAAGCATGATGGCGTACAGGCACTGTTCAACCGTGAAAACCTCGTCCACCTGCGCGGCAATGTTGGTTGCTCCGTCCGTTGCTCCGGAAACGCCGGTTTCGGTAAAAGTGACTTCCTCCGAGAGATCACAGTTTTCCAGGGCGAGCAGGCAGGTCATGATTTTAACCGGGCTGGAAGGATAGTACATTATGTCAGAATCGGACGAATACAGGACAGTGCCGGTAGAATCCTCAATCAGAATGGCCGAGGCGCATTCGATGGAAGGACCCTTTGGCCAGTCAGGGATCTTGTTGGTAATGATTTCGCCCTGAACAATATTTTCCGGATCAAACGGGGGGATTTCCACCACATCTTCTGCCTTTTCGCTTTCCGATTCTTCGGATCCCTCACTCACGGCAGATTCTTCCTCCGTATAATCATTTTCCTGGTAGTCAGAATAGGTATCGTAAGTATCATAAGTATCGTAAGTATCATAGGATCCGGAATCATCATAGTAAGACCCTGAATCATCATAGTAGTATCCGTCTGAGGAATCCTCATTATAGTAGTATTCCTCTTCGCTGTAACCGTAATCGGTGTAATAATCCTCACCGAAAGCGGACAGTGCAGGACATTGTGAGAACAATAAGGCCGCGGCAGCAAAAAGCGCTTGTTTCTGTTTGGTATTCATCGCTTCTAAAAGCTCCAGTCTGTAAAAATTATATCTTATACTATAACACAGTTCATGCTTTCCTTGCAAAAAATATAATGTAATGTTACAATAACTTCATACTTTGGTAAAATATGATGGAGAGGGGAGTATCATGCCGCAGGAGAAAGGCACAGGAGGGAAAATTGAATGGCGGAAACTGATGAGCCGCCTGTCGCCCTACATGATCAAAAAGGGACTGCTTTACTTACGGCATTATGGACCGAAGGAATTCTGGATCCGGCTGCAGGAGCGGCTTGAGCCGGAGGAGGTCCCGTATGATGTCTGGTATCCGGCTTACATGCCGGACGAAACGGTTCTTTCCAGGCAGCGCAGGAGCACTGTGAAAAACGGGGTTAAAATCAGTATTGCGGTTCCTGCCTTCCGCACGCCGGAGGCGTATCTGAGGCAGATGATGGACTCTGTTCTGGCGCAGACGTATCCGAACTGGGAACTCTGCATCGTAAACGGAAGTCCGGATGATCCGGATATGGCGCGTGTCCTGAAGGAGTATGCGGGCAGGGATAAGCGCATCAGGGTTCTTGACCTTTCCGAAAACCTGGGGATTGCCGGAAACTCAAACCAGGCTCTGAAAATGGCTGCCGGAGAATTTACGGGGCTCCTCGACCACGATGACCTCCTCGCTCCGAACGCGCTCTATGAGACGGCGCTGGCGGTTCGAAACCATCCGGACTGTGATATTGTTTATACGGATGAGGATAAGGTGACGGCGGATCTTTCAGAGCATTATCAGCCCCACCTGAAGCCGGACTATAATCCCGACCTGCTTCTTTCCAACAATTATATCTGCCATTTCTTTGTCGCAAGGACGGCCCTGCTCCGGGAGACCGGAGGCTTCCGGGAGTCCTTTGACGGGGCGCAGGACTATGACCTGATCCTCCGCTGCACGGAAAAAGCGAGGGAAATTGTGCATATTCCGGAGATTCTCTATCACTGGAGGACCCACCGGGCTTCAACGGCCGACAATCCGGCAAGCAAGATGTATGCCTATGAGGCGGGGCGGCGCGCGATCGAGGAGCACCTTTTAAGAACAGGTGTACAGGGAACCGTTTCCCACACCCCTGACTACGGCTTTTACCGGGTGAAGTATCCGGTTCACGGCCAGCCGCTCGTATCGATCGTGATTCCGAACAAGGATGAAAAGGAAACGCTGAAAAACTGTATCGACTCGATCCGCAAAAAGACAACATACCCAAACTACGAGATTCTCATCGCCGAGAACAACAGCACCACGGACGAAATCTTCCGGTACTACCGCGAGCTCTCGAAGGAACCGGACATCCGCCTTTTCCGGTACCGGAAACCTTTCAACTACAGTGCGATCAATAATTTCGCGGTATCCCATGCCCGGGGTGAATACCTGATCCTGCTGAACAATGACATCGAAGTCATTACACCGGGCTGGATCGAGGAGATGCTGGGTGTCTGCCAGAGACCCGGCACCGGCGCGGTCGGAGTGAAGCTGCTGTATGAGAACGACACGATACAGCATGCCGGGATTGTTGTGGGGATCGGCGGCATTGCGGGAAACATGTTTGTGGATATGCCTTCTTCCCGGAGCGGATATCTGCATAAGGCATCCATCATTCAGGATCTGAGCGCGGTCACGGCCGCCTGTATGATGGTGCGCAGGGATGTTTACACGGAGATCGGCGGCTTTGAAGAGAAGCTGGCTGTTGCCTTCAATGATGTGGACTTCTGCCTGCGGATCCGCAAAGCAGGGTATCTGGTGGTTTATGACCCGTATGTACAGATGTACCATCTGGAATCCAGGACACGGGGGGCTGAGGACAATGAAGCAAAGGTCAGGAGATTCCAGAGCGAGATCGAGTTTTTCCGGACAAGGTGGATTGATATCCTGAAAAAGGGCGATCCGTATTATAATAAGAATCTTTCCCTGACAAAGTGGAATTACTCGCTGAAGGCCCTGCCGGGGATGGAAAAAAAGGTGACGGAGTAGAAACCATATGGCTGCAATCATATCGGTAATCATACCGAATTACAATGGACGTGTCTTTCTGGAGAGCGTGCTGTCAAGCCTTGCTTCCCAGGAGGGTCCTCCTTTTGAGATGATACTGGTAGATAACGGAAGTACGGACGGAAGCTGTGACTTTGCGGAGAAAAACTATCCCGGAGTACAGATTATCCGGCTGCCGGAAAACCGGGGATTCGCCGGGGCGGTGAACGAAGGGATCAGAAGGAGCAGCGGAAAGTACGTTATTCTGCTGAACAACGATACAGAGGTATCGCCGAGCTTTGTGAAGGAACTGTATCAGGCGGTCAGACGGCACAGGAAGGCATTCTCCTGCCAGGCCAAAATGATCAGCTTTCATGACAGGTCGGTCCTCGATGACGCGGGAGATTTTTACAGTGCGCTCGGATGGGCCTTTGCCCGGGGAAAAGGGAAAAGCGCGTCCCTCTATAACCGGGAAGAGCAGATCTTTTCTTCCTGCGCCGGAGCGGCGATATACCGGAAGAGCCTGCTTGTAAAGCTGGGGATGTTCGATGAAGAGCATTTTGCCTATCTCGAGGATCTGGATATCGGCTACCGGGCGAGATTGAGAGGGTATGAAAACTGGTACGCGCCGAAAGCAGTGGTCTGGCATGTGGGGAGCGGAACCTCCGGCTCCCGGTATAACCAGTTTAAAATCCGGTATTCCTCCCGCAACAATGTCTATATGATCTGCAAGAATATGCCGCTGCCGCAGATCCTCCTGAATTTACCGCTTCTTACGGCGGGATTCGGAATTAAGCTTCTGTATTTTACTCTGAAGGGTTATGGCCGGGAATACGCGGCGGGCATTG
This sequence comes from uncultured Blautia sp., assembly GCA_946629475.1. Lineage (GTDB taxonomy): Bacteria > Bacillota > Clostridia > Lachnospirales > Lachnospiraceae > Blautia_A. The sequence continues at coordinate 9,259 of CAMOXX010000001.1, read as the reverse complement.
TGAACGGGTTCCGGATCAGCCGCCAGAATCCTGCGTTTCCGTATGACTCTGAGTATTATTCGTGCTATCTGAAGGTTCAGCTGGAACTGTGGAGGAGCGTCATCCTCCGTTTTACCTCATAAAAAGAGAAAGAAAATATTGAAATTCTGTTACAGATATTATAAGATAAAGACAGTCGATTTTACAGACTGTCTTTTGTTTTGTCTAAGTATTGTAAAAAAATGGCACACAGGGATGCAGTGCTTTTGCCCGGTTACAGTTTAGACAGAGGTGGCAAAAATTGATTATAGATAACGAAAAACATTTCAGCCGGGCACATATTGTCATTGATGTCCTCGTGACCGGCTTTTCCTACCTGCTTGCATGGTGGATGAGATTCAGGGGACCCTTTGCGGATTCCGCAATAACGACCAAAACATTCAGCGACTTCATGTTTCTGCTGGTATTCATCATACCCGGATACCTGCTTCTGTACCACGCCTTTTCTCTTTATACTCCGCTGCGGATGCAGGGGAGGAGGCTGGTCCTCTCAAATGTAGTTAAAGCGAATACGCTCGGCCTTCTGGTAATTATCTCTGTTTTGTATGTGATCGACGAGAATAACTATTCCCGTCTGACTTTTTTTATCTTTTACTTTGTCAATACGATCCTGGAGTGGGGAGTCCGTATGCTCGTCTTTTATATCCTTCGGGATATGAGGCGGAAGGGACTCAACCAGAAACAGGTGCTGCTGGTGGGCTACAGCCGTGCCAGTGAGGAATATATCGACAGGATACTGGAAAACCCCCAGTGGGGGTATGTGGTGCGAGGAATTCTGGATGACAATGTGCCTTCCGGGACAAAATACAGAGGAATCAAGGTCCTGGGGCGGATTGCCAACCTGATGGTTGTACTTCCGAACAGCAGTCTGGATGAGATCGCGATCACTCTGAGCCTGAGCGAGTATTACCGGCTGGAGCAGATTGTCAGTATGTGCGAAAAATCCGGCGTGCACACAAAATTCATTCCGGACTACAGCAACATTATCCCGACCCGGCCTTATACCGAGGATATCCAGGGACTTCCGGTCATCAACATCCGCTATGTCCCGCTGAGCAATAACTTCAATGCAATGATCAAAAGGGGAATGGACATTGTCGGCTCTCTCATGGCAATCATCATTTCTTCTCCTCTGATGCTGGCGATGTGCATCCTGATCAAGCTGACCTCGCCCGGTCCCCTGATTTATAAGCAGGAGCGGGTAGGACTTCACAACAAAACATTCTGGATGTATAAGTTCCGCTCCATGGAGGTTCAGCCTCTGGAGCAGGAGAAAAAAGCATGGACCGTGAAAAACGACCCGAGAGTTACACGGGTGGGAAGGTTTATGCGTCGAACCAGCATAGATGAGCTTCCGCAGCTGTTCAATATCCTGACCGGCCAGATGAGTCTGGTTGGGCCGAGACCGGAACGGCCGTTTTTTGTGGAAAAATTCCGTGAGGAGATCCCGCGCTACATGATCAAGCACCAGGTCCGCCCGGGTCTGACGGGGTGGGCACAGGTGAACGGCTACCGGGGCGATACCTCCATCCGGAAGAGGATCGACCATGATCTTTATTATATTGAAAACTGGACAGTCGGGCTTGATATTAAGATCCTGATCCTGACGGTATTTAAAGGGTTTATCAATAAGAACGCATATTGAGGGAACAAACATGAAAAAGCACAGAGTTCTGAAGGGGATTCTGCTTGCGGCTGAGGCAGTGGTTCTGATTTTGCTGATCGGCGGGCTGTATGTCTACGGACAGCTGACGGAACGGCTTTCCATTGTGAGCGAGGCTCCTGAGGTAACGCTGAATGACGAGGGAAAAATATCAAAGGGTGTGATTGTCACCAACGAGGAAGTTCCGCGGATGACAGGCTACCGGACATATGCGCTTTTCGGGATTGATCACCGTGACCAGAACGAAGCTCTCTCAGGGGAGAACAGTGATACGATGATCATCTGCAGTATCAATAATGATACGCAGAAGGTGAGGCTGGTTTCGATCTACCGCGACACCCTCCTGAATATCGGCGATGATATTTATGCAAAGGCCAATGCCGCATATGCCTACGGAGGGCCTCGACAGGCAGTCAATATGCTGAACAGGAACCTGGATCTGGCTATTACCGATTATATCACCATCGACTTCAACGCGCTGGCGGAGGCAGTGGATGCGCTTGGAGGTCTGTCGGTTCCCCTGTCCTATGCGGAGATCGTCCACATGAACAATTACTGCGTGGAGACGGCTGAGGAGACGGGAAAAAGCTACACTCCGGTGGAGCTGCCGGAGAAAGAGCCGGAGGATCAGGAGGAGATTCTCGGGCTGTATGACCTGAACGGGGTGCAGGTGACATCCTACTGCCGCATCCGTTATACCAGCAGCCTGGATATGGGCCGGACAGAGCGGCAGAGACGTGTGATCGGCCTGCTGGCCACCAAGGCGGTCTCTTCCGGGCTTCCGACTATTATGAAGCTGATGGACCGGGTATTCCCTATGGTGAGGACATCCCTCTCCCAGACGGAAATCCTGAGCATGCTTCCACAGCTGATGGGCTATACGATCGATATGACCGGCGGGTTTCCGATGATCTACAAGTTTTCCGATGTGCGCGGGAGCATTATCGTACCGATGTCCCTCTCGGTGAATGTATCCGGCCTGCATGAGTTTTTCTATGAAAAAGCCGGCTATGAACCGTCGCCGACTGTGGAAGAGTGCAGCAATAAAATCCTCGAAATTGTCGGCGGCGCCGAAAAAACCCGGGATGAGGCTCCGGCTGTCACTTATGAGAAGGGAGATGCCGAGGATATTTTCCTCTGGCAGGACAACGGTTCCGGCGGAAATACTTATGAGGATTACGGATATATGACTGTGACGGAGCAATCCTATTCAGATCCGTCGGAGGAGCTGACCTCTTATACAGAAACGGATTCTTATATGGATGCTGCTCCCGATACCGTCATTGCATCAGATACCATCACGGCGGAGCCCGCAAGCGCTCCTGCAGACGAAGGGACAGCCTATGATCCGGGGGACAGCTATCAGGCACCGGACAGCGGGACGCTCCCGGAATCCACGGAGCTCCAGTCAGAGCTTCCGGCTGAACCTGTATATACAGACCCCGGCTATGACGCGGGTGTGAGCGAATCTTCCTACACGGACGGCGGAACGGATTCCGGTTATGATTCCGGAGATGCTTTCAGCTACGATTCCGGAGGAGATATCGGAGAATACGGTGACGCAGGGTTTGACACCGGGTACGATGGAGGAAATCCGGACGGTGCCGATTATGGCGCGGAGGCCGCCTGATAATGTGATATGTAAACAAAACAGCAGCCCTGCCCGGGCTGCTGCTTGCTTGAGGGTGAAAAATGAAGATAGATGTGATTATTCCAACATACCGGCCCGGCCGGGAGTTCTGTGAGATCCTGAAACGTCTGTCCGCGCAGAGCGTGCTGCCGGAGCATATTTCAGTGGTGAATACCGGAGAGGAATACTGGAATCCCGAATGGGAAGCACAGTTTCCGCTTCTCGAGGTAAGGCATATCCGTAAGGAGGAGTTTGACCATGGCGGAACCAGAAGTGAAGCGGCGGAGAGGTCCGGGGCGGATATTCTGGTTTTTATGACGCAGGATGCAGTTCCTGTGAGAAAGAACCTTCTGGAAAAACTGACTGCTCCGATCACAGGATCACCTGATACGGCAGCAGCTTATGCGAGACAGAGGCCAAAAAAGGGGAGCGGTGTGATTGAGCGGCGCACCCGTGCTTTTAACTACCCGGATGAATCCTGTGTCCGCCATCTGGAGGACACAGACAGGTATGGGATCAAGACATTTTTCTGCTCAAACGTGTGTGCCGCATATCGGAGAAGCAGTTATCTCGCCGCGGGTGGATTCCCGGAGAAAACAATTTTTAATGAGGATATGATCATGGCGTCCAGGCTGATGCATGCGGGGTACGGCGTGGCCTACGCGGCAGAGGCGGAAGTTTATCATTCCCACAATTATAATCCGGCTGAACAGTTTCATCGGAATTTTGACATAGGGGTCTCCCAGGCAGAGTATCCGGAAGTATTTGGAGGCATCCGTTCAGAAGGGGAAGGAATCCGGCTCGTGAAGGAGACGGCGCGGTATCTTGCCTCAAATGGCCATATCGGACGGATCCCGGAGCTCATTATTATGAGCGCGGCAAAATATGCCGGATATACGCTCGGGTGCAGATACCGCCAGCTTCCATCCCGCATTATCCGGGCATGTACATTCAACAAAGAATATTGGAATCAGTCACATTTTTAACACATTTCCCTGATACACTACACAAAAACGTGGTATGGAGGTCAGAATATGAGTGACGGATTCTGGACCGGAGATGATTATGCGGGTAGTACTGACAAGGCAAAACCTTCCCGGTACGGCTATTATAATATAAACCGGAGAACCGGCGGGAACTCCGGCAGAGAAGAGAAAAAAAGACAAAGCTTTGGCGTTCTGCTTTTGAAAACGGCTGCCGTGGCTGCAGTGTTCGGACTGGTTTCCGGACTTGTCCTGCGGGCTGTATCCGCGCCGGACATTTCCGGCAGCACAGCCCCTTCTTCCGTAATCAGCCGCACAGAGCCGCTCGTCCACGAAGAAACTGTCCCTGCGGAAACTTATGGAAGCCAGGCGGCAAGCTCATCGGAAGCCGCTTCCGTGACGGGAAAAGGAGCGGTGGCGGATGTCGCTGCGGAATGCATGCCTGCCGTTGTGGCTATCACAACAGTGAGCATCCAGGAAATCCCGGACTTTTTCGGGTACCGCAGTCAGAGGTATGAGAGCGCGGGCAGCGGATCAGGAATCATTGTCGGTGAAAATGAGGATGAGCTTCTGATTGCGACGAACAATCATGTGGTTTCCGGCGCATCGACACTCAGCGTCCTTTTTATCGGAGGCGATGAGCAGAAGGCTTCGGAGTGGCAGAGCCTGATGAGCAGGATAACAAGCGACCTTAACTATGACGGGGCGGTAAGCGCGTCGATCAAGGGAACGGATGCAGATAATGATCTGGCCGTCGTGGCAGTTAACAAGTCGGATATTCCTTCAGAGACAATGAGCAGGATTAAAATTGCTACCCTTGGGGATTCTGATGATCTGGTTGTCGGAGAACAGGTGGTTGCGATCGGAAATGCGCTTGGCTATGGCCAGTCGGTTACATCCGGCTGGATCAGTGCCCTGAACCGTTCAATTTCGGCCGGGACATCCGTGGCTGAAGGACTGATCCAGACAGATGCCGCCATCAATCCGGGAAACAGCGGCGGCGCCCTCCTGAATATGAATGGCGAAGTGATTGGGATCAATTCCGCAAAATATGCTGACAGCAGAGTGGAAGGCATGGGATACGCGATCCCTATTTCAAAGGCTTCGCCGATCCTGAATGAACTGATGACAAGGGAGACGAGAACTAAGGCTGACAGCTCGTCGGCCGCTTATCTCGGAGTTTCCGTAGCGGACATGGGATGGGAAGCTTCCAGAATGTACGGTATCCCTGAAGGAGCATTTGTGGCAGAAGCCTTCGAGGGCGGAGCTGCGTTTAACGCAGGAATCCAGCAGGGCGATATCATTACGGAACTGGACGGATATCCTGTGCAGGACCGCACGGATCTGATTGAAAAGCTTGCGTATTACCGCGCGGGTGAGAGCGTCGAGATTGTGATTGCGAGAAAGAATGCATCGGGAGTTTATGAAGAGCAGTCGGTATATGTAACGATGGGTGCCAGGCCTCAGGACGGATAAATCACTAAATTGTTAAATTTTTAAAAAAGTATTGTGATTTCTTTACATAATGTGGTATAATTCGAACTGGCGGGATTTTGTCCTTAATATGTTGTGCAATATTCTGTAATAATACCGAAAGGAGTATCAATGGCAGAAGATTTTGACGAATTTGAACGGAAGACAGAAGAATCATCTGAAGATGACAAGGAATATGAAAGCTTCTGTTTCCTCTGCAGAAGACCGGAATCGGAATGCAGCGGAATGATTGTTCTTCCGAACGATATTCATATTTGCACGGACTGCATGCAGAAAAGCTTCGATATGATGAATACCCAGTTCCCGGACGGCGTTTTCAATCCTTCGGGAATGATCAATATTCCAAATATCAGTATGCTTGACCTGAGTGCGTTTAACAACCCCGCAGGAACCCCGAAAAAAGTGAAAAAGAAGAAAGAAGCGGAAAAAAAGACGGACGCGAAGGCTCCTTCCTTTGACTTCCGCAGAATCCCTTCGCCTCATCGGATCAAGGCTGCCCTGGATGAGCATGTCATCGGACAGGATTACGCGAAAAAAGTAATGTCCGTGGCTGTATACAATCATTACAAAAGAGTAGCGTCGGATATGGAGGACGGAGTCGAAATCGAAAAGTCCAACATGCTGATGATCGGCCCGACAGGCTGCGGAAAAACGTATCTGGTAAAGACACTGGCAAAACTGCTGGATGTGCCGCTCGCGATAGCGGATGCTACATCTTTAACCGAAGCCGGGTATATCGGCGATGACATCGAGAGTGTGGTATCCAAGCTGCTCGCCGCAGCGGACAACGATGTGGAGAAGGCGGAGCACGGCATCATCTTTATCGATGAGATCGATAAGATTGCCAAAAAGAAAAATACCAATCAGAGAGATGTCAGTGGGGAAGCGGTCCAGCAGGGGATGCTGAAGCTCCTTGAGGGGAGTGAAATTGAGGTTCCCGTCGGTGCCAGCAGCAAAAACGCGATGGTGCCCATGGCGATCGTCAATACGAGCAACATCCTGTTTATCTGCGGCGGAGCATTTCCCGATCTTGACAGTATCATCAAGGAGAGACTGAACAAGCAGGCCTCCATCGGTTTTTATGCCGACCTGAAGGACAAGTATGACAATGATCCCCATCTGCTTGAAAAAGTGACGGTGGAAGATCTTCGGAAATTCGGGATGATCCCGGAGTTCCTGGGCAGACTGCCTGTTGTATTTACGATGGACGGTCTCACGGAGGATATGCTGGTGCGTATCCTGAAGGAGCCGAAGAACGCCATTCTGAAGCAGTATCAGAAGCTTCTGGCGATGGATGAGGTCAGGCTTGCCTTTGATGACGGCGCGCTGTATGCGATTGCCGCGAAGGCGATGGAGAAGGACACAGGCGCAAGGGCACTCCGGGCTGTCCTGGAGAAGTATATGCTGGATATTATGTACGAGATCCCGAAGGACGACAGCATCGGACAGGTCGTCATTACGAGGGAGTATATTGAGGGCCGCGGAGGTCCGGGGATCTATATGCGGGGGCAGGAAGGGGTTCTGCCGGGGAGTATGTAGATTTGGCGGAGCATGCCGGTTCTTGCGGCCGGCTGTTTCTGAATAAAAGAAAAGGAGATGGTTACTATGGCTAAGGACTTTTTTGACGAGCTGGGCGGAACGCTTTCGAAAAAAGCTCAGAGTCTGACAGAGAGAGTCAATTCTGTCTACGAAACCCAGAAGCTGAGAAGCAGAATAGCCGGTGAAGAGCGCATGGCTGAAAAGCTTATGACGGACATCGGCAGGATTGTTTATTCCAGATTTCTCGAAGGCGGGGAAGTGGACAGCGACCTGGTATCTCTCTGTGAGGAGATTAAGGGGCATGAAGATGCCGCTGATGAGCTGAAGGCGGATGCTGCAGGAAAGAAAGGACAGAAAATCTGCCCGGCCTGCAAGAAGGAAGTTGATAAATATGCTTCATTCTGCCCGTACTGCGGAACACCGGTTCCGGATCCCGAACCGGAAGAAGAAGAGGAACCTGAGTTTGAGGAGATCCCCGGAAATTCTGACGCTGAGGATGCCCCTGCAGAAGATGAAGATGCCGAGGAAGTGACAGCGCCGGAGGAAGCCGCTGAAGAAACAGAAGAGGCGGTACCGGAGGAAGCGGAGATTTCCGAATAATCAGTTACTTTTAAAGCAGTATGGAGGATTTTATGAAAAGACATTTGCGTAAGTGTTCGGCGGCGTTTATCCTTGCGGCAGCATTCCTGCTGTCCCTGTGGCTGCCGGGCACTGCTGCAGCAGTCAGGGCTGAAGTGACCGCTCCTGAAAAACCGGCGGCAGTCGGCTCAGCCAGGGCGAATTACGTAACAATCAAATGGGATAAAGTTCCCGGTGCGACAGGATATGAGCTGTTTAAACTGAATTCCGACAGAAAGTTCCACTGGTTCAAATCCATCAGCGGAAATACTACTAAATTGAAGATCCGCGGGAAATATAACCTGACCTATTATTATCGGATGAGGTCATATACCCGGGTAAACGGAAAGAAGATTTACAGCGGATTCTGCAGCGTGAAGGTTAAGACAGCACCTTCTCCCAGCACGGTGATTACGAGCACTTCGAGAGACAAAAGTGACAGCGGTGTTGTCACGTGGAAGAAGAATTCTTATGCTGACGGATACGAAATATACAGATCCGTGGCGGCGAATGGTGATTATCAGAAGATCGCTACGATCGAAAGCTCCAGTGTTCATGCGGTCCGCGACACCAGGCTGGTTACAAACAGAACCTACTACTACAAGGTACGCGCATACTCAAAGAATGTCGACAGCGTCGCCTATGGCAGCTTTGGAAAAAGCAAGAGCCTGGAAAAGTATTCCGACGAGGAATCACCCGCAATGACCGGGACTGGCCGGAAGCTGCTGGTGGTCGGCGATTCGAGAGTCCTTTTTATGAGCACATGGTGCCAGAGTGCCGGCGTGAGCTATATCGCGAAATCAAACATCGGCATTGACTGGCTCTCAAGCGCTGAGATCCAGAGCCAGATTCTCTCAGCACTCGACGGCAATACGGACATCTGTGTGTGGATCGGAACCAACGATTACGATTATTACAACAGATATGCTGCATTCTACAAAATGGCAGTACCTCAGTGGAAAGCAAAGGGAGCCCGTGTGTATCTGGCCGGACTGGGCCAGTTCCTTGGCGGAAAAGATGGATACGGCAGTACCGACAGTGATCTTGTCAGATTTAACACGTATCTTAAGAAAACTGCTCTGTCGCTTGGCTCAGGCGTGAAATATCTTAATCTTTACAGCTATCTGGCAAAAAAAGGTGTGTCATACCTTTCGGGCGACCGTGTGCATTACAGCGAGGCGACTACATCCCTGATTTATCGCTATTTTCTTGCGGCGGTAAAGTGACCTGATTTTCTTAAATAAATAAAAAACTTGACAGATTACCACAATACCCATATAATGCAACGAGACG